>NZ_DOED01000021.1:0-25692 GCF_003524185.1 Culturomica sp.
TAATATTAAGTTATCACTTATTTGTCTACAAATATATCCAAATTATCGAATTATTAATATTTTTATTCAACTATGAATATAAAATTTATGAATATCATGTTTGAGAAAGCATAATTACATAGATGATGATTTTAAAATATTTAATCAGAAATGATAAACCGGCTGTTGGGTTGCAGGTAAGATACCGGAACAATGATATTGACAATGAGAGATTTCAGACGATACGACTTACTGAATTAATACACAAAAAGGCCGTTGACAATCAACGACCTTTTCCATTGTAATGGCTGTTTGAATTCAATTGGTTTGTCAGGATTCCAGAACAATATCCCCGACTGTAATAGTCTGATCGCTGTTTCTGGTAATTTTCAGTTCATACTCATCGTCCCCTTTTTCAAATTCGATGGTATATATTTCAGCCCCCTCCTCTTTAACCATCTCAATGTCTTCGATATCTTCTGCTGTAACGACAGATTGTGCGGCTATAGCCTTTTCCACTTCAGTTTTTATATCAGCAGGAAGAGCATTTATATCCGGATAGTTATACTCTTCTTCATCCAATTTAAGAGTTCCGTTTTCTTCCACCAAAGTAATCTCTACAATTATCTTTCCTTCTTTTAAATCCAACTCATGTTCCACGACTCCATCCTCTTTCTCGGATTCATAATCGATAATTTCGGCATTGGCATGATTCCGGGCCACCCAATCCTTAACGGCATCCGGGATTTCAAGCGGCATTTCTTCCCGATCCCCGTCATCCTCTACTTCTTTGAGCAATATACCTTGCACATCATAATAGAGATCGATTTCCACCTCATTCCGGACACTTTCCATTTCGATCTTATAAGATACAACACCGTCACGTTCTAATTTATAAACATCATCGGTTTCCCATACCTGTGCATCGCTATATAAGGTATTGATCAATGTCTGTTCTGAAATTCCCTTTACCGGATTACATTTGGTTTTCTCAAAAGATTGACGTATGGCTTCCGGTAGTTCACTATACGAAATTTCCTGATCTACCAAACGGATGTTGTCATTATTCCCAAACCATACCGATACGGTATCTACATTGGAATCCATAGCTCTGGGCGTTACTTTAGGTAAAGTAAAAGTAGCGATATCGTATTTTTTATCGTTACTTTTCTTCCAGTTGATATTCGCCGCTTTCGGATACTTTTTCAACAATATCTCCTCCTTACTGGCAAGCGAACCTTTACCTCCATCATCATCACTACAAGCCGTAAATGCAGCACTTAAGGCCAGTATTAAACCGAAAATAAATAATTTTTTGCTCATAACATAAAAATTTAATTTCACAATACTTTTTAGTTTTTGCCGTTATATCCGGACAACCCCGTTTTTATTTGGGAAAACAAAGAAAATATCCAATTCTAAAGAAATTCTGAACATTTACTTTATCCGGCATTTTTTTTGAAATTTAGTGCAAAAGCTCGGTTTGTATGGGTTTTATTATTTATTTTTGATTTCAAACCATAAAAAATTATGAAATTACTGATTATAGAAGATGAAAAAGATTTATCGGGTTCCATTGAAAATTATCTTCACTGTGAAGGTTACATCTGTGAATGTGTATACGATTACGCCACTGCAGAAGAAAAAATACTCTTATATGACTATGATTGTGTCATAGTCGATTTGACCCTGCCGGATGGAAACGGCCTGGACATTGTCTACAAACTGAAATCCCGTAAAGCCGATGCCGGTATTATCATTATCTCCGCCCGCAACTCAACCGACGACAAAATCAAAGGCTTGGATATCGGTGCCGATGATTATCTGGCAAAACCGTTCAACCTTTCGGAACTAAACGCCCGATTGAAATCCGTTCTGCGCCGAAGAAATTTCGGTGGACAAAAAGAGTTCAAATACAACGAAATCCGGATTCTCCCCGACCTACATGCCGTATTCGTCAACGAAAACGAAATCGAATTTACCCGGAAAGAATACGATTTACTCACTTATCTGATTATCAACCGGGAAAGAGTATTGACAAAAGAAGCCATCGTAGAACATTTGTGGGGAGACTATATGGGTATCGGCGCCGATACCTTCGATGCCTTATATACACACATGCGTAAATTACGTAAAAAACTACAGGATGCAGGAGCAGAAGACTATATAGAAACGATATATGCCGTAGGTTATAAATTCACCCTGAAAGAAAAATGAAACTATCCAAAATTTACAAAAGATATACCCTGGTGACACTATCATTGGTACTTATGATCGGTAGTCTCTCACATTACGGTATCATCACCTACTTCATCCACCGTTCTGCCGACCATACACTGAAAGAATACCGGGAAAATACAGAACATTACATCCGGGAACACGACACGCTGATTATCTCCGACAACCCGGTACTCAGCGATAGTCGTATAACAGCCGTAGTCGTAGATCCCGATATTTATCTGGAAGAATATTTCCGTGACACATTGGTGTACAGCCCTTATAAAAAAGAAACGGTAGTTTTTCGTCTTCTGTCTTACACACTACAGACGAAAAACGATAATTATATGCTGACTTTATGGCAAGCTACAGTAGACACCGAAGATGTCCTTTGGGCCATAGGTGTATCCCTGCTGGTTTTATTCATCTTATTTGCTCTGTTCTCTCTCTGGTGGACCAAATGGTTTGTCGGTAACCTTTGGCATCCTTTTTACCAAATATTGGAGCAGTTAAAGGAATTCGACCTGCTCAACCTCCATACAATAAAAGTAAACAAATGCCGGGTTGACGAATTCAACACATTAAATGGCGTATTAAACCGGATGTTGGACCGGATTCAGAAAGACTATATTTCTTTACGTGAATTGACAGAAACGACTTCCCACGAGCTACAAACTCCTCTGTCAATTGTAAAGGCCCGTCTTGAATTATTACAACAAAACAACCAGAATAGCATGAAAGACACGGAACTGATTCAATCTGTAAGCAGTGCCGTAGACCGTGTCATCCGTCTCAACAGATTTATGCTGACGATTGCAAAAATCAACAACGACCAGTTTCCTGCCGGTAAACTTATCTCCATAAACAATTACATTGACGATTTTTTACAAGCATATGAAGATATGATCGAAATGAAAAACCTGAAAATACAAAAATTACATTCGGCCGATTTAAAACTCTACTTACATCCCCTATTGGCTGAAATGTTAACCTCTAATATACTGTCAAATGCCATCCGGTACAACATCAAAAACGGCCATATCCGGATCCAAACAACCGACTCTACATTATCGGTAACGAATCCCTACAACAATATAATCCCTGCCGGCGACCTTTTCGCCCGGTTCAATAAATCGGGACACGAAAAAGAAGCGACAGGGTTAGGACTCGCAATTGTCAAAAGTATATGTGAAAAGAACAACCTCGATATACGAATCGACATGACGGCAAACGAATTTCATATACAACTGAAAGTCAGACAGTCATAGTCAGAATAATTAGTTCCCGGATTCTGTTTTTATAAAACTTCCCGGATATGTTTGTAATTGGAGCGGATGGTATCTATGACTTCCTTGCCTTTACCATTTAATAAAAGCTTATACATAGATTTAAACATCCCTACCATTTGTTCCCATTCGACCTGCGGAGGCATCGCCAAGGCATTGGGATCTGTCATAACATTTACGAGTACCGGACCGTCAAAATCAAACGCCTCTCCCAAAACAGAAGCAACCTCTTCAGAATGCCGTATGGTAAAGTTTTTCATTCCCATAGCTTCTGCCACTTTGGCAAAATCCGGATTCTGCATATCCGTTTGCCAATCCGGTAGTCCGGCAACCTCCATCTCCAATTTCACCATACCCAAAGCCCTGTTGTTGAATACAATCAATTTCACCGGTAATTTATACTGTACAATCGTACTTAAATCTCCCAATAACATCGACAATCCGCCGTCTCCGCAAAGAGCGACAACTTCTCTTCCCGGATAAGCCAAAGCTGCCCCGATAGCCTGAGGCATCGCATTCGCCATCGTACCGTGATTAAAAGAGCCGAGCATCTTACGTTGTCCGGTAGCTTCCAGATAGCGCGCTCCCCAAACACAAGTCATTCCGGTATCTACCGTAAAAACAGCATCCCGGGCTGCCAGTTCATTTACGACAGACATGACGTATTCCGGATGTATTTTATTTTCTCCTCCCTTATCCTCAACATACACGCTCAGATACTTTTTTACTTCGGCATAACGAGCCAATTGCTTACGTAAAAAAGTATCGTTGGTCTTAGGCAGAATATGCGGTATCAATGCCTGTAAAGTCGTTTTTATATCTCCGCACAACCCTCTTTCTATTTTAGCGCGACGTCCCAAACGCTCCGGCCGGATATCTATCTGAATAATCCGGTTATGTACCGGCATAAAAGAAGCATAGGGAAAATCTGTTCCTAACATCAGCAATACGTCTGCTTCATGCATACTTTCATATCCGGAAGGCATACCCAACAACCCTGTCATTCCTACCTCATTCGGATTATCATACTGAATTTCCATCTTGCTTTTAAAAGAATAAGCAACCGGAGCATTCAACAAACCGGCCAACTGTATCAATTCATCGTGAGCGTCCTTTGCTCCTATTCCACAAAAAAGAGTCACTTTCTCCGCATTATTCAAAATATCGGCCAATTCCTGTAATTCATCAAAAGAAGGACAAGCCCTTACCGAAACCGGAAATACACAAGGTGAAGAAGATAAATTATCCGTTGTATCCGCAGCCAGATCTCCGGGTAAACCGACTACGGCAACTCCTTTCCGGGTAATAGCCGCCTGCATTCCTCCCTGCAACATACGCGGTAGTTGTTCCGGAGTTACAGCCAATTGATTGAACAAACTACAATCGTCAAACAACCGGATCGTATTTGTCTCCTGAAAATAATCCGTTCCGATCTCTTCCGATAGAATAGTAGAAGCAATAGCTATTACGGAAGCTCCCGAACGATGGGCATCGTATAAACCGTTTATCAGATGAACATGACCAGGACCGCTGCTCCCCGCACAACAAGCCAAACCACCGTGCAATTGTGCTTCCGCTCCGGCTGCAAAGGCCCCGGTTTCTTCATGCCGTACATGTATCCATTGTATCTTACCGTTCCTCCGTACAGCATCGTTTACCTGATTTAAACTATCGCCGGTCACGGCATAAATCCGTTTCACTCCGGCAGCAACCAACATGTCTACCAATTGTTCTGCAACTTTCATCGTTTATCGTATTTAGGGGTTTTGCTTTATTTCAGACCTTTCATAAGCCTTGAAAATCTCCGCTTCGGTAATATTCTGCCATAAAGCAATAAAATCTCTTTTACAAACGATTTTTTTTATAAAATGTTCGAGTCACACAAGCAGAAAGTATTTTTAAAAATAATCTTTTGTTTCCGGCTCAAAATTTGGACAATTCAAAAAACAATCCTATTTTTGTCGCGCAAAATCAAAACGATTTTACCACACCATTGAGGCGCTATCGTCTAGGGGTTAGGACGTAAGATTCTCATTCTTAAAACAGGGGTTCGATTCCCCTTAGCGCTACTAAAAAGGACCGGTTTTACCGGTTCTTTTTGTTTATAATCCTTTTTCTTCGATATCCCCATAAATAGGGATTGAATTTCTAACCGACAAATTTTAAATTTGCCTTCCGAAAAGATATATCTGCAAAATATGATAAAACCCTCTCTTTACAATAGCGATATGAAAATGGCCGAGTTGATCTTAGCCGATTATAAACTGCTTCTGTTGCTCCCCCGCTTCCAAATGAGCCTCGGGTTCGGTGATCAGACCATAGAAGAATACTGTAAAAAACGTAATATCTCTCCGGTATTGATGGTGATGATATGTAATGTATATTCTTTCGACCATTACTTACCCGGAAGTGAAGATATTTCCAAAATCGACATCCGGCAACTACTGCTTTACTTACAGCGTTCGCATACCTATTATCTATATAACCGTCTTCAAAACATCCAGGAAAATCTTTCGGAGATAACCCGGGAACTCAATAAGCAACAGGCACAACTATTCGACCGCTTTTTTGAAGAATATAAAAATGAAGTAATCAACCACTTCGAATACGAAGAAAAAACAGTTTTCCCCTATATCCTGAACAAACAAGAAGGGAAACAGACAAGCGGTTATAACATCGATATATTCGAACAAAACCACACGAATATAGAAGACAAGCTGAACGATCTGAAAAACATCATCATCAAATATTTACCGGATCATTCGGAAAATCAGAAAAGAATAAGCCTTCTGTTCGACATCTTTTCATTGGAAGAAGATTTGGGAAAACACACCTTGATTGAAGACAAAATACTGATTCCGTTAGTGCAAAAATTGGAAAACGGTTATGACATACACTAAGAAACATTACCGGGTCGTTCTGATTGAGCCTTCAGCCATTATCAGTGCCGGTATCCAGGAATTATTAAAACCGTATAAAGAATTCGAAATCATTGCGGTGTTAGCCGATTGCAGCCATTACACCGAGCGTATCCGGAATTTAAATCCGAATTTAATCATCTTAAACCCGATGATTATCGATTTCAAATACCGGCATTGTGTGGAAGAGATTTTTAACGGGAAAGAAGAAATACCCCTCGTGGCACTCGTCTATCAATACATAGAACCGGAAATTTTAAAACATTACAAAGCCATAATAGACATTGCCGACGATCAGGGGAAAATGATCCGCAAACTATCCCAGGTCGTAGACTCAAATCCCACAACTCCGGTAACACCGGAAAACGAATTGACGGAAAGAGAAAAAGAGATACTGATATCTGTGGCAAAAGGAATGATTAATAAAGAAATCGCCGAACAACATCACATTTCAATTCATACCGTCATCACACACCGCAAAAATATTACCCGGAAAACCGGCATTAAATCGGTGGCCGGCTTAACGGTGTTTGCCATTCTCAATAATCTGATTGAAATGCAGGAAGTCGAATAAAAACCTACCTCAATTTATTACGGTTAAAATGAGGAGCTACTTTCACAACAAAAAATAAAGTAGATACGACAGTAAGGCAGCCTCCGATCAGGTAAGCATGATTGAAACCTCCGAAAGCCTCCGCCACAACACCCCCGGTCATTAAGCCGATGCCGATACCCACATCCCAACTGGTCAAATAAGTCGATGTCGCCGTACCTCGTTGACTGTTCGTACCCAAACTTACAAACAAAGTATTAAAAGCCGGAAACATTGTTCCAAAAGCCACACCTTGCAAAAGGGCTATACCCAAAAATAAAACGGATGTCACTCCGGCATTCCATTCCATCAATCTTTCACAGGCTGAAAGGGCAAAAAAACTGATACACGCCAGATACATACCCAAAGAAATAACCTGAGTTATACGGCCCTTATCCACTTGCCGTCCTGAAAAAATACGGGATACAGCCAAACCCACCGCCATACAGGTAAAGAAAAGTCCCGAACTGGTCCTTATGCCGATTTCCTCTGCATACATAGCGACATAGGTAGTCGTCATCCCATACGGAATAGAAAGCAGCAAAAGAGAAACTCCGGCAGGCAATCCTTTTACCAGGAAAAAGCGATCGAGAGAAATAGGTTCCCGCTTTACCGGTTGTTTATAAGGAGTCTTAACCAACGAAGCCATAATCAATCCTAAACAGCCCGACACCAGTGAACAGGTAAAAATAACCTCATAGGAACAGGCACCGTGCATAAATAAACCGGTCATGGGCCCGAAACTCATCGCAATATTATTAGCAAGCCCGTAATACCCAAGCCCTTCTCCCCGTCTCGATGAAGGTAAAATATCAATAACAATCGTATTACCCGCTACAGAAACCATACCGAAAGCAAAACCGTGTACAATACGTAAAGTGATAAATAAAGCCAATGCCCCGGCCAGCATATACCCACCGAAAATAACGGTAAAAATAAAATAAGATAACAAATATAAAGGCTTGCGGCTAAACGTATCCAGCATATACCCTGAAAACGGACGGATACACAAGCAAGCTACGGTATAACAAGAAAGTATAAAACCGATCATGGATTTACCGGCTAAAAATTGTTCTTTCAGATAAAAAGGCAATACCGGTAAAAGCAGATAAAAAGCAAAAAACAATAAAAAATTAGCAGCAAGAATATAGCAAAAACTTGGAGAAAGAAGCTTATCCTTTATCATCATACTATTCGGAAATTATAAATGCAGTAAAAGCGGAATCCCAGGCACAAAATTACAAAATAATACCAGGTGTTATATCACTTTCCTGAATATATCTTTCCGTAAACTCTTTTATACTGTTCCGAAGATTTCAAACGAAAAACGGTATATAAGCAAAATTACTCCCGATAGTCAATTTACGCCCCTGATGTGCCTCTGTCATTTTTCGGGCCATTCCCGGACGGCATATTATTCCCTCTTCCCGGCAGTTTATACTCCACCGTAAAAGGCCGGGTCGGCAACAATACATATTCCCCGACCAATTCCTCTCCTTCAAACACACCATAGCATTCTCCCAATTTTTTTATCCGGTTGTAAACTCATATTTATAAAATCAGCCGGGATACGCAAAAACATGATCGCGTTCTCCCGGCTTTTCTTTTATATTACCCAAGCCGGTCTTTCCGGCTTGTCAATCCATATTACTTATGCGCTTCCACCCATTTCCGGGCATTTACAAAGGCTTCGATCCACGGACTCACTTCATCTTCTGCACGTCCTTCTGCATAATAAGCCCAGTTCCATGGAAAAATAGCTCTTTCAAGGTGGGGCATCATAGCCAGGTGACGGCCGTTTTTACTACAGATGGCAGCCGTTGCAAACGGGGAGCCGTTCGGATTGGCCGGATAAGCATTGTAGCTGAATTTCATCGGGATGACATATTCATTTTCGGCATACGGCAAACTGAATTTTCCTTCTCCGTGGGCGATCCAGATTCCCAATCGGCTGCCTGCCAAGGATTTCAGCATAACGGAATCATTCGGCTCTATCGTCACATTTACAAAACCGGATTCAAATTTATGGGAATCGTTATGTAACATTTTCGGCATTTCCTCATGTTCCGGATAAATCAATCCCAACTCCGCCATAACCTGACAACCGTTACAAATACCGATACTCAAGGTATCTTCACGTTTGTAGAAATTCTCCAAGGCCTGACGGGCTTTTTCATTGAATTTAAAAGCACCCGCCCATCCTTTGGCCGATCCCAGTACATCGGAATTCGAAAACCCGCCTACAAAGGCGATCATATTCACATCTTCCAGTGTTTCACGTCCGCTGATCAGATCAGTCATATGCACATCCTTGACATCAAAACCGGCCAGATGCATAGCCCAAGCCGTTTCACGCTCACACTGACATCCCTTCTCCCGGATAATGGCAGCTTTCACGCCCGACGGTTTCGTCCGGTGGATATCCAACCCTAAATCAGCTAGTCTGCCCGTAAAATTTTCAGGAAATTTATATTTCAACTCATTGTGCTTATAACTCTTATATCTCTCCAACGCCTTTTCTTCGCCACTTTGACGACGGTCGAGCAAATAAGAAGTTTTAAACCACAAATCGCGCAAAGAAGCAATATCCAACATCCAGGAAGCCTCATCTTTTCGGATATTCAATTGTCCGGCTTTTCCCGGTTTTCCCAAGAAAGCATAAGCGACTCCTACTTTTTCAAAAACAGCCGCCGCCTTCTTAGCATCTTTATCGGCAATCTGAATCAACACACCCGGATTTTCCGCAAACAGAATCTTGACGATATCCTTTTCCGCCAGGAAAGAGAAATCGATATCCAATCCCAACCGATTGTCTGCAAAACACATCTCCAGAAGTGCAGTTACCATACCTCCGGCAGAAATATCATGTCCGGCTAAAACCACCCCTTCCCCGACCAACTGCTGTATAGCTTTGAAAGCTTCTGCAAAATACTGTCCATCCTTTACATCAGGGACCTCTCTACCTACTTTATTCAAAATCTGGGCAAAACTGGACCCGCCCAATTTCAGCTTATCAAATGAAAAATCGACATAAATAATCTCCGTCGCCGGATCATTTTTTAACACCGGCACCACGACCTTTCGGAAGTCTGTAACTTCTCCGACCGTAGAAATAATAACGGTTCCGGGAGCATATACCTTCTTGTCCCCATATTTTTGAGTCATGGAAAGTGAATCTTTACCGGTCGGGATATTCACGCCTAATTCGATAGCAAAATCACTGGCAGCCTGTACAGCCTGATACAACCGGGCATCTTCACCCGGATTACGACAAGGCCACATCCAATTGGCAGAAAGAGATACCCCTTTCAATCCTTTTTCAATCGGCGCCCATACCAGATTGGTCAATGCCTCTGCAATAGCAAGTCGCGATCCGGCAGAAGCATCGGCCATAGCAGCCACCGGAGCATGCCCGATAGAAGTAGCGATACCGCGATGACCGGAATAGTCCAAAGCAACGGCGGCAACATCACTCAAAGGCAACTGTAACGGACCTACACACTGCTGACGTGCAATCTTTCCGGTCACAGAACGATCCACTTTATTTGTCAACCAGTCCTTCGATGCAACGGCCTCAATTTGTAAAACCTGCTCGACATATTCTTCCAGCTTATCGGCAGAATATTCCGGACCGGTATACTTTTCCTGTATCGTTTTATCCTCCATAATCGTCTTGGGAGGATTCCCGAACATATCTTTCAATTCCAGATCAATCGGTTTCTCTCCGGTATTGGCATTCTCAAAAGTGAACTTCATATCTCCGGTCGTCTCCCCGATAACATACATCGGCGCCCGCTCACGATCGGAAATATGCTGCAATGTAATCACATCTTTCTCTTTCATCACCAATCCCATCCGTTCCTGTGATTCATTACCGACAATCTCCTTGGCAGACAAAGTGGGATCACCGACCGGTAATTTTTCCATATGAATCTTACCACCGGTTTCCTCCACCAATTCCGACAGGCAATTCAAATGCCCGCCTGCTCCGTGGTCATGAATGGAAACGATGGGGTTCACTTCGCTTTCAGCCATAGCCCGGATCGCATTACAAACCCGTTTCTGCATTTCCGGATTAGAACGCTGTACGGCATTCAGTTCAATCGCTCCGGCATATACGCCTGTATCTACAGAAGACACAGCACCACCACCCATACCGATCCGGTAATTGTCTCCCCCCAGCAACACCACTTTATCCCCGACCTCGGGCGTGTGTTTCATAGCTTGTTCGCGATTACCGAAACCGACTCCCCCGGCCTGCATAATCACTTTATCATATCCGTAAGTCTGTCCGTCCTCCTCATGTTCAAACGTCAGCAAAGACCCGCAAATCAACGGTTGCCCGAATTTATTTCCGAAATCCGAAGCCCCGTTCGACGCTTTGATTAAAATATCTTCCGGCGTCTGATACAACCATTTCCGGGGATCAATCTGTTCCTCCCAGGCCCGGTCTGCATCCAAACGCGGATAAGAAGTCATATAAACGGCAGTTCCGGCCAGGGGCAAGGCTGCCTGACCGCCGGCGATACGGTCCCGGATTTCTCCGCCCGTACCTGTCGCTGCACCGTTAAAAGGCTCTACAGTCGTCGGGAAATTATGAGTCTCGGCCTTCAAGGATATTACCGTATCGATTTCCCGGACTTCATAAAAATCCGGTTTATCATGGGTATGCGGTGCAAACTGAACTACCCTCGGTCCTTCAATAAAAGCACAATTATCTTTATAAGCAGATACGATCCGGTTCGGATTTTCCTGCGATGTTTTTTTGATCAGTTTAAAAAGGGAACTCTCTTTCTCTTCTCCATCAATAATAAATGTACCGTTGAAAATTTTATGACGGCAATGTTCCGAATTCACCTGAGAGAATCCGAATACTTCTGAATCCGTCAACGGACGTCCCAACTTCCGGGCCAAACCTTCCAAATAAGCAATCTCGTCTGCATTTAAGGCCAACCCCTCCTGTACATTATAAGCACGTATATCCTCAATGTATACAACCGGATCCGGCTTCTTGTCTATTGTAAAAGAATGTTGATCCAATCCCTTATAAAACGCCTTCAACATCGGGTCGAAAGGGGTTTGCTCACGATCGGTCTTCATAAACTCTTCAATACGCAAAATGCCGCTGATACCCATGTTCTGTGTGATCTCAACGGCATTCGTACTCCAGGGAGTAATCATTTCACGACGAGGACCGATAAAATAACCGTCGAGCGAATCTTCCTTCAACCGTTTAGCTCCGCTGAATAACCATTCCAGCTTACTGACATCAAGAGGATTTTCAGACGCCCTGTAATGTACGGCATATACCGTAGCGTCTTTCTGATAGAAAACTATACTCATGCTTTATAATCTATAATAATTTATTCCAAGTAATTACGAGTGTACAAAGATAAGCATTTTACCCCTATATCCCGCAGATAACAAAGATTTTCACATAAAGTTTTAGATCGTCCCGGATTTAAAACCCGGAACTAAAAACACCCCACTTCACACCTACCGTCAATACTGTACTTTTGTATTATCCCGACAATAATAAGTCCCTTTTACAAATTTTCCTTTATTCAAAGTTCCGACATAAACATCTCCGTTATTCAAAGCATAAATACCTTCTTTGGGATATCCGTCTTCCCACAAGCCACAAAACAATTCTTTCTCCAATTCCCATTTTCCGACACCCATTCCGTTAGGAATATTCCTTTTTACCCTTCCGTCATACTCAAAACGGGTATCGTAATTCCGAAAAGACTCCCAATCCGCAACGACAGCACCGGTATAATAATATTCGTCTCTTCCATACATATGCGATCGATCGTTGGCAGCATTATACTCATTTATAAAATCAGTAAGAATCTTATCCCGCATACGCCTGTCTTCCTCTTCCACATATCCCCCAAAAGCCGTCACATAGCAATTCATAGCCTCCGTCATACAATACTCCATTCGTTCAGTGCCGTACAAGGACTTGCGCAACCATACATTTCCCAAATAAAACATTGCACTTCCTCTTTGGGCATCTTTCAACAATACAAAAGCCTTATCCATATTCTGGCTGTATCCCCCTTTCCCCATATAAGTCAGTATTCCGGCATAATTTCTAGCCAACCTGTTCCGGGTCGAAAAACCTGCATTGGGATCATAATACTTCCGGACCAGCCGGGCAGCCTCATCATAATCCCTGAAACGGGAATCAAACAAATAAATTTCTATCAATTCACAATCCGCCTCATAAACATATTTTCCTTCCGGTAGTTTTGCCGCTAACTTCAAATACTTCAGTGCTTTGCTCACATCCTGATTCAGCCATTCACAACCCGATTTATACTTCTGTCCCAAAAACAAACAGGCCCCAGGCTCATCCCTGACGGCAGCAGCCATAAGTAAAGAAGTATCCCCATCACTCCTTAAAAATAATTTATAATATGCCTTACCACTCCATTCCGGATCGCTTTTCTTCGACAAACGCGTCAAATAACTCACCGCTTTCTCTCCCCTTGCCTTTTGAGCCTTCTCCCACAATACCTCCGGACGATTCATATACCAATATATAATCCCTATAACAATGACCACGGCACCCAACACACCGTATATCATTCTTTTTACATAAACCTTCATAGTACTGCATTAAAAACCAATCGGTTAACCTATTTCATACAATTATCTGCAATTCAAAATTTTAACTTTTTAAAGATAAATATTCAAAATTACAAATCCTAATCCTTATGCTCTTAAATATAATTTTAAATCATCAGACAACTTTCTTTTCCTTACCAACCACACCCTCAATCTAAAATTTACAATTTATCATATATTTGTTATCTTTGTTCCATCAGAGAGGAATACTTATTCTTCGCATAACAGCTATTTATCTCAACCTTAATTACATGGAAACACCAAGAGGTACGACGCCAAGCGGACGCATTGACATCGCAGACATATTACGTGGATTTGCGGTAATGGGAATTATTGTTTTACACAGCATCGAACATTACAACTTCTATTCCTTCCCCGAAGTGACGGGAGAATGGCTGAAATTCACCGATACGGTAATCTGGGAATCCATGTTTTTTACTTTCGGTGGCAAAGCTTATGCCATATTTGCCTTACTTTTCGGATTCAGCTTCTTTATTCAGGAAAACAGGCAAAGAGAAAAAGGAAAAGATTTCAGAGGCCGGTTTGCCTGGCGTCTGGCACTATTGTTCCTCCTGGGTAATCTAAACGCCATGTTTTTCACGGCCGAAATATTGGTTATGTATTCCATGGTTGGCTTTGTCCTGATTGCCGTATGCCGGTGGAGTACCCGCTGGATACTGATTACTGCTACCTTCTTAATGTTACAACCTATAGCCTGTTGGGACGTATTTTCGGCCTTAACCGACCCGGCTTATACAGGAGATAAACAACTGGCCGGCTATTATTTTACACAGGCATTTGCCGTACAGGAAAACGGCACATTCTGGGAAACATTGAAAATGAACTTGTGGGAAGGCCAATTGGCCAGCCTCACATGGGCCTGGGAACACGGCCGTATATTCCAGACGGCCGCACTGTTCATGTTCGGTATGTTAATCGGGCGTACCGGTAAATTCCTATATTCAGAAGAAAATATGAAATTCTGGTTCAGAGCTCTACTCACCGGCATCATCGTCTTTTTCCCATTGACAGGATTAGTCAGCATCCTGCCTGAATTTATCTCAAATACAGCGGTCACGATACCACTGAACCTCATCCTTCAATCCCTGGCCAATCTGGCTTTCATGGTATTTATCATATCAATTCTGATCCTGTTGTTCTACTCCTCTAAAATAGCCCGACTCATGCGCAGACTCATCCCTTACGGCAGAATGAGCCTGACAGACTACATCACTCAATCGATCATGGGTTCCCTGTTGTTCTATGGCTGGGGATTTGCATTACACAAACACATGGGAATTACCGCAAGTTTTTTTATCGGAATCGTATTGTTTCTCCTGCAATACGGCTTTGCCTGTTGGTGGATGAAATCCCATAAAAACGGACCCTTCGAATGGCTTTGGAAAAAAGCCACCTGGATCGGGGGCAAAAAATAACGGCATTACTCCAAAGGCAATTCGGCTGCCAGAAAAGGAGCGGTTATCGAATGTTTACAAACCAGCATCTCTGCAGGTGTACCGCAGAAAAGAAGTTGGCCCCCCATCTGTCCTCCGCCGGGACCTAATTCAATAACATAATCGGCAGCTTTCAGAACATCCAGGTTATGTTCGATTAGAAACACAGAATTGCCTTGCTCCACCATGGTATCAAACAAAGCGATAATATGATGTATATCTTTGACATGCAAACCGTCTGTCGGCTCGTCCAATATAAATATTTTCCCTCTACTTCCCAGATAAGAAGCCAGTTTCATCCGCTGTAACTCACCACCCGATAAAGTTGAAAGCGCCTGGTTCAGATGCAAATACCCCAATCCAACCTGCATCAACGGCAGTAACTTCTTCTCGATAACAGTACCGGCAAAACGGACAGAAGCCTTTCGTACCGTCAAATCCATTACTTCGGCAATTGTGAGTCCGTCCACTTTATACTGTAATGCTTCCGGGGAATAACGCAAACCACCGCAAGCCTCACACACCGTCTCAATAGCATCCATAAAAGCCATATCCGAAACGACAACCCCCTTTCCACCACACACCGCACATCCGCCTTTTCCGTTAAAAGCGAACATACTTATCCCAGCACCACTCTTTTGACCGAAAATTTTGCGAATATCGTCGGCTACACCTAAATAGGTAGCCGGTGTAGAACGCAAACTGACTCCGATATTACGCTGGCTGATATAAACGACCTCCCCCTGCTCCTCAACCGACCGGACCGAAGCTTTACGCGATCCTTCCGGTTCTTCAGTTCCCGAACCTTTGTCCCCGTTACAACTTTCCCTGAAACACTGCATCAGCGAACTTTTTCCGGAACCGGCAACACCGGCAATAACAGCCAGCACTCCCACAGGCAATTTAACCGTTACCTCTTTCAGATTATGCAAACAGGCATTTTCCACCGTCCACCAAGCTGAAGGAACACGAAAATGTTGTTTCAACGGCAATTTTTCTGCTATCATCTGTCCGGTTAAAGTACCGCTTTTCAGTAAACCCGCATAATCTCCTTCATACAGAATATTTCCTCCCTCTACACCCGAACCGGGCCCCATATCCACAATATGATCGGCAATCTGTATCATTTCCTTATGATGCTCGACCAGCAACACGGTATTTCCATGATCCCGCAACTTCCGTACCGATTCTTTCAACAAATGAATATCATGGCTATGCAATCCTACACTGGGTTCATCCAGTACATACAACATATCCGACAAGGCCGAATTTATATACTTGGCAATCTTACAACGTTGTGCCTCTCCTCCGGAAAGCGTTCCCATTCCCCGGTCCAGCGTCAGGTACCCCAAGCCGATTTCCAGCAAAGCCGACAAACGGCCGATCAGCGCCTCCTTCATATCTGCCGCCAAAGGATCGTCGATATGCCGTATCCATTCCAGCACATCCGGAACAGCCATACTCGTGACATCTGCCATATTCTTTCCGCAAATACGACAAGACAGTACTTTATTATTCAACCTCGAGCCTCCGCAATCGGGACATATTCCGGTCGTCGTCATCGGATCGAGTATCGCCCGGTGTAGCTTTCCTTCCTCCGAATTGATACAACTTCGGTACATCCGGGTCATTAACCCTTCATATTTGGCTGTTTTCGGCCATTCTGCCGGAGGATTCTTCAACCGGATCTGCGGTGAATACAAAAACAACTCCAGTTCCTCCGCAGAATAATCCCGTATTTTCTTATTCAAATCGAACAAACCGCTGCATGCGTAACGAATCCACCGCCATTCTCCCGGCTTGAAGGCAACGTAATTGATCACCCCATCCTCATTCAGAGATTTATCGAAATCAACTAATTTATGCACATCCAGTTCCGTTATTGTCCCCAATCCGTCACAACGGGTACACCTGCCTTGAGGATGATTGAAAGAAAACATATCGGAATAGCCGACAAAAGGTTTCCCTACCCGGGAAAAAAGCAAGCGAAGCAAAGCATAGATATCCGTATAGGTTCCCACCGTAGAACGGGCATTAGGAGCCGGCTTTTTCTGATCGATCACAATAGCTACCGGCAAATTTTCAATCTTATCCACATGCGGCCGGCCGTACTTCGGCAAATACTGCTGTACAAAGCTAGGGAAAGTCTCATTCAACTCCCGCCGGGATTTGGCGGCAACCGTATCCAAAACCAAAGACGATTTTCCGGAACCGGACACACCGGTAAAAATAGTGATCTGTTTTTTCGGTATCCTCAAAGAAATATGTTTCAGGTTATTCTCACTGGCACCCTCCACAATAATATAATCCTGTGTCATTCCATCCATATTAAAACCTGACAAATATAAGATTTTCCTTATTTCTCCATCCTCCGAACCCACTCAATCTGCATCTGAAAAATACAATTGGCTGCAGAGTAAATATTCTGCAGCCAATCCTTTTCTCACCGAAGCGATACAGGCCGATAGGCCAAAATCGTAAATTTACAAATACATCTTTGCAGCCTGCTCACGAATAGCCTCACTGGTGATATAATCATCGAATTCCATACGCTTATCTATCGTTCCGTTCGGCGTCAATTCAATAATCCGGTTACATACCGTCTGAATAAACTCATGGTCGTGAGAATTCATCAACACAATGCCTTTGAACGACATCAGCATATTATTAAATGCCTGAATAGATTCCAGATCCAGATGATTGGCAGGGGAATCCAACACCAATACATTCGCATTCTTCAACATCATCCGGGCAATCATACAACGCATCTTCTCTCCCCCCGACAATACTTTCACATTCTTGTAAATATCTTCCCCCGAAAACAACATCTTCCCCAAAAAACCCCGTAAAAAAGTCTCACTTGTATCGGAAGAAAATTGTCCCAGCCATTCGATCAAAGTCATATCCGTATCGAAATAAGCTGAATTATCCATCGGCAAATAAGCAGTCGTCACCGTAACTCCCCAACTATAACTACCGCTATCGGGCTTTACATTATCGGTTATGATCTCCAGCAAAGCTGTCATAGCCCGCGGATCTTTCGACCAGAATACGATCTTATCCCCCTTCTCCACTGTAAACTCCACATCCTTAAACAACCATTTTCCCTCCACTTGCTTGCTCAAACTGCGTACATCCAGAATCCGGTCCCCGACTTCCCTTTCCGGTGTAAAAATAATCCCCGGATACTTGCGGGTAGAGGGCATAATCTCCTCCACATTCAATTTTTCCAACATCTTTTTACGACTGGTTGTCTGTTTGGATTTCGCCACATTTGCACTGAACCGTTGAATAAATTCCATCAATTCTTTCTTCTTTTCCTCTGCTTTCTTATTCTTAGCCTGAGCCTGACGTAGTGCCAACTGACTGGATTCATACCAGAAACTATAATTACCGGCAAACAACTGCACTTTCCCAAAATCGATATCCACGGTATGGGTACTCACGGCATCCAGAAAATGACGGTCGTGGGACACGACCAATACCGTATTTTCATAATTCGAAAGGTAATTCTCCAGCCACATCACAGTCTCAATATCCAAATCGTTCGTCGGCTCATCCAATAACAAATTATCCGGCTTACCGAACAAAGCCTGCGCCAACAAGACACGCACCTTTTGCTTACCGCTTAAATCCTTCATTAAAGAATAATGCAACTCCTCCTGTATTCCCAATCCACTAAGCAAAGCTGCAGCATCACTTTCGGCATTCCAACCGTCCATTTCGGCAAATCTTTCTTCCAGTTCCGCAGCACGTACACCATCGGCATCTGAAAAATCAGGTTTGGCATATAAAGCATCCTTCTCCTTCATTACATTCCACAAATCCATATATCCTTGCAATACAGTATCCAACACCGTACACTCATTATAAGCATGGTGATCCTGCTTCAATACCGACAAACGTTCTCCGGGACCGAACATCACATTTCCCCGGGTAGGCTCCAACTCACCGCTTAAAATACGTAATAAAGTAGATTTCCCGGCTCCATTGGCCCCAATCACCCCATAACAATTTCCCGGTGTAAACTTCAAGTTTACATCCTGAAACAAAACACGTTTTCCGAACTGAATTTCTAAATTTGAAACTGCAATCATTCCTATATTCTTTTATGCTGATTATCAATATTTTCCACTTTTATCAAAGCGTCGGCAAAGATACAGTTTTATTTTCAAATTCACAAGCCAGAATATACAATCCCAATTTACCTTTAATCCTTAACACTTCCCAATACATTCAACCGTGCAATAACATTGCGTTTATGCTGCTTACTCACCGGAATCCGATGATCTCCGATGCATAACCGATTTCCGATAAAAGAATCGATATACGTAATATTGACGATATAAGAACGATGCACACGAATAAAAAGACGGACAGGTAAGTGTACTGCTAATTCCCTTAAATTAAAGGATAACAACATTTTTGAACCATCCCTTAAATACAGACGGCAATAACTTCCCGAAGCTTCAATCCAACGAATAGTATCGAAATCTATACGCTTGAAATAATCGCGATCCTTTACAAAAATAGAATTCATCTGTTCCCTGGCTACCCATAGTTTCAGTTGTTCCGACAAATCCTCATTCGTTCCGCCCTGACAGAAATCCGACAAAGAGGCAACCTCCGGATGTGCGGAATCTTCAAGATAATTCACAATATCTTTATACAAACACTCCGACACAGGAATCAATAACACACCATTCACAGTTTCGACAGATAAATATCTTTCCATAACATTGACATTGATATTTGCACAAAGAAAGGTAGCCATTAAGTAAAAATCACTGAAATTAAATTTACAAACAGCCATATTTGTTTGTATAATATAAATTTCAATTTTTAATTCATATTTTATATATTAATTATCAATGAATAAATTGATTTTTTTAATAAGCAACAATCCATTATGCATAAACACCCCTCATTTTTCCAAAGCAAATAAAATAAATATTAAACAAACAAGCATCGGAATCTTATTTTTAAATAAGAAAATCAGTCATCAATTTGTGTTAAACAGTCAGACGAACCCGAGACTGCTTCAAAGTAAAACGAGCTTTATTTACTGCAAAAATGACGATATTCAGCAGGAGACAATCCAAAATAATCTTTAAAAATCCGGTAAAAACTACGGGCGGAACCGAACCCGGATCTTTCCGCAACGACCTCTATTTTTTCATTTCCTTCCGTTAATATTTTCAAGGCACACTCCAGACGCAAACTATTGATATATTCCGTAAAATTTTGACCCGTACAAAAACGGATCGCATTAGCCAATTGATTTTTATTGGTACACAAACGACTCACCATTTCGTCCCGGGTTAAATTGGGCCGTAAAAATAAACGTTCCATTACAACCAAGCGATCCAAATTTTCAAATAATTCCCTCTCTTTACAATTCACCTGTATTTTATGTTCACCTTTATATAACATACCGATCCGCCTCAGCATCTGACGATAATGAATGCCTTCCTCTATTTTTCCGACCAATATCCGGTTTTTATTTTTCATTCTGTTAGCATATATTCCGACACCTATCAACATAATAATACCTACCGAAACAAAGCCGAATAATCTGCCTATAAATGTTTGTTTTTTCTTTATAATCCCTTCTTGTTCCTGAATTCTTTTTTCTTTTTCCTTAACACTATACAATACGGACATTTCCGTAATCCGGCTACGCTGCTGCCGTTCTTGTAAACTATCCGCCAAAACCAAAGCTCTTTTCAAAAAATGATAAGCCTTCCGGCATTGTCCCAGGTCAGCATAAATCTCCGATAGATTTTCATAACAAACCCTCATATTAATATCTATTGTATCTTTCTTCATCACCTCATACTCCCGTCTCATATCTCTCAAAAAACAAAGGGCTTTCTCATATTGTCCGGCATTCTTCAAATAAGGGAAACCGTATTCCCGCCCTTCCAATGTTGTTGCAAAATGTGTCTTTTCGAACTTTTCAAAATAAGAACCGGCTAACCTACACTTTCCCTCCTTCTGATATAGATAAGCCAGCTTGGCATATAAATATCCCCGCTGCTGGTCAATATACCCTTCCTGTCCCCCCAATTCTTCCATCTCGCGTAATAACTTTTCCCGCAATGTTCCGATTTTCAAGGCATAGGAAAAACGACCGTCCGCATCCGCCATGGTCATAATTTCTCCATAAACATACGACAACAACTTTTTTGTACCGGGATTTTTTCCATTCTCCAAGATATTCAAAGCCTTTTTAAAATCCCGGTATGCTTGTTCTTTCCTTCCGATCTGCCACTCGATTTGCCCGATCATAAAATAACAGTCACCGATACTCCATTCATCTCCTGACTTCTCCCCACGTTCCAATAACAATAAACAATATTCCAGTGCATTCTCATAATCCGCCATTCGGTAATAAACATTCACGATTCCATTCAGTACGGTAAAAAAATACGCATCACGCACACGAACGGAATCTGCCTGCAAAGCTTTCTCCCAAAATCTTACAGCCAACTGGTCCAGCCTCATAATTTGATAGATCTGCCCTTGTGCAATGTCTATTCTGAACTCCGGAACCCGCTGAAAATGATTCGATTCTTCCATTTGTCTTAATGAATCGAGCAAAACCAAAGCCATTTGAGGATCCCGATACTTAATTTCCCGGATTTTATACAACAAATCTTTTGTATTTTCTTCGGTAAACCCACAACATATTACCCACAAACAATACAATAAATAAAAACAACGCATTCTTTTTGAAATTTTATTTACAATACAAAAAGTCCGAAGACTTACGCCTTCGGACTCATATACATTCAATATACCAAAATCAGGTGCAATTATTTCATCCCGTACATTTTTTCGTAATACTGCTGGTATTCCCCGCTCGTTACATTATTCAGCCACTCCTGATTCTCCAGATACCACTTCACGGTTTTCTCGATCCCTTCTTCAAACTGTAAGGAAGGTTCCCAGCCCAATTCATTTTTTAATTTCGTCGAATCTATGGCATAACGTACATCATGTCCCGCCCGGTCGGTTACATGCCTTATCAAATGCAGGGACGTCCCTTCCGGATTTCCCAACAAACGATCCGTAACCCGGATAATCACTTTAATTAAATCGATGTTCTTCCATTCGTTAAATCCGCCGATATTATAGGTATCTCCCACTTTCCCCCGATGAAAAATCAAATCGATTGCCCTCGCATGATCCTCAACGAACAACCAATCCCGTACATTCTCCCCCTTTCCATATACCGGCAACTCTTTATTGTGCCGGATATTGTTGATAAATAAAGGAATTAACTTTTCCGGAAATTGAAAAGAACCGTAATTATTTGAACAATTCGAAATTTTTACAGGCAAACCGTAGGTATCGTGATACGCCCTTACAAAATGATCCGACGAAGCTTTCGATGCCGAATAAGGGGAATGGGGATCGTATTTGGTCTTTTCCGTAAAAAATCCCCCGTCGGGCTGTAAAGACCCGTACACCTCATCTGTAGATACATGATAAAATAATTTCCCTTCGAATTTACCCTCCCAGGCCAGCTTGGCCGCCTGCAATAAACTCAATGTCCCCATCACATTCGTTTGGGCGAAAGCAAAGGGATCTTTGATCGAACGATCCACATGGCTCTCTGCAGCCAGATGAATAACCCCGTCTACCCCATATTCTGTAAAAACAGACTGCATCATAGAAAAATCGCAAATATCCGCTTTCACAAATACATAATTGGACTTATTCTCCACATCTTTCAAATTCGCCAGATTTCCGGCATAAGTCAGCTTATCCAGATTGATGATCCGATACTCCGGATACTTATTCACCATCAATCTCACCAAATGCGAACCGATAAATCCGGCACCTCCGGTAATCAATATATTTCTCATCAAAATTGAAAATTAAATATCAAACATGCTTATTCTGTTTCCGTTCATCGACTATCGTCGGTTTTCCGGTATCAAATTATACATACAACGAGTCAGTGCTTCCTGCCATTCCGGTATTTCCAGGCTAAAACTTTTCTTTATCTTCGTCTTATCCAAAACAGAATAAGCCGGACGCTTCGCCTTCGTCGGATACTGCTCTGTCGTCAGCGGTTCGACACGACATTCCATACCGCCAGCACTCATAATTTCCCGTGCAAACTCATACCAGGAACATATGCCCTCGTTCGAATAATGGTACACACCCGGCTTCTCCATTACATTATCGTCACTTACAATCGCAACAATCGCCTTTGCCAGATCACCCGCATACGTCGGTGACCCGATTTGATCCGATACCACTCTTAACTCCCCCTTTTCTTTTGCCAAACGTAACATTGTTTTTACAAAATTATTCCCGTCTTCCGAATACAACCAGGCCGTCCGGATGATTACGGACAAACAATGCGAAGCGGCTATCGCTTTTTCTCCGGCTAACTTTGTCCGGCCGTATACACTCTGCGGATTTACCCGGCTTTTTTCCGTATAAGGCTCGGTAGCCGTTCCGTCGAATACATAATCCGTCGATACATGAATCAACAGACAATCTTCATCATAAGCAACCGTTGCTAAATTAGCCACAGCCTCCGTATTGATCAGGGCAGCCTTTTCCGGCTCATCCTCGGCCTTATCGACTGCCGTATAAGCTGCACAATTTATAATAGTATCAATCTCATGCAATTGCACAAACCTCCGGACAGCTTCCCGGTCCGTAATATCCAATTCAGCTAAGTCCGTATAAAAAACATCGTCCAGCATCGTAAAACCGATCCTTTTCAAGGCCGTTCCCAATTGTCCGTTTGCTCCGGTTACTAATATATTTGCCATAATCGTTATTCTTAAAAACTTCCGGTTTCAAAAACCATATTTCTCCCCTTCAATGCCACATCTGTTCAAAACCCGATCCCTCCTTTCCGAATACCCAAGACATGTCAATCCCTCCCAAATTATAAATCTGCAATCAACGGATGTTTCTTATCTTTATCCGATAAAATACGTTCCTGTTCCGGAATCTGCCAATCGATCCCCAGTTCCGGATCATCCACCCGGATTCCCCCTTCATATCCCGGCGCATAATAATTATCACATTTGTACTGGAAAATAACCTCCTCACTCAAAACGGCAAAACCATGAGCAAAACCTCTGGGTATATAAATCTGTCGTTTATTCTCCTCACTCAACTCTACAGCCACATACTTTCCGAAAGTCGGCGACCCTTTTCGAATATCGACATTCACATCCAGAACCTTTCCTTTAACAACCCTCACTAACTTTGCCTGCTCATAGGGAGGCCGCTGAAAATGCAATCCCCGGATAACCCCGTATCGCGATTTTGATTCATTATCCTGAACAAAATTAACTTTTCCCACCTTCTCCTCAAATTCCTGCTGGGAAAAACTTTCGAAAAAATACCCCCGGCCATCTGTAAAAATACGCGGTTCGATAATTACCACACCCGCTATAGCTGTTTCAATAACATTCATAATCTTTCGTTTTAGGAAAAAAGACCCGTTCATCTTCTTCTATTCTGCTTTATTGCGGCAGAAAAATACGTCGGCAACCCAACGAAACGACTTTCTTCCTGTCCAAATCTAATTTCCCGATTCTGCTATCAATTTATAAAGATACTGTCCGTACTGATTTTTTTTCATCGGCTCTGCTATTTCACGAAGTTTACCGGCAGTAATCCAACCTTTCCGGTAAGCAATTTCTTCCAGACAAGCCACTTTCAATCCCTGGCGCTTCTCAATAACTTCGATAAAAGTAGAGGCCTCCGACAATGAATCGTGCGTCCCCGTATCCAGCCAGGCAAATCCTCTGCCCAACACCTGTACCTTTAACTCATTTTGACTTAAGAAAATCTGATTCACCGTTGTAATTTCCAACTCTCCCCGGGCAGAAGGCTTTATCCGGGAAGCAATATCCACCACCCCATTGGGATAAAAATACAAACCGACCACTGCATAATTCGACTTCGGTTTTTCCGGTTTTTCTTCCACACTCAACACATTGCCGTTTACATCAAACTCCGCAACCCCATATCGCTCCGGATCACTCACATAATAACCGAATACTGTCGCTTTCTGCTCTTTCTCAACTGTATTTACAGCTTCTGCCAGCATCTTCCCGAACGACTGTCCGTAAAAAATATTATCCCCCAATACCAAGCATACTGAATCGTTCCCGATAAACTCCCTGCCGATCAGAAACGCCTGCGCCAATCCTTCCGGATGCGGCTGTACCGCATATTGAAAGGTCACGCCGAAATCCGAACCGTCTCCCAACAAACGCCGAAACCCGGAAATATCTTGCGGAGTCGAAATGATCAGAATATCCCGGATCCCCGCTAACATCAACACCGATATCGGATAATACACCATCGGTTTATCGTATATGGGTAATAATTGCTTCGATACACCTTTTGTAATGGGATATAAACGGGTTCCCGAACCTCCGGCTAATACGATTCCTTTCATACATTAAAACATCAAATTGTTTACAAAGATAGTGCAAGCCGAATGCAGAACCAAACTTATTTGAGCTATGTGAGGCGCAGCTTACTTGAGCAAAGGTAAAAAAAATACTTGAGAATAAGAGCAGATAAGCACAGGAAGGTTGTTAGCACCCGGGGACGGGGGTAAA
>NZ_DOED01000021.1:25932-35617 GCF_003524185.1 Culturomica sp.
TTACCCCCGTCCCCGGGTGCTATTCCGGACAGCAGTCAAGGCAATTCCCGTCGTCCTCCGAGCATTTTCAAGCCGATATGCAAAACGATAAAAAGCAAAGGAAGTGCCAATAAATACAGATGTGTCCCCTCGTCAAGACTAAACAATAATTCATTCGGAGACAGCGCTTCCACCATATACAGAAAAACAATAATAATCTCCGTCACCAAAGTAATAAGGACCGGTATAATGAATGAACGGTAACGCTCAACCAGCATATAAAACGGACTGTACAAATTATACGCAAGTACCGATATAATCAAAGCCAGCACCAACGCAAAGTCCAACAGTAAATAAAATTTCCAGTTATGCTCCGAATAACTGGCCTGCGACAAACGGGCGATATCGCTGCAACATTCCGTATCCGATACCACATCGGAAAAAAAAGAAAACAGATAAAACTGATTATACACCCGGTATAATACAGAAGTCGGATCATTCCGATAGGTATAAACCTCCGGCGTTGCTACAGGCAAACCGTATTCATCGTAAGTTACAAAATGAATCTCATCCGCCAATCCCAGGACACCCGATAAATAATCCAGTTCATTCCTTGCCGAAGGAGAAAAAGTAAATGTAAGCCAGCATTTGTCTCCGGCATAAGGACGCTCCTCATTTCGGCAATAATGATCAATTACCATACTGACCGCACATACAAAACGCATAAAAGCCTTTTTTTCCCGAAAAGAAAAATTCGGTAAATAAAAATGTAACCCTGCGGGCCGCCGGCCGAAATGCCGCTTATTAATCAACCCGTCTTCCGGGTCGAAAACAGTCTTTAAAAAAGTCAGGCGGGCCGAATCACATTTCAGAAAATAATCGAAGGCATCCGCACCATTACAATACACGACTAAATCGACCGGAATATTCTGCCAGGCAGCATCGAATAAAGTCGAATCGTTCCAGGAATTCGTCAACAAAGGCGAACCTGTCAACGGATCCAGCACATACCCCACATAACCGATCCTCTGAAAACGGGCCTGAATGACATCCGGCCGGTACAAATCCTCCACCCACCACGGACAAATAACATCCTTATAAACTTTACCCCGCGTATATTGCCGCAACGAATCCTCCAAACCTGTGCGGGAAAACGTTCCCTCCCGGATGCTTCGCCATTTGTCAAGAGGTTGATAATAATACTGACGATAGGTAGCATAAGCTTTGTCGAACGACCACCCGCTCAGTTGTCCTTTTAACTTTCCCGTCCCCAGCATCATCAATACAACTAAAAGAATAATTCCATCATACCTTCCTTTTAAAATTTGCCCCGATAGTCTCATAATTTTCTAAATTTTATCCGATGTTTCCTTCTTTAGCCAGTTCTTTTTTCAAAGCATAATCCAGCATTTCTTTCGATAATTTATCCGTATGCGTCGCCAACAATTGCAAAGCACAACTGCGGATGACATTCGCAATCGATCCTCCGGATAATTCAGCTTTCACGGCACATCCCAACAAAGTATCCCTGTCTTCTTGCAACCAGGTTGCCGGCAACATTTTTTGCCACAACAACTTCCGTGACTCTTCGTCCGGCATCGGGAAATAGACCATCGCCTGAAAACGACGTAAAAAAGCTTCATCCAGATTTGACTTCAGATTGGTAGCCAGGATTACCGTACCCGGAAAATCTTCAATTCGTTGTAACAAAAAAGCCACTTCCTGATTGGCATGCCGGTCATTTGAAGTCGTTGTAGAAGTTCGTTTACCGAATAGTGCATCCGCCTCGTCAAAAAACAGAATCCAACGACGGTTTTCCGCCATATCGAACACCTGCGCCAGATTCTTTTCCGTCTCCCCGATATATTTCGACACGATCATCGACAAATCTACCCGGTATACATCCATATCATTCCGTTTACCGAGTAATGTTGCCGCCAAAGTCTTTCCCGTACCCGGTGGTCCATAGAATAAAGCCCGGTATCCGGCCTTCAGAAAACGTTCCAGTCCCCATTCCTGCATAATCGTCCGTTGTCCGGTAATCCAGGTATTAATTTCCTCCAATGCCAAAGCCACCCGGTAATCCACTACCATATCCCCCCACTCCAGAACCGTTGTCACCCGCTTGGCCGGAAACTCCATAGTACAATCCGGTTTATATTCTTTCCGGTAAAGTATCCGGCTCAACACCTCCTCCGACACCCGCAACTGCCCGCTCAAAAACGGTTCGCCCCGTCCCTGACCTTCTAAGCGCAATACATTTTCCCGCCAAAACCAATGCTCTTTCCCGAACATCCGCATCACCTCCAAACGCTTTCCCGTATCCTCTCCGCCCAAAATAAAGGCTGCCGTCTCTCCCGTCGGTAAAAAACCTCCGTGCGACATGCCCTTCCAGCCACCGAACTCCGTATAAGGCCGGTCGAAATTCTTATTATTCACGAAAAAAATATCCAAAGCCTGCGGACACAAATGCGGCATCAACGTCAGCATCACCACCGCCTGCTCATCGAATGTCAACCCCCGGCCACACACCTCTTCCAACCCATTCCCTTCCGGCACGGCAATCTCATAAACCGAACTCACCGCACACTCCTGCCGGAAATACAACTGCAAAGCCGCATTCAACACCTCATAAAACCAAGCGATCCATTGTTCCATAAAAATTTCTATCTAATATCAAATCATAAGCCTGCAGCGCCACGTACAATATACAGCCCCTGTAATACTTAACTTCATTACCTCACCGCTTGTGCTCCCCTCACATCTGCCTCATGCTCCAAAGCTTCATTGTCATTCACCGGCATACCGCCGATCTCCGTTGTCGGCTGTACCCGGCCTTCCGCCTGTTGTACCACATGCGTCAGTTCGTGGCCCAACAATTCCTGTCCGGCGGTCGTATCGGGCTTAAACTGGCCCGGAGCAAAATGAATATCCGTTCCCTGCGTATAAGCCAATGCGCCCACTTCGGGCGCTTTGGAGGAATCCGGATGCACCCGCACCGATGAAAAGTCCGTACCGAACGAATCTTCCATCCGCTGTTTTACCGCATCCGGAATACCCGTCCGGTTTTCCGCTTGCCGTTGAGCTGTTTCAAACTTCCCCTGCATCAACTCATCCTCGTCCTGCATCTGGCTGACGAACTTACCTTGCATCAGTTCATCGTCTTCCTCCGCTAATTGAGCAACGAATTTTCCCTGCATAAGCTCCTCATCCTCTTCCGCTAATTGAGTCGTAAACTTACCCTGTAACAGTTCGTCTTCCTCCCCCTCCTGTCGCTGTACGGCAAACTTTCCCTGTAGTAACTCATCTTCGTCTTCACCTTCCCGCTGGATCGTGTCGATCATCTTTGCCTGCAAAGCCGCATCCTGCCGGTTATCGTACATTTGCAAAGCTGCGCCTTCCCGCTTCGGTTGCATCACCCGCGAAGGCATTTCCTGAAATTGTTTTTCTGCGTTCATATTATCCAAATTATTAGTCTTATAAAATCCAAAATCGTAAATTCTTTCACCTCCAATTCACATACAACGGTTTCTCCATCCACGGGAACTTGACCGGAGAAATACTCCAGGGAATGGAATCCAGCAATATATCGTAAGATTTTTCCTCTACCGTCAATTGCCACAATTCTCCCGTATCCGCCATTACTCCGTTACGGATCAGGAAACTCCCCCGGAAACCGTTTACAGAAGTACCTTTCATCACACTCCAGTTACCCATAGCTCCTTTTAACAAAGAATCCAGCACCTCTTTTTCCTCCGAAGTCAATTCCACCGATAGCGGTAAAGGCTCTTCCGGACGATATGCCGTCAATAATTTATTCAGAGCCAGCTCCGTTTCCGCGAATTCCGTCTGACCGAATACCAGATACTGTATGGCAAACATGGCCCGGACCCGGGCCGCCCCATCCATAAAAGCCCCTTTTTCCGTCATTTTCAGCAAATCGAATAAACGGGGAAAATAAGGTGCCAATATAATTGCTCCGGCATTCGCCACATAAATCCGTTCTTCCTCTTTCCGGGAATCGGGTAACTTCCACCGGTTTCTGTTCCCACGGGGTTCCCGTACATTTTTTCCAGCCGCAGCCGCTTCCCGCCCATTTCCGGAAATATTCCTGTCTTCCGGCACGTCTTTTACATCTCTTGTTTTCATATCCGTATGGTTTAGTTGTATTTCGTCATTCTGTTTTTCCTCCCGCTTCACCATTTCCACGGCTTCCTCCATTTTTTGCTCCTCTTCTATTATTTTCTCCCAGTGCACGGACAAATACGACTGTCTTCTGATTTGCCGGTAAATTTCAATTCGTTGTGCAAGAGTCCATCGGTCCGCCATTTTACTCAAAAAACGCCTTAGTATTTCCGGATACGAAAACATCCGGATATCGGAATAAGAAATGCATAATAAACCCAACAACCATTCTCCGTCATTTTCTTCACCTCCTACCTTCCTTTTCAGGTATATAACCTCTTCCACCGCCCGCCGCATAGCCGGAGAACCGATACACACCAGACATTTCCGTAACAACTCCGGGCTTGCTTTCAGCATTTCCTCCAAACTGCTTCGCTCCCCGGGAGACAAAACGGATATCTTCCGCCGTAAAAAATCCGGTGAACGGGCCACGATCTCCCGAACCAGATCCACTTCTTTTTTCAATAAAGCCTCCCGCCAAGCCGCTTCCAACAAACGTTCCGAATCCTGCAAACGGATTCCGATCTTTCGTAAAAGGTCTGCAACGGCCTTTCTTCCATACTCTTTTACCAAAAAATCCGCCAATCCTTCCACAACCTGCATCTGCCGGTATAACCTCTTTACACTCACCACAGACGATCCTATAAAATCCCACAATAATTTTTTATAATTCCGGATAAATACGACCGTATCCGTTTGCTTATACATTGCCCATAATTCGCAAAGGACTTCTGTTCCTGCTTTTTCCAATACCTTTACCGTCACCTCCGGACACATCATCAATTCCTTCAATTTTCTACCGGTATCCCGGGAAGCTGCCTCCCGTTCTTTTTCCGATCCCAGCCGCTCATTTCTTTGCTGTTCATCCAGCCACTCCTTCAACACCTCAGCTACCCCCTGTGAAAACCCGGTCTGCCGGTCTGCCAGCGCCCTATAGAAATAGAGTACCAAATCATTAGCAGCCAAATTATAATGCGCGGCAATCTGCCCCAAAACCGAACGTACAAACTGACGTCGGCTGAAAGCCGATACCGGAGCGCTCAAAATCATGATAAAAATAAACTCCCATTTCAACACCCGGAATTCCTCCCCTCCTTTTCCTTCCAGCATTCCTTTCTCCTTTTCCCGGTCCAGGGTACGGGCATACGAAACGACGAATGTACTCTCGGCCGGAATCACGACCCGGACCAACCGGTAAACTCCGGCTTCAGGCAAAGCCCCTAATAATTGCCTTGCCGTCCGGGGATGTAACAAAACGGATTTCAGGTATTCCGTTTCCCGTTCGGTAGGTATCCGATAAGCAAAGGCTTCCGCTATTTTTAAAATTTCGCTCTCCGTCTGTTCTTTATACAATTGCTGTAACACGACCCGCAAATCTGCCGGAACATCTTCCTGATCGGTACAGAGATATACCAACAGACACAACGGATCGATATTATAATGAGCGGCAATACGCCGGATCACTTCCAGCACAAAGCGTTTCCGGTGAAAAACAGACATCGGGGCACTCAACAAAACCTGAAATAAAAATTCCCACTTTAAAACCCGGAACTCACTGCCGGCTTTTCCTTCCAGCATCCCTTTTTCCTTTTCCTGTTCCAACCGGCGGGCATACGAAATGACAAAACGGCTTTCCGTAGGTATGATAACCTCCGTCAGGCGGTAAATATCCTCCTCCTTCATCGGTTGCAACAAACGGCGGCATAAAACAGGATCCGACAACAATTTCCGCAGATCATCCGCAGACTCGTATGCACCGTTTTCCTCTATTACCTTTTGCCATTTTCCGGTATCTCCCTGCATTTTTTCTGCCTCTTCTCTCCTGATCTCGGCCAGTATCACCGATAATTCCGGCAAAATCAACCACCCGGATATCATTTTTTTCAATCCGGTCGTCAACAAAACGAGCAAATAAAAAAACTTTAAATTAAAACGAGAAGCCAGTTCCGTTATCGTTTGCCTCACCAACTGTTTCCGACTGAAAAAACCTCTTCCGTCGTAAAGCAAATAAGCCCATACCACCTCCCAAACGACATTCCGGTAGTCTCCCAACGTAATCTCCGGACGCCGTAAACGAGGCCATGAGCTAATCAGACTACGAGTATATACTTTAATAAATACAGCTTCGGAAGGCTCTGTCACCTCTACAACTTTTTCCAGTTCCCGGTCTCTGAACTGCAACACCAAACGACGGCGTAATTCCACCTTTTCGCCGTAATAGCGCAAAGCCTTTCCCAGCTCATGCCCCTCCCTGTCGATTACAATTTCAAGCAAACGTCTCAAATCCCGGTATTCTTCGGGCATATCTGCCGGTAAACCGCCATACAATAAAAAATACAGCAGAGCCTGCAAACCGTCCTTGCGCAAGGAAACGATATTCACATCACGTCCTTCCCGGTGGCGGATCAAATCATAAAAAACGTCCCCCAACTTTTCTTCCAACGCTTTCGGAAACCGTTCATAAAACTCGTCCTCCGGTAACACACCCAAATCCAGTTCCATTCTTCCGACCCGAATCACCTCTTCATCCGAGTCATAACGACTCAACACCCGGTCCATGACCTCCTCCACCCCCGTATGGCAAAACATATCCCAACGCCCGTACAATTCCCGTGCAAACCGGGAATCTTCCACGCTAAAATCCAGCTTTATGTCATGAATCGTAATCATTCCTGTTAATTTTAGATTTACGATTTTAAATCACCCTTACAAACCTGCCTGATTCATAGAAAAATCATAAATCAATTCTAATATGCTTAGAAACCTTATAACACTATTTCCAATCTTTCTCTTCTCACTTTCTTCAATTTTAAATCCATTCTTTCTACGTACTCTTACCAGTCAACTTTTCCCCAATCGTAAATCAAAAATCATCATTCCCTTCCTTTCCAACTTCCTCCATCAATTTAAAATCTAAAATCTACAATTTAAAATCCCTCCTCCCCCTGTCCGGCCAATACCTCCCTTAATTTTTGAGCTTCGGCACTCCCGCTCTCTCCTGCCGCCAATGCTTTTCGCCAATCGTAATAAGCCCTTTCGAACTGCCACATCTCCACAGCCCCTCTCCATTGAAAATGAACATTCAAATGGGCCGGTAACCGGCTACATACCAACTTTTCACACTCTTTTCTGAACCGAAGATCTGCCATTCGTACCGACCATCCCGGAAACACGACAGTTACGACAAAATTCTCGCTTTCCGGTACTGCAGGATTTTCCATCCCCTTTCCGTTTGCTTTTCTCAACAGCAAATGTTCAACAACATACATACTCTCACTTTTCTGATTCAACATAATCAGAAAACGCCGCAAACAACCGGCCGTCTCCTCGAGCTCTTCCTGCGAATCGAACCGCCCCAGATTTATCCATTCTCCCCGCTGCGTATGATGAAACACCAACAAACGATCAAGATATTGAGGTATATTCAGAATATGGTAATTTTCCGGCCGTACACCTTCCCGAAACAATCCCTCGAATAATAAATTATAATGCAACAGCGATAATTTATCCTTCAATACCAGATAATCGGCATTTGTATAAGCTTTTTCAGGCATATTTACCGGCTCCATATACTCCGGCTTCAAAATATCCTCTGCCACCAAATCATGACTCAGCAATCCCATCGGCCGGCTATAAAAATAATCGTCCTCCACCAACCGGAGATTGTACATCGGAAATACATTCACAACGGGCTTTTCCACCGTCATTTCCCACCCCAGCAAACTGCCTACATAAGCTTTGATTCCCGGTACATTCTCGGGATCGACATTTCCCAAATCCACCCCCTTGTATCGGCTTCGTCCCCATTCCGGTATCCGTTTTAAAAAACCGAAGCGCCTCCCCAGGCTCTCCACCTCTGTTTCTTCGTAATAGTCATACTCTTTCAACCATCCGGGATTACTATCCTCTCCGTATATACCCTCCCACACTTCCAACATCCTCTCCTTCTGCCTGAAAAATCTATTTTTAGTATATCCGGCATCCTTCAGTTTCTGTTCATCGGTTAATACGTCCCACATCCCACCCGGCACATCGACTCCGACAGTCCCCTCTCCCAGTAAGTCGTCTTCTATCGACATCAACTGCGGTAAATTTTCCAACTCTTTCAATCCCCGGGCAAATACTTCGTCATACAACAACATATATCCCTTCAACTGCTTTGCCTGTGCCTTCCGCAATTCCGGTTCCCCGGGAGCCACTCCCCAATTATTGATCCCATAACATTCCGGAAAATCATGCTGCACACTGTTATGATCATACATCTGCCGGAAAGTGCCCTGTGGAAAAGATTGTAACTCCGACAAATTTTCCGTACGATTCTGCCGGCCATAATACCGGATATAACGGGCATAAAGCAAAGAAGGCAATACCGATAAATCCGTTTTCATCAAACCGCCTCCCGACCACAGCTTCACTCCGGCTTTCTCTTTATTATCCGGAATCTCTACTGTATAGGAATTTACCGGATCAGTCACGGGGATAATATCCGGATAAACCTGTTCCCCATCTGTAAAACCCAATGATCTCACAGCTTCCACGCCCTCCAGATTCATCAAGCGCCGAAACAGCACCGCCACGGAATAACGAGTCGGTAAATCCTGCAACGAACTCTCGTCGATAGCCCAATATCTCAATTCCGGACCATCCAATAACTCGTCCGGTTTTCTCCCTTCTGCCAACAATTCTTCTATTCCCCGATAACGGACACCACCCATAAAAAAATGCTGAGCCTCCAGGTAAATATCCGCTAAAACCTGTAAAGCATTCGCCCCTGCCTTTAATTCGATATCTCCGGTTAATTTCAAAGGCTTACGCGTAATAAATCTGACTTCCCGCAATCCTTCGCAAAGATTACGATAAGCATTGAAAATCCTCACAATCTGCCGCTGTACTTCTTCCCGGCAACACACTGAAGCCAAAGGCGACAATTCTGCCAAAACTTCATACCATCCCCGTTCTTTCGTCGGATAAATCCACACATTATCCAACTTATCGATACGATCGATAAATAATTTCCGGTAATCGACAGGTGTCACCGGATCAACCGGAAACACCCGAAGCGGTGAAAACAAACCGAAACGCTCCGGAACAAAAGATTGTTTTTCTGCCACCAAATAATCTTCCGAAGGAAAACGCAAACGATAATCCAACTCCGTAAGACCGTAATTTAATATATCGCTGATCGTTATCCCCGGATCGTGAGGATTAAAATCAGTCCATACCTCTCCGGCAGCAGCTTGTAACCGTTCCAACGATTTCTCCTGTAACTGCCGGTAAAGAGTATTTTCCGCCTCTCTCCGGTTTATATAAAGCTCATCTTTCATTTTCTCCTGCTTAATACCCTAACACCTAAAGTCTTCGGCCCTCTTCATACTCTCGAACCTTTTATTTCAATCCAAAATCTAAAATTCCAGCCACATTCCTTTTTAAAAAACACAAACACATAAAACTCCGCCCCAATCGTTAATCTAAAATCATAAATCTAAAATCGTAAATCAAAACACCTGCATTCATTTACCTA
>NZ_DOED01000021.1:35937-53911 GCF_003524185.1 Culturomica sp.
CTGCATTCATTTACCTAAACCACTTACAAACCATCCCGTACCAAAATCGTAAATCATAAATCTAAAATCGTAAATCAAACACCTGCATTCATTCACCTAAACCACTTACAAACCATTCCGTATCCAAATCGTAAATCATAAATCTAAAATCGTAAATCAAAACGCCTGCATTCATTTACCTAAACCACTTACAAACCATCCCGTACCAAAATCGTAAATCATAAATCTAAAATCGTAAATCAAAACACCTCATTCTCCCATATAATAATCCTGCCATAATTCCGTAATCCGGAAACGTATCACCGCCTCTTTCCCGTAATTACACCGGCTACGCATCTGCAACCGCCAGGCCTTTCCTTCCTGATGCCAGCGAAACTTCAAACGGTTGAAATGCATACCGAACCAGGATTGACGATAATAGACCTTTCTATGTTCCCCATAGCATTGTATGGCCGTTGCTTCTGTTAAAGCATATTTACCTTTGCCTTTACGTCCGCATCCGGCTACAATGCGATAAGCCCGGCAACCCGACGGATTAGCTTCATCCTCGTCCGTAACATCATACCATTTCCCATCTGCAAGCACCTCCCCGCAACGATAATTTCCCAAAAAACCGGCAGCCGATACAGTACCGGACACTTCGACATCACCGTTCAATGAGATCTTCCGGTCCGGGAAAAGAGTCAATAACGGAATATCATCCCCTCCTATACTCAATTCCAGAGCTTCCCGTTTACGATCGACCCGGATTTCCCACAAAGGTTTATCGTCCAGAATACCGGAATAAAATTCCAATACCGGACTGTTTTCCTCCAAAGGAGAAAGCTGCAATCCGTTACCTTCCGTACGATTCATGCCATCATCCACAATGTTCAGCATAGAATCCACCAAATCCCCGAACTGACTGCCGGTAGGCATTTTCCCATTACTGAAATAACCTTTCAATGTTTCCCTGTTCGCTTTAGCCATAATCCAGTTTTAATACGTTATGCTTTCCTCCGTTACATCCACCTTATCTTATAATAAATGTTTCTTCTACACCTATTTCTCCGATACCGGCCTCCGGACGCCATATATCCTCTTTATCCGTACGGATCAAATGTACCGGTGCAGGCACAGGAATTCCCCAGGCACAAGAAGCCCCGATCTTTTGATCGCCGTCCGACTGATCACCGACTTCACCCAAACGGTATAACTTTCTACCTTCCCGGCACACCTGCAACACCGATAAACCGTGTAAAACCGATACTCCTTCATCTTCCATAATCCGGTTTTTCAGTTCCTGCAAACCGAAACGATAACCGAATACCGGTATACCGTCACTGTTTTTCCAAGGTACAATCAAATCATCGATACGCCTTCGTAACCGAAGTATCGTCTCTGCCGCACTCCATCCCGGTCCGATCCCGATATTACATCTCACCTTCATCTCTTCGTACAGGGGATTTATAGCGTCAACCTGCACAAAAGCTCCGGCCAAAGGCTGTAAAAAACGTTCGATCTCCAATAATAAATCATGAGTACAAAGCGGAAAACCCACACCGTTTTGTAACCGGGGAACAACTGCCAAAGTGACAATCCCCTGCCTGTTCATATATTTACTATCCAATCCCGGCAAACATTTCACTTTAGCAACTTGAGGAAACTGTTCCATAATGCGGTCCTCAAAATCCCGGGGAGTTACAACCCGGTTGCGGTGGCGAATCCGATGGATCATCCTGATTTTTAAAGTCTCTTCATCTTCTTCTTTTCGGCCTCCCTTACCGGATACTATTTGGCGGATATCAGCCACTCCCGGTATGTTTCTAACGGCAGCTGTAATTGTTCCTTCCGGTAATTCTCCATCCCATTCCCAGTCTGAATCGACAGTATCCGTATCTAAAACAGCCTCTACGACATTTGTATAAAACCCTTTTACCGCAACCTGCTTAATGACATCACAACCGAACTGTGCCCCCAGCCAAAATATGCCGTTTTCGTCCAGCCAATCTTCTGCCACCGGGACGGGTAACAACAATTCGACAATTCCGCTGCTGATAAATCCACCCGTTGTATCCCGGACAAGCGCGTCCGGAGTTAACCTGATCCAGTTTTCTTTTTGCCGGATATACCAAACCGGGGAAAGATTCTGCCTTTCGTCGTCCCGAAGATCGATTTCCTGTCTCACAGCGGCTATATCCACAAAAAAACGAATCCGGTCTATTCCGACAGCTTTCGTAAATCCAAACAACAGATTCCCCGCTTCCCCCAAACGTTTCGCCAAATAAAAAGGGGCATCCGAGCCGATACTCTCCAAAGTCGAAAATCCCATCGAATCCATATAAAACAAACGGATATTTCCCCTGTTCTGACCGGCCGTAAAATAAAGCTCTTCTTCCGACTCATAGCTTACTTCCACCGATTCTATCAACGGAGATACCGGTAGCACAGGTGCAGGCAAAGGACGTTTACGATGAGCATTTGCAATCATCACCTCTGCAAATAAAGTATGATACAATGCATGCCCGAAACCCATTTCCGGCTCATCCAGCACCATCCGAAAGAAACCGGACGACGACATTCCATAAGCATAACGATCTTCATTCCCTCCTGCAACAGGTATATTACCGTCCGGAGACCAACTTACCCGGCTTTCCTCCGGTAAAGCACCTTTTGCTGTCGAATATCCGTCTCCCGGAGAACCGAACAGCCCCTGTATCCCAACCTGATCCGATTTCCATTTCTTTCCGTCCAGCCACTCCGTCCTCACCCGGAAAGAATAATTGTCGATCTGCTGCCCATATTCCCGGTAGTGTCCGTAAAAACCTTCCGGTCCGGAAGGCAATTGCAACCATTTACAATACAAATTCACTTTCTGTAAAGGTTTCACAGCCATCTCATAACTACCGAAAACAACCTGAGCTCCCCGCGCAGGCTGTACACCGAAAGGATAAAAAGGAGTAGAGGTATCCAACTCCCCGATATTATTGTATAATTTCAACGTTGAAAGTCCTGCTACTTCTACATTCAATTTTACCCGGTTGCATTTTACAGCAGACATCCAACTATAGGGAAAAAGCCACGCCTCCGGATTCATCCGGATACGTAACACAGGCCATTGCGTCTGTACACCATGCAACGAAATATCTCCACTGGCTGTTGCAGGAAACTCCTTATCCAAACAAAACAACAGACTAATACACTGCTCATCCCGGAATGTCGCCACATATTCTTCAATACGCTCCCAACCGCTTCCCGTCGTAATATCGAGACAGAAAGCATCTTTCAATAATTTGACAACCGATTCCCCGGACTTTTCCTCCGCACCTTCCGTTACCTGATTCAATATCTTCTGAAAATATCCGCTCCCCTCTTCTGTGAGGTAAAACGACACCGTCAATCTCCGCCTTCCTTCACGTAACAACAGCATGGAAGAACAAATCATCAACCCCATTTCCAAACGGGAATCGGATGCCTCCCCGAATAGTTTCTGATGATCGCCGATATCTTCCAGATCTATTGTATTCTGCGATATGGCGGTCACAAATCCCAGGCGGGCAGCCGGATAGCGTTCTCCGTCCTTTTCTTGGAAAAAAGAACGCAACTGCGCTAATTTCATATCTTCTACGACAACTTCTTCCACACTTCGGTAACACACCGCTCCTCCCCCCTTATTTTTACCGGCAACAAAAGCAGTTGCTTCGGGTATGACAACACAACCGGAACCCGGAACGCGCACAACGGACAACCAAACCCGATCGGGTACAATTCCCCGGCACCCGGCATGTAAAATCTCCCGGAAATAAAAATCCGGCCAGGTTTGCCAACGGGCATTAAAACGGTTTGCAATCTCTTCGTAATTCCGCAGGAAAGAATCCAGCAAAGCCGCAGCAGGATCATTCTCTCCGCATGTCCGGATTTCTTCCCGGTAACGTTCGTAATTCACCTGAAGTTTCCTCACCGTTCCTAAAAGAGCATAGAATGATTTTTTCAATTCATCTTTTTCCTCCGGTAAACGGAATTTTGTCCGGGAAGACAAATCTTTTGCCAACTGCAAAAGAGGATAATACACCAACCGCAATTCCCAATCATCCAAACGCCCCATTAATTCTTTCGCCAGCTTGAGCATCATCTCCGGTTGCCTTCTCCCCGACTTCAGAAAACGATTTTCAAGTTCATGAATATCTGTCCTTTCAATCTCCGATAAGATTGCCAAAGGCTGATAACGAAACAATTCCCGCCAATATCCTTCCGGCTGATTTTTCAAATTGTAATAGCGGATACTCCCGGCCATATCCATCACCCGCCCCATCAGCACCCGATAATCGTCTTCAATCATAGCAACCCGGCAAGGAATATCTTTCCTCCCTTCAAACTGCCGCCGATCCGTTCCATCCGTATACCAAAGTGTATTCATAATCCAAATTCTTAAACTTACCAACCATCAAACCCGCATACCACTTATCCTTCCATCAATAAATCGTAAATCAAAAACTTCTCTTGCTTCTTTTCAAACCCACCAATAAATCCCCTCCCTCAATCGTAAATCAAAAATCACAAATCGTAAATCCTACAACGCCGTTCCCTCCCGCAAATAGAAAGGAAATACCATATTCGAACGCGAATTAGTACGTCTCACCGTATAATCCAGACAAATAATCAAAACTCCGTCGTATATCGATTCCAGATCGAAAGTCACCTCGTTCAGAGTTACCCGCGGCTCATACATCAATACGGTATCGGCAATCAACTCTTTCAACAAAGTCTGATTTGTAACAGTCATCTCTTCGTGTACGAAACGGTATATCCCACAACCGAAATCAAACCGGTGTACCCGCTCTCCCGGACGCGTTGCCAACAGAATATGCAGGCTTTGTCCGATATCCTCTTCCTCCGTCACCATTGTGCTCGGTAAAGCTTCCCTCCTGAACTCCGGCGGAAAACTCCATCCCTTTCCCAAAAACGACTTATTCATCATAATCTATCCGTAAAACAATATTTCAACTTAAAATCAGAATAGCTCTGTGCTTCTAAAACTCTTTGCCTGTATTTCAATTTAAAATTTTAAATCCTAAACCACCAATCTTACCCCAATCCCTACCATACTACCCGCACCAATCAAAAATCGTAAATCAAAAATCAAAAATCGTAAATCGTAAATCGTAAATTATAAATCCCCTTCATCCTCCAATCTGCACCGTCGGACACCCCACTGTAATCACCCCGCCATGAGCCGTCTGATCACCCATCCGGGCCGCCGGTTTTCCGCAAATCATCACCGTTGCCGATCCTTTAACGATTACATCCGGCGGCCCTACACACACGCAATTATCTCCCATCACCGCCGCCGGTATTTTTCCGATCAGAACGGTAGGTGCTCCCGGTCCGATCACAGGCCCTCCCACATGCGGTATAGGAGAAGGAAAAGCCGGTGTCTGCATCGGACAAGTATGCATATCTGTCAATCTCGCTGCCGGTGGCATAATCTTATAATTGGGCAGCTAGCCCGTTCGGACTTTCTCCAAAAGGTCCGATATGTGTTACAATCACACTACCATTGCGCTTTACAACATATCCCAACCATTGAGAAGGATTCCTTGGACTCGGATTAGGGTTGCTTGCTCCATCCAATAAAATATTACGGAAAATACCATTATTTTTTGTTGGATTCGCATTAATAAAAGCCAAGACAGCAGCCTGATTTCCCTGATTATTTGCAAAATTCAATCCATGGCCAGCCAATGCTGCAAATGTATCCGAATCACGGACGTGTTCTGTACTTGCATGGTAATTCAAAGAAGCTGCAGGAATACCCGCAGGCGCTGCTACAGCTGGATTGGCCCTAAACTGTGTTAACATTTGAAACTGCCTCAACATACTTGCACGATTATCTACGATTTTTTTCAATTGTCGGACAGGATAAACATTTCTTGTCTGCAACGTCCTCTTGAGATTTTGGTTATACACAAATTTTCTTTCCATCATACTATATATACTTAGTTTATCATCACCATACCCCCTTTTACGGTCGTCTGTCCGGAAGCCGACAGTTCAGCCGTAGCATTTCCTTTCGCCGTAAATCCGGTCTTTGCGGTGGCTTTCACATTCATTCCATCCAACTCGACATCAGCTTTAGCTGCCATACTGATTTTCCCCGTAGCTTCTCCGGAAATATCCTGTTTTGCTTTCAACACAATCTTACCCGCCGAATTCAGTGTAATACCGTCTTTATCCATGATAATCTCATTTTTATTCTGATCAGCCAGCTTGATTTGCGTCCCGTCGTCATCAATGACAATACTGTTCTTACCCGGTGTTTCCAACGTGATGATCTTCTTTTCCTCATCGAACTCCAGCTTCATTTTTTCTTTGGTCACTACGGCTTTCTTATAATTCTCCGCTTTCAATTCATAAGGAGGCAATTGCTTGCTACTGTACATACTACCTAAAACTACCGGATGAACCGGATCGTTATTGAAAAAACCGACAACGACCTCATCGCCCACCTCGGGTACAAAAAAACTACCGATACCGTTCCCCGCATACAGATGAGCCAACCGGGCCCATACGTCATTTTTATTTCCGTTCAGCAAAGGCAACTCCACCAAAATCCGCTGTTCTTTGGCCGGATCCTCATCCAGTTTTTTCACTTTACCGATATGTAACCCTTCTATTCCCGGCAGCCACCCCGAAGCAGGAGGAGCCACCACATCCATCTCTTCCGTAATTCCTTCGGGAGCTAAGCCCATTTCCGCCTTCGTCGTCCACACGTGATTGCGAACGACATGCTCTACCGAACCGATATAAGCATTCCCGTTAAACCGCTCCCCCAATCCGGCCAACTCGATAATACACCCCGGCACAGCCGCCGCATTACCATGAAACGTTATCTGCCCCCGAAACCGGGCCAACCCGGTCTTCTGTGCCAAACCGTCCACCCAGGCCTGCAAAGCCCCACTTTCCGTCGGAGCATCCGTTTGCAGTAACAATTTATCTTCTCCCGCCAATTCCGTATAATCGATATTCCCTTGCTTATTCAAAACAGGAGCAGAAGAAGTAACCGTTACAACTTTTTGCTGAGTAGGATCCCAGCTTACAGCCTCCACTGCCGGTACCTGTTCCGTTGCCGATACTCCTCCGTTAAAACCGATCAAGTCCACACCGTAAGTCACCGTCAAAACAGCTTTAGCACCCGGATCGGGTTTCCCAACCGACACCTTACCGTCTCTCATCACTACCAACATACCATTAGCATCCGCACGGGACAAAGCGAAATCCCAATCCGAGGAATAATACTGTACTAAAGCAGCATGCTTGAAATCCGTTGCTTTCACATCTACCGATCCATAAGCTCCCAGCACCTCCGAGATAATTTCACTGTCTTTCATTTTTTCAAAAACCTTATTTTTGCGTACCAATGTAGCCGTAAACAAATCGTCCCGACATTCGACAACCATCCGGGAACGCCGGTTGGGAGCAATATCCAGATTCAAACTCACCACCTTTCCGGTAAAAACCGTTTTCTCCTCTTCCTTTCTGCCTAAATCCAATCTTACGGTAGCCCCCGGCTTAAATACCGCAACATCAGCTTCTTTGAAAGTCCGGGCCGCCATATCCCCGGCCTCGAACCACAATGTCGCCTTTCCGATCCGGTTCACCCCCAAACGTACCTCCGCCTCCGTCAACCGGAACTTCTCACCGACCTTCTTTCCTTCGCTATACACCGTATAACAAAGTACTTCATCCTTATATTTTGCAGGAGAATCAGCCATCTTTCCTCAAATGTGGAAACAACAATAGTGTCCCGGGTTTTATCCGCCTGAAACCACAGAGTCCGTTTATCTTGGCTACCTCATCTACCAAAGTCGAATCCCCGTATATTTTCTGACACAACATAGCAATCGAATCCCCGTCTTTCAAAGTCACCAAATGCGACATATCGGGAGACTGGTTATTAGCCAGTTTTACAGCTTTCTCCGCACTGACAAACTGAATAAAAGTCAAATTTACCTTGGCCCGTAACGGAACTCCTTCCGGCGTAAACAATCCGAACGTTGTCTGCATCTCCTTCAACCGGCCTTTGAAAAGAAATGTCCCCCAAGCTACCTGCACATACGAAGGTTCATGCTTATCCCCATTATACTGGTAAACGATACTATCGAGTTGTTTTAGCTTACTCTCGATCGTATCGCTGTCTTTCGTTCCCTCTATCGCACCCGTACAATCAAAACTAAAATCGAGTATAAGCTCTTCATTCTGCTGTCCTGTAAATGCAGGCGACTGTACATTCTGCCCTCCTTCCTGTCCGGTTTCGTATTTTATTCCTTTTTTCCCTTTGTATTCCTTAGGCACAATCTGCACCACCATATTCCCGATCTCATTCTTAAAATTCTTATCGGAATACCCCGTCAATTTCATCTTTTCCATAATACATCAGTCTAAAAACGTTCATATAAATTTTAGATTTACGATTCTGGATTTTAGATTGAACCCACAATCCCCCCCTACAAAAAAGAGAAAACAGTAAATCAAAATCCACAATATAAAAGGTTGATACAGATTTTAAATTGTTTGGCAACCTGATTCATTGTCAGATTCATTTATCTAAAATCGTAAATCAAAAATCGTAAATTTATAACGGCTTCAATTCTCCGAACAGACTGACAGCCTTTTCTCTACCCAAAACTTATTTTACCTTTCTTTTTTTCCTGCTTCCACTAACCGGGCACTCCGAATCTCTCTCAAAATATCATCCTTCAATCGGGCAATCAATTCTTCGGATACCACTTCCGTTTGCCGTTCCTTGCGTTCGTTTTCCACCGTCGCTTTCACGACAATCTCTTTAATTACAATCGTCATACACGGATTATTCCAGGTTTAACACAAGGAACTTAGAAGCGAAGAAACAATAAGGACCATCTGAATTTCAGACCTACAATTCAGGACTTAAAGCGGACATTGACTTTAATTATTACGTTCTTGCTTCTCCCCTTCTTTAGCTCCCCGATATATCGCTTTTTCTATTTTTTCCTCTCGAGTAAATTATAACACAATTCCAACGTCTCAATAACCAGTTTATTTTCCTGGGAACTGAACGCACTCACCTCCCATTTCACCGGATACGCATGCGAACACCACCAACAACGTAAAGCCTTACCCTCTGCATCCAGCAACATAACTACGATATTTCTCGGCTTTATTCTCCGGGCAAAGCCACCCTCTATGGTTTCTTTTATCCATTTTTCCAATCCATTATCCAATCCCTCCAAAGCCCTCTTCAACACCAGATTACCATGTTTTACCCGCTTGGGAACCTGATGGAAATAATCGTTTTCTCCACCTTCCTGTATCTCCGTCAACTCCATTTCTTCTTTCAATCCCGAAACTTCCATAAAACCGGCATCTTCAATTTTGGGTGCCCCCTGAAACACCACTTTAAAATAAAAGGAGACAGGAGGCGCCCATGTAGTAACAGCCTTTTTTGCCATTATGCGTTGGTTATTGTCAAGCCCTCATGAGCCATATCCAAAGACTCTACCGCAGCCTCATTTCCATCAGACTTCAGGCTAACACCTGTAATCTTCGTCGGCCAGGCATTTTCCAGCTTCCACACCATTGTCGGATTGCCGTCCTGATCCAGTAAGCTGATTGTAACAGGCTTCCGTTCAATAGTATTCAACTTGATCATATTAAACCAATCGAAGAACTTATTGTCCTTGGCAAATACGCCTTTCTTCAGACTGACATTGCTCGATTTCTTGATTCCCGGCATTTTAATCGTTGAAAAAGCCGGGCTGTTACCGTGACGATACTCGATAATCTGCGCCTCGATATCCAAACCGGATACCTCTTTGCATGCGATTTCCCCTATGCCGTCGATTTCTACCTTAAAATAAAAACTAGGTAACGGCCATACACTGTCTTGTGCTTCTCCTGCCATAATTCTATAAATTAAAAATGAATAATTCTTTTTTCTGTTTAAAAGACCTGTATCCCAGCGAGTGACAACAGTTCCGGTTTACTTCTGCTCATTGAATACGACAATACAGCATCGTAAATCCAAATCTATTATCAGCTCTTCTGCATCTGCTGCTGGAAAGTGATCTCGATGAATTCAGCCGGACGAGTGATGGCTACCAACACGGTAATCCGCATAATTCCCTCGAGAATATCCTCCGGTGTCATCGTATCTCCCAAACCGACATGCACACTATAAGCATCTTCCGGAACCGATCCGGCCAACCCGCCCCGTTTCCATATACCTCTCAGAAAATTCTCAATCATACTCTTAATATTCAGCCATGTATTCGCTTCATTTGGCTCGAAAACATAGGCCCGGGCAGCATTTTTAACCGACTCTTCCAAAAAAATCATTGTACGTCTTACATTGATATAACGCCAGTCGAGCGAGTTACCGTCCAATGTACGGGCTCCCCATACCTTGATACCTTCACCTGTAAACGTCCGGATTGCATTCACGGCCTTGCCGGACAAAGGCACGTTCAGATCCTCCTGTTCATCGTGTGAAATATTTACGGCCGGTGCTACAATATTACTCACCGAAACATTAGCCGGCGCTTTCCATACTCCACGGGTATTGTCTACCATCGTATAAACACCCGCCATAGCTGCCCCCGGAGGCAACAGGTTTACCTTCTGCCGTATCTCTTTCAATACGGAACGGTATACCAGACTATTTTGCAATAACACAGTATGCAATAAATCCTTATCAACCTGCTCCAATTCCGCATCTTCCAATTTCGGCAACTGTTCGGCAATCTGTGCCTGCCGTTTTTCATCCTTCCATTCGGCCACTTCAGCCTCGATCAACTCTTTCAGTTTTGCAACATCCACATTTGCATAAGTAATGCTCTTTTCCGATACCACTGACGTATTGATCCACGGATAATACGTAGCTCCGAAAGCCAGATGATTGCTGCCAATGGCTTCCCGGAATTCATTTACCGGATCACCTTCCGGATCCTGACGGCTCCGGTAGCCGTTGTAAATATCCAACAAAGCAAAACGATTTTTCATTTTGAGACCGCAATGGGCCAATACGGCCTGCTGCAAAGCCACGCAAGCTGATTTTTCCAGATAAATCGCCTCAGGTACCAACACCATTGTCGGCTCTTGCTCCTTAATCAAAGTCTCAACACCTGCGGTGAACTTTTCGGCATCGAAATCCATCGTATAATCTCCGACAGAAACGATATAGCACGGTCCGCCACCGTTGGCATAAAACAGCAGCATATTGTAATACAACGTATAGGCCGTATTCGATTGTTGCATTTTATACCCTTTGCCGTTCAACAGTAATTCCGGTTCAGTACCTTCCGCTTCCTGAATTTCAAATACAGGAGTCGGCTCGCCGCCGAAATAAGAGCGAAATTCAGCCATAGACGTAACACGCCACGGCTTATTGATTAAAGATTTGTTCCCATTCATAGCTTTTTCGGTATGACCGATAAAAGCCGGAACAGCTGTCGCCACCTCGACGACCGAATTCGGAAAAGCGTTTTTTTCTACAATATAAACGCCTGGTGTTTTCATTGCTGCCATACACTTTTAATTTAAATTACTACTCGCATTTATTTAATTTACAAACATGTAAATAATTATATTCCATCCTATCCGATAATAACTATACCACTACTATCTGTCTCACACATCCCTCTCCACACTCCGGAAACCGGCCGGGAACCGGCCACGGTAATTGCTTGCATATCACCTTATTCCCAAACGACTTCCGCTCGCTCAACCGGATCGTATAATCGTATTTTTCCCGTAACATCACCGGAACCGTCGCTACCATCCGAAATCCCTGACGTCCGTTCATTCGGATCATCCCTTCATTTCCGAACTCCATTTTTCCTGTCGTTTCTTTCAATTCCCACTGACAACCGGGCCGCCACTCCTTCATCAATATTACATATTCCCATTTCAGACATTTCGCCTTACACCTCAATTCAGTCTTTTCTTTTCCCCCGGGAGACCATCTTACTTCTTCCGGCAAATTCCCATCCGTATAACAGGCAAAAAAAGAATCCGTTATTTCTGTTTCCAGTATCACCTCATCCTCCGGGTCCCACACCGTATCTTTTTTCCCCACCAATCCCCACACATTCGTTTCCAGTTTTTTAAACTTCACATCTCTTCGTTTCAGTAACCCCATACTCTGCCTGTCAGGAATCAACTCCACACACCTGCATACCCCACCCTCGAAATAATCGTGCCACACCTCCCAACGTACCAACACCTCAAACCGCTCCATTGTTAAATCTATCCTGTCCATAATTTCTCCCGAATAAAAAGCATAATTCTCACGGCCCCCTCTCCCAATTCACCAACCTATCAATTCTTACCTAATCTAAAAATACTCCCGCTTCTCTTACCAACCCCACTCTTCAATTTAAAATCTAAAATACCCACCATCCTTCATTCAATCAAAAATCATAAATCGTAAATCAACATCCTCTCACTTTCCTCTCACACTTCCCACCATCCGGCTGATATCGTCCCCTTCAAACCTCAACATCCGCACCTTACACACCACCGAAGGATAATACCGTCCCCCTAAAATACTCCATACGTTCGTCAGTTCCTGTATACTCAAGGTCACCGGTTCTATCATAAACTTTTTTCCGATCCCCGGGGAAAAAACCGGATGTTGCTGTAAATAACTGATCGATTCCGACAACATCTTTATCCCGTCTGTATACCGTTTCTCTTCAAAAACCGATGCCACCACAAAATACATATTCAAATACCAGGGAGGCATCTTCTGCAAAAAACCTTTTCCCTCGGTCTGAAACCCTGCAGAAATACCCATCGCCCCTTCCCGCTCCACATTCAACAACGCAACCACCATCTGGTTCGGCACCTCTCCTTCCTCTCCCCCAAGCCCTCCGACCTTTGCCAGTCCTGCCGGTTCCTCATAAAGATTCCCCAGATAACCGTCCAAACCTTCCGCTATATACACCAAAACCTTATCTATCATTTCCGCATTCTTTAAAGCCATATGCAAAACTGCACCTTCACATCTCTCCCGCTTAAATCCCCCATCCACGTATCAAAAATAATTTCCATTATTCCCTGAATGAAATAATATTTCCCAATCTCCCTTTCCCGCTTCCCAATGACCTTTATTCCCCTCTAAACAACATCATAGCACCCGGGGACGGGGCTAAAGTGCTACTATCACTACGTTAAAAATAAGCTTCCGATCCGTTACCACGAAATATTATCTCCCAATGGTCATTTTTACTTTCCCAATATCTTCGAAAAGGTTTTAAACATTTATTCACCCTCCCTACTCCCTCAAATATCTCCACATCACCTATTATACAACCCATGTTATTTATTTACAAACCAACGTCTCACATTCAAAAAATAGCACCCGGGTAGCACTCGGGGACGGGGCTAAAGTGCTACATCAACGGACGGCCGTTTTTATCCAGCAAACAAGAAAAGGCATTTTCACGCTGTTCATGCACGAAAAAAACAGGGCCATTTTACATTGATAAGGTTTTTATAAAAATAGCTATTGATTTTCAATACATTACAATGACAGTGATAAGGTTTTTGTGTGTTCTGATCTGAATATTATTCACATTTACCCATTAAATTTAATAGCGAAAAATAATAATCAAAAAACAACATTTCTGTTTCTTCACTTAAATCCTTATTGCCATGAAAGCTACATCTTGTTTACTCTTTCTAATGCACGCACTGATTGCACCCGGACAAGCCAAACCAGACTCCCTGATCCCTCTTCCGCCACTGCACACTATCACACCTTCTTCCGACCGGAACTACACCATACACTACCGCCCACACCTGCCGGTAAAATCCATTTCACGCAGACTCGGATTATCGGAAGCAGAAGCAACTATCAATTATTTCGACGGACTCGGAAGATGCATTCAAACCGTAGAAACAGGTGCCACACCCGCAAGGCTAGACCTGATAAAACCCGTAATACCCGACTTTTGCAACCGACAGGGTGTGAAAGACTATATCCCCTATCAGGGCACCACGGACAAAGGCCTATACACAAAAAACGCACAGGAAGCCCAAAACAACTATTATGCCGGAATATTCGGACAGACCCAGGGAGATGCCTGTGCATATACAGAAAAACGATACGAACAATCAGGGGCCGCACGCCTGATAGAAAGCAGCCGCCCCGGAAACGCATTCCGCCTCTTCGCCGGACATACCCTACGCTACAGTTACGCCCTGAACACGGCAAACGAGGTACGGATTTATACATACGACAACGGCTCCCTCAACGGCACAGGCTATTATCCATCCGGATATTTATACAAACAGGAAACTACGGACGAAGACAACCGCCGAAAGGTAACCTTTACCGACCACAGGGGAAATACCGTACTTGAAAGGCTCTGCATCTCTTCCGGAAATACTCTGGACACCTATTATATCTACGACACTTTCGGCCGGCCCGTATGCATCATACCCCCGGCCCTGGGAGGGAAAGCCGTCCTTACCGCCTCAGAGATAGCCGCCTATTGCTACCGCTATGCCTACGACAAACGCGGAAACGTTACGGAACGTAGCCTGCCCGGACTCGCTCCCGAAAAAATTACATACAATGACGCCGGTCTGCCGGTGGCACGCGACCAGGACAACAGGCATTTCACTACAACCTACGACTCACACAACCGGCTGCTGAACGAATACTACTGCTACGCAAACGGAAACAGCATAACGGTATTGCAGCGGGCATACGACACCTACCCCTCCGTTACGGGACTCGCATTCACTGCCATTACCGGATACGACCCTTCATACGATACCCGTACCAACGGTCTGCTGACATACGAAAAAGAGCGCATACTGGACGGAAGCACTGAGAAGCAAGCGGGCATATCACCACGCTACATAGAAAGGTGCTTCTATTACGACAAAAAAGGACGCATCATTCAACAGACAGAGAAAAACCACCTCGGAGGCACCAGCAGGTATTCCTACGCCTACGATTTCGTAGGCAATATTACCGCCGAATGCGAAGAACATGACGTAGCAGGCCTTAAAACTACTCTCGAAAAGAGAAATACATACGACCACGCCAGCAGGCTGCTGTCCGCAAAAATATTCCTCAACGGAGCCTACAGGGGAAAAGTCGGTTACGGATACGATGCACCCGGACAACTGACAAAACGGAGTTACGGTGAGGACATTCTTACCGAACAAATAAGCTACGACATACAGGGAAGAACAACAAGCCGGGAATCACCCCTGTTCCGGATCGGACTCAGGTATGAAAAACCACTGAAAGCAACTCCACGTTATGCCGGCGATATTGCGGAATGGACATGCAGCTACAGGACAGAGCCCGAGCAGACATATACGTTCAATTACGACGGCGCAGGACGATTTACAGGAGGAAACCATTACGAAAACGGCGTTCTGGTAAACAAATATGCCGAACAGGGAATCGCATACGATAAAAACGGAAACATACTGTCACTGAAACGATTCAATAACGGCGCCCTCGTCGACAACCTCACCTACACCTACAGCGGTAACCGACTCAGCAGTCTTACGGAAGCAGCCACCCCGGCAACGGGAGACATCTATCTGCGCCAAAATGCCGCCACCGCGACATACGATTACGATGTGTACGGAAACCTGATAAAAGACAGCCGCAAAAATTTGAATTTCGAATATAATATCCTAAATTTGATACATTCTGTTAAACAAGGTACAGGCTTGCAGGCAGAATACGAATACGCTTATACAGGCAGCAAACTCAGGGTGACCGCAAGCGACGGGAAAGGATATGCATACCTGGGAAGCCTGGTGTATATGTGTACGGGGAGTTCTTACATTTTTGAATGCGGAATATTCGGAGAGGGAACGGTAGACGGCAGCGGCATCTGCTATCACCTGAAGGACCATCTGGGAAGTATACGCGCCGTCATCGACGGAAACGGGAAACTGCTGGAAGCAAACGACTACTATGCCTTCGGGCAGCGACAGCCGCGAAGCGAACTGCCCCAGCTGGCCGCCAACCGTTTCAAATACAACGGAAAGGAGCTGCAAACCGTAGGCAACCTCGGTTTCCTGGACTACGGGGCCCGTATGTACGACGCTCTGCTGGGAAGGTGGTTCAATGCCGACCCGCTTTCCGAAAAATACTATAGCTTAAGTCCGTACGTGTATTGCGGAAACAGTCCGATAGGAAACATCGATTTAAGAGGAGATAGCATAACAACTGTAGTCACTGCTACTGAAAATGGAATTACAAGAAACATAACCTATTATTATGGGAAAGACGTGAATGGTAATTATGGATTTGTGAATAATCAAGGACAATTATATACCGGAGACGATCAATTTGTTACAAAATTAACAATTGCTTTGGAAAATTTGAGAAGCGGAACTAATGGACAAAAATTAGTAAATAATTTAATGAATTCAACAAATATTGTTGAAATAGGAAGAGCAAGAGGTTCATTGAAAAATTCTGCAGATCCGAACGGAAAATATATTATCTGGGATCCGAATTCCACGACAGGAGGTCCTGACCAAACCGGAAATAGAACCAGACCGCCATATATTGGATTAGGACATGAAGCAGCACATATTCAAGATGCCTGGAATGGAACCCTTGACAGATCATCTTGGATAACAGGTAGTACAAAAAATAGAACGATTCCCCATTGCGAAAAATATGCTACCCATATTGAGAATCAATTAAGGGCAGAACATGGCCTTCCTTTAAGAAGTCATTATAGTCCAGGAATTAATTCTACAAGCATTCTATATCCCGGAACAAGATTCAGCCGATTTTATACAAAGACTGTATCGATTACAGGAACTAGAATTTTTGCAATACCTCATAAATATTAATAATATGAAGACAAAGTTTATCATTCTGTTAGGATGTCTGTTGCTAATAACTATGTATGTATCCGGACAAAATTGGAATAAAATATCTAAAGATATAAAAAAGAAGCAACTTTCAATGATAGCTTCAGAGTGTAAAGATATTAATCGTTATTACGAATTGAGAAAAAGTTCTGAATTTTTAAAAAAAATGGTCATCATTCCTAGGAATGATACAATTTTTATTCTTCAAATACACAGAGAAATTGACGCTTCTTTATATTCTATGATCTGGAATAAATCAGATACTCTATCTGTTAACTTAGACGATTTTGGAATAACGACCGAAATTACACATGAACAAACTTTTACAAATTATATGATGAAATTAGTATCCGAATGGAATTTTGAAGAAATAAAAAAAGAAGAACTAAAAAATGGAACGCTTCCTTCCGATATAATTCTTGCTACTCGAATAATTTTTAGAAATAATCAATATAAAATCAATTGTCTTTATTTTAAAAATTTTTTTAATATTGAACGCGATCGCTGGAAATAATAAGTTTTAATTAGACTAAATAGAAGATCGCAAACGAAACAACCCGATAGGAAACATCGATTTAAGAGGAGATAGTATAACAACTGTAGTCACTGCTACTGAAAATGGAATTACAAGAAACATAACCTATTATTATGGTAAAGACGTGAATGGTAATTATGGATTTGTGAATAATCAAGGACAATTATATACCGGAGACGATCAATTTGTTACAAAATTAACAATTGCTTTGGAAAATTTGAGAAGCGGAACTAATGGACAAAAATTAGTAAATAATTTAATGAATTCAACAAATATTGTTGAAATAGGAAGAGCAAGAAGCAATCAAAAAAATTCTACAGATCCGAACGGAAAATATATTATCTGGGATCCGAACGGAAAATATATTATCTGGGATCCGAATTCCACGACAGGAGGTCCTGACCAGACAGGAAATACAACCAGACCTCCCTATATTGGTTTGGGGCATGAAGCAGCACATATTCAGGATGCCTGGAATGGAACTATCGACAGATCACCTTGGATAACTATCAATACAGAAAATGGTGTGATAAGAATTCCCCATTGCGAAAAATATGC
>NZ_DOED01000038.1:0-108728 GCF_003524185.1 Culturomica sp.
CGGAAATGCCAATATAATCGTTCGTTTTTATTGGGTAGGAACCGGAAAGAAAAAATAAAGGAACGGAAGGGATTTTAATCCCTCTGTTCCTCACTTAATAAAACGAACATTAAATATAATAATATGAATTAAAGTACGCAAACGTTAAAAAGAAAAACGATTTTCTAAGCCCAGATCTATTAAAAATCAATTCAACAATTATGAAGTACGTAAATATGAAAGTAAAATTACTTTTTGTTTTGTGCATGCTGCTATCCGTTAGTGCGTTTGCCCAACAAAGAGTATTGACCGGTAAAGTTACGGACACCAAAGGAGAGACCTTGCCCGGTGTCAGTATTTTGATTAAAGGGACTTCCACCGGTACGGCAACGGATTTTGAAGGAAACTTTTCTTTAAATGTCGAAAACGGTAACGTTTTAGAATTTTCTTTTGTGGGGTATAAACCTCAGGCTGTAACAATCACGGATCAGAAAACCTTACATGTCGTGATGCAGGAAGATGTGGAACAATTGGACGAAGTCGTTGTCATCGGTTATGGAACTCAGAATAAGCGGGAAGTGACCGGATCTGTTTCTAAAATCGGAGGAGATGAGGTGTTGAAAATACCGACTTCTTCATTCGATGCTACTTTACAAGGCCGTGCTTCCGGTGTGCAGGTCGTTCAGACTTCCGGTATGGCCGGAGCCGGTGCAGCTATTCGTGTACGCGGTATCGCTTCCATTACTGCCGGAGGTGATCCGTTGTATGTGATCGACGGTATGCCTATCCAGCAGAATTCCGGAGAGCGTATCGGAGCATCGAATACCAATCCGCTGGCCACTATCAACCCGAATGATATTGAGAGTATCGATATTTTGAAAGATGCTTCTGCAACAGCTATTTACGGTTCCCGCGGTGCAAATGGGGTCGTATTGATCACGACGAAAAGAGGTAAAAAGGGGAAACCTGTATTTAATGTAAATTACCGGACCAGTTTATCTACGATTACAAAGAAGCTGGATATGCTGAATACCAGAGAGTATATGGGTTTGTTGCTGGAGGGTTATGAAAACGATGCCATTTACGGTGGTCAGGAGTATAACGGACGTCCTTCTTTGTTGGGAGGTCTGAGCTGGGAACAGGCCATGCAAAACGATACCGATTGGCAAGACGCTCTTTTGCGGACAGGATGGTCCAATTTTGTGGATTTTTCCGTTCAGCAGGGAAATGATAGATTAAAAACTTATTTCGGCCTTTCGGCAAGTAATGAAAACTCATTTATTAAAGAAAATAGCTTCAAACGCCTGAGTTCCCGTTTGAATCTGGATTATAACGTAACCAAAAAATTTACGACAGGTATCAATGCGTCTTATACGTATACGGATGAAACGTATGTACCGGTGGGTTGGGACGGAGGTATAGGAACTGCCTGGTCCAAAGCTTTACCCTATTTCCCGATATACAACGAGGATGGAACTTATTTTAAATTCCCCGACGGAACGAATCCGGTGGCGGAAATCCATAACCGTCAGTCAAAAACCCGTACATCCAGAGTGATGGGTAGCCTTTATCTGAATTATGAGATATTGGAAGGCTTGTCTATACGTGCCGAAGGAAATATCGATTTTTCCGAACGTAACAGATATGCTTTGACGACATCCGTGTTGACGACAACGCCTTCTTCAAATAAGAATTACGACCGGAACATGAATTGGAATGCTAAAGCTTTGGCCAATTACAGTTTTGATTTGGGCGAAGCTCATCGTTTTAAGGTAATGGTCGGTACTGAATTTATGAAATCCGAAACCGATTACAGGTATCACAATGTGACATTCGAACCGGGTAAGGAAGACTGGTTGTATAAAGATCCGACTTTACCGACAGAGAGTTCGGCAAATAAAAAGGGAACGAGTCCTACCCAGGCCTATTCGTTCGTGTCTTTCTTCGGCCGTTTGAATTATACGCTTCTGGATCGTTACCTGTTAACAGCCACTTATCGTCGGGACGGTTCTTCCCGTTTCGGTGCTAACAATAAGTTCGGTGATTTTCCGGCAGCTTCGGTAGGTTGGATTATCAGTGAGGAAAATTTTATGAATCCGGTGAAAGACGTATTGAGTCTGTTAAAGTTGAAAGTGGGTTATGGTATGACCGGTAATGCCGAGATTCCGAACTATGCACAATGGGGTACGACGAGTATCGATCCGAATCAGATGTATTACATTGTGAATAACGATAAACTGAATCCGGGTAATTTTAATCTGTGGTATATCAGCGGACTGGCGAATCCGGATTTGAAATGGGAAAAAACAAATACATTCGATGTAGGGTTGGAGTTCGGTTTCTTAAACAACCGGATTACCGGAGAGATCGGTTATTACAACAAACAATCCAAGGATTTGTTCCTGAATGTCCGGACGTCCACGTCTTCGGGTTGGGGAAGTATATTGAAAAATCTGGGAAAAGTAGAAAATAAAGGTTTCGAATTCAATATCAAATCCCGGAATATTATAAAGAAAGATTTTACATGGACGACAGATTTCAACATTGCACACAATGTCAATAAAGTAAAAGATATCGGAAATGCCGGTCCGGATGCTTTGGCCGGAAACGGGGATACCCGTGTTATGGTCGGCAAGCCTATCGGAGTCAACTATCTGGTGAAGACTTTGGGTATCGATCCGGCAGACGGAATGCCGATGTATCAGATGTTGGATGAAAGCGGCAAGGCTATCGGAGTAACCAAAGAATATAATGCCGACCGCGACCGTCAGGCTGTAGGACACCCTTATCCGGATTATATCGGCGGATTGGATAACAATTTCACGTATAAAAACTGGGATTTCGGATTCTTGTTTACCTTCCAGATCGGCGGTAATATTTACGATGATGCCGAAAAATTCCAGATGAACAATCTCGGTGCCTGGAATCTGAAGACAAAAGCTTTGGATCGTTGGCAGAAACCGGGTGACCGCACCGATGTGAACCGGGCGACAATCAAAGGATCGATAGAGGCTTCCCGGAATACGACGGAATATTTGTACGATGCTTCTTTCCTGCGCCTGAAATCCGTTTCTTTGGGTTACAATCTTCCGCAGTCTTTGGTTAAACGGATGCATTTGCAGAATGTACGTCTTTCTTTTTCCGGAACGAACCTGTTCTGTTGGACAAAATATAAAGGCTTGGATCCTGAAATTTTCCGGGATATGGAAAATCAACAGCAGAGAAACCTCAGTATGAACGTCACTTATCTGACGGTTCCGCAAGCCCGCAATTTTACGTTTAACCTGAGTATAACGTTCTAATACTGAAAATGATGAAATTTACAAAACTATTTATAATAGCATTGGGAGCCAGCATGTCGTTTACGGCTTGTGACAACATGGGGTTTCTGGAAATCAAACCGGATAATTTGGTTTTAACCAAAGATACGGTGACTTCACCGGAACATCTTCAGAAATTTATGGTGGATGCTTATAGCTCTGTCCGGTCCACCGGTTTTATGGGGGGAGAGATGTTTGTGGCTCAGGATGTATTGGCCGGAGACGGAGCAACGCTGAAAGGAGAGTTCAACTGGTCACAGATTTTGAGTTATAGTATGAACTTGTTTAATGAAGTCGGACGTCATGCCTGGGATGAAACATATAGTTGTATTAATAAAGCCAATTTTGCGGCATTCAGCAGTACGGCCGATGGTATATTGGCAAAAGCCGATCCGGCAGTAAAGACACAATTGGAAGCCGATGCTTGTTTTATTCGGGGATTGGGATTTTTCCATCTGGTACGGATTTTCGGATTACCTTATGACGAAACGACAAAAGATGTGGATCAGATGGGTATTCCCTTACGGAAAAGAGGTACGGCCAGCATGAACGATGCTTTTGTGACCGTTCAGCGTTCCAGTGTCGGGGTTACTTACGAACAGATTGTCTCGGACCTGAAGTTTGCTGCGGCTAATTTACCGGCAAACCGGACCTGGGATTGCGGTTTCGCTACCCGTGATATCGCTAATGCCGTATTGGCCAAGGTGTATTTCTTTATGGGGAATATGGAAGAGGCCGAAAAAGCGGCAGCTCTGGTCATCGATAAATATGATTTGGATACCGATCCTACGGCTAAGTTTGCCCGGGCTTCCAAAGGCACGGCTACGCAGGAAGTTATATTTATGATTCCGAGTACGGGGAAAAGCAATGACTCCTGGGGAGCGATCAAAGGTATGTATCGTACCGACGATCCAGCCAAAGGAGATGCTCAATGGATGGCTTCCAACGATTTGTTCGAGCAGTTTGCCGCCGATGATAAGCGTGGGGAGATATTTTATATGACAAAAGACGGAATACATTATACGACGAAATTTGATTATGATAATATGGATTGTATTATCATGGGCGAGAATGAATTATTGCTGATTTATGCTGAGGCTGCCGCTAAGATTAATTTGTCGAAAGCTATTGCTTCTTTGCAGAAAATTGAGCAACGGGCATACGGTAGCGTGAAGACGTCTAATCAGGCTTCTGCCGCTACGGTGATTGCCAATGCGCAAAAGGAAAGAAGACTGGAACTGGCCTTGCAGGGAGAGCGTTTGCATGAAATGAAACGCTTGCATATGAAAGTGAAGAGTTACGATTGGAATTCCAACCGTTTGTTATTCCAGATTCCGGATTCAGAGCAGAACGGTAACCCCGACATTAAGTTGAATTGATAAATTCCGAAAGACATGAAAAAACTCAATTATATATTGATGGTATTGTTTGCAGGCCTGGTATTTACGGCTTGCGATGATGACGATTACAGTTTGGGTGCTCCTTCCGATAAGACTAAAGCTCTTATCGGTACCTGGAATGTAAAATCCGTAACACTGACCGATGAGGCCGGTACGAAGAAAGAAATGGATATTACGCCTTATTTTAATTTCGACAGTTATAAAGTAACATTCAATGAGGATAAAAGTTTTTCTATCGAAAGCAGCAGTATGACGCCCAATTTTGTCGGTCTTTTATCCGGCACCTGGAGTTATGATGATGCAGAGGCTCCTTTGTTGATTAATCTGACCGAAGGAACTGTCAGCTCACAGTTTACATTGGCGGCACCTCCCAGAGAAGGGACGAATTTGAGAATAAAGTTTATCCGTAAATCCGAGGATAAAGCCATTGTCAGCTATCGTTATGAGCTGACTAAAAATTGACCATTAAAGATTAATGACCTATGAAAAAATATAGTTTGATTCTGATCATGCTGGCTTTTGCAGTTGGTGCATGGGCACAGAAACCACGGGTTACCACATTCCCGGCAGCATTTACCCTTACGGAAGACGTAACTTTGACGATCGATGTAACGGGAACGGCATTGGAGGGTATGAGCGAAGACCTTTATTTGTGGGCCTGGAGTAATAACGGCGATAACCTGAATAACGGTTCCTGGGATAATTCAGGAGCTAAGAACCGGCTTACCAAAGTCGGGGATAATGTGTATACCCTCACATTTAAATGTAGTGAAGTATATGCGAATCCGGTTACCCAGATACAGGGATTGGTGAAAACTCAATCGGGTAGTGCTAAAACCGATGATTCCGATCCGATTTTGTTGTATGATTTCAGCCAGATGGATGGACTGACCGGGGCTGTATATCCGAATCTTTTCGGTGTAAACACGCCGATTTCCATTATGGTAAATTTGAACAATTGTGGAAATATTACGGATAAGGAAAATGGTCCGGTACATATGCACGGAGCTTTGAACGAGTGGGGATTATATCAGATCGATTTCAATTACGATCTCAACAGGACGGCTTTGAAGCCGGTAAACGGGCATCCGGGTTTATGGAAATTGGATCTGATTCCGGGAGAGTATTTTTCGAAAGAAAACGCTCCTGTGCCGGAAGATTTGAAAGTGACCGGAATCTGGGCTGTATTCAATAACGGGACCTGGGATCAGAAAGCCGATGACAATGGTTCGGACTTCCATTTTGTTTCTGCCGTTCCGGTGGAAAAGGTACAACCGGCGGAGTTTTTCCTGAGTAAATTTACTGCGGAAGATGTGCTTCCGGTTATTATAAAGACATCTGCTTTTGAGGCTGGGAGCGAAGGAACAGAAGCCGATCCTTTATACAACTATAATGATGAAGCGATGAGTTGCGCTGTGACTTTAACGACGGATAACGGTAAAGAAACCTTGAATATCGCTGCCGTGAAAACGGCCGATTATACTTATCGGTTGGTGCTGTTGCCTGCCCGTCAATTCCAGGGTGGTCGTTCGGCTACTGCGATTGAGATTTCGTTCTCTGCCGGAGTATTGAAGTCGGAAACCGTTTTAAAAGGCTCGTTTGTCAAATAATTTAAAGAAACGAATATGAAGAAGATATTATTTTTTCTGGCGTTGGTTGTCTCCGTAAGCTTTCTGACAGCTTGTGACGATGATAACGAATACCTGTTGGGAGATCCGGAAAGTATTACGCCTAAAATTGAAGTTCCGGCCGGTTCTATGCTGATTCAGACGGAGCAAGGAGCAGAAATCGAAATTAAAGCGGATTTGGCCAATCCGTCCGGGTTGGAATCGGTTCATATAGCCTGTACTGCTTTGGGTATGGATGATCTGATTGTTATAGACGGTAAAACATATGCTTTGGCAAAGAAATACACGGTTCCTGCCAATGTGCAGAAAGGAATGTATTTTGTTACGGTTACATTGAATAGTGCGAATAAATTGACGGTTAGCAGTGACATTAAGGTGATGGTCGGAATGAAAGACACTGAAAAACCGGCACTCCTGTTACATACAGACCTGACCGCGACTTATCCTGCAGAATTCGATTTTGAGGCGACATTGAGTGATAATATCGGCTTGGCGAAAGTAGAATTGATTTGTGAGGCTGAGACATCGGTAAATTATACCGAAGAATTATCCGGAGTCAGCCGGTTCGATTTTGTCCGTAAAATTCAGTTGCCATACAGCTTTCCCTCAAAGCAGGTGGTATTGCAATTGCGATTGACCGATTTGGCGGGTTTGGTAACGGAAGAAAACTTTACTGTAAAAGTCAATGTTTATCCAAATACCTTATATATTGTCGGAGATGCTTCGGATGCCGGTTGGACGACAAAAGACGGCATTGCTTTAACAAAAGTTTCCGACGGTGTATTTGCCGGAATTGTGAAGTTAAAGGCAACCGGCGGTTGGAAATTTATAGCTAATAACGGTGTGGATACCTGGAATCCGGCTTGGGGAATCGGAGATGCTTCGGATGCTACCGGTGGGCAATTGAACGGTGACGGCGGTGCCGGTAATATCCCGGCTCCGGCAGAAGAAGGTTTCTATACGGTGACAGCCGATTTTACGACGATGACATATAAGGTTGAAAAATTGGAAGCGCTGGAGAAAATCGGAAATCTTTATCTCGTTGGAAATATGAACGGCTGGGATAATACCGATAAAGGTTTTATGGCTTACCGGGACGACAATGAGTTGACAAACGGGGTTTATACCTATACCGGTTTCTTTAAAAAGCAGGATGGAGGAGAAGGTTGTTATTTTAAGTTCTGCCCCGAAGAATATCTCGGTTCATGGGATCATATGTACTATGCCGGAGCTGACGGAGAGTTGAAAAACGGTAACGGAGACCCCGCATTTTTTGTACCGGTTGAAGGATATTATACCGTTACGATCGATTTACTGAATATGACATGGACGCTTGAGGCTTTGACCGAAACACCGACCGAGTATACCAAGATTGGTCTGATGGGCGCTTATAACAATTGGGATGTGGCTCGGGAGGCTTTTATGACTCAAAGTGCTTATGATAAGCATATGTGGACGACCGAATTGGAATTGCCTGCCGGAGAAATTAAATTCCGTGCCGATAGTAATTGGGATATTGCCTGGGGGAATGGTCCGGTGCCTTACGGTAAAGGAGATATGACACCTGCAACTCCGAATATTAATATTCCGGAAGCCGGAACTTATCAAATCCGTTTTAACGATATAACAGGCCATTACGTTTTCTTGAAGAAATAAGCTTATAAAACAATGAAACTGAAGCCGGAAGTTTATGGACATTAAAGTATTTCAGGTTCACAAACTTTCCGGCTTCTGCCTTTGGCACATCTAAATTGTAGATTTTAGATTGTAAATTTTAAATTGTCTGGCAGACTGATTTGTTGTCAGATTCATTGGGTCTGCAATCGCAATTTGCAGGTAAATGTATTTTATTCCGTATGTCGTTGTTTCTGGGACAAAGTATCAAATGTAAATTGAAGCCGATCTTTACCTGGACGATAAGAATGAAATAGAAAATATAATTTAATGAGTCGGTGGACTTAAATTTGGAATGAATATGAAATATCTAGTTTTATTCGGATGGGTGCTCGCTTTATTTTTTGCTTGCAGCGATGATAAAGAAAATGATCCGATTGTTCCCCCCGGACCGGATGAGCCGGAAACTCCCGATACATCTATACCGTCCGGATTACGGGACGGGATCAATCAGTTGTCAGATGACTCGCTGGCGTTTGTTTTGTTTGCACCGAAAAAAAGTCAGGTATATCTGATCGGAGATTTTAACGATTGGAGTATATCCAATGCCTATAAGATGCAAAAAGACGGGGATCGTTTCTGGCTTAAAATCGGAGGACTGCAAAAGGGAAAAGAATATATATGTCAATATCTGATCGATGGATCTATCCGGGTTGCCGATCCTTATGCCGATAAGATTTCCGATCCTTGGAATGATGCCTCTATTCCCGCATCGGCGTATCCGGACCTGATTGCTTATCCTTCAGGAAAAACCACCGAGATTGCCATGGTGGTATCGACGGGCCGGACGGAATATCCCTGGAGTGTGGCTAATTTCCGTATCGACGATGTGAAGGATATGGTTATCTATGAAATTTTACTGCGTGATTTTACTTCTGCCGGGACAATCAAAGCTGCCCGTGAAAAAATACCGTATCTGAAAGAGCTCGGTGTAAATGCGGTTGAATTGATGCCTTTTAATGAATTTGAAGGGAACGATAGCTGGGGATATAATCCTTCTTTCTATTTTGCCCCGGATAAGGCTTATGGAACGGCAGACGATTATAAGGCGTTTATCGACGAATGCCACCGGAACGGGATGGCCGTTATTATGGATATGGTACTGAATCATAGCTATGGACAGAGTCCGCTGGTACGAATGTATCAGGATGGGGTAGCCAAACCTTCTGCCGATAACCCGTGGTATAATCAGAAATCTAATTTTGCCAATCCCGATGCACAATGGGGGGCCGATTTTAACCATGAAAGCCAATATACGAAGAAATTAGTGGACAGTATATGTGCGCATTGGATGAAATACTATAAAGTCGACGGTTTCCGATTCGACTTTACGAAAGGTTTTTCCAATACCCCGTATCCGGCCAGTGGAAATGATTCGTGGGGAAATCCCTATGATGCCGCCCGTATTAGAAATCTGAAACGGATTTACGATGAGATAAAACGGCGGAATCCGGATGCCTTGATGATTTGCGAACATTTGTCGGATAACGATGAAGAAAAAGAATTGGCTGATTACGGTTTGCTGCTGTGGGGAAATATCAATTACAACTTCAATGAAGCCACAATGGGATTTCATGAGTTTGAAAACGGCAGACGTAAGTCGGATATCCATTGGGCTTCCTATAAAGAAAGGGGATGGAGTAAGCCTAATCTGATTGCCTATATGGAGAGCCATGATGAGGAACGGATTATGTATAAGAATCTGACGTATGGGAATGTTGCGGGCAATTATAATGTAAAGCAACTGAATACAAGCCTGGAACGTGTAGGGGCTGCAGCCGTGATGTTGATGAGTTTTCCCGGGCCGAAGATGATCTGGCAATTCGGAGAGCTTGGTTACGATTATCAGTTGAACGACGACCGGTTGGCCAAAAAGCCGGTGCGCTGGGATTATTATAATGTACCAGAACGAAAAGCATTGTATGACGTTTTTACGGCAATGAACCGACTGCGGCATTCTTATCCGGCTTTTTCGACTTCCGATTATACGATCAGCGTCGGGGAACCTGTCAAGCAAATTTTGTTGAAATCATCCGGAGGTGATGCCTGTGTAATTGCGAATTTCGATGTCGTACCGGTCAATGCTAACATAAATTTTAGTAAAACGGGGACCTGGAAGGAGTATTTTACCAATCATACGTTTACCGTGACGGCGGCATCGATGTCAATGGAACTACAACCGGGAGAATATAGAGTGTACCTGAATGATTGACACCGGAAAATTCAATGTGCCGGCCTTTAAAACAAAGGTCGGCATATTTGTTTTATATTTTTATGAGGTGACGGGGGAAAATATCGGTTTAATATTTTACATTTGTAAACAAGTATATTTGTCTTTCCGCATAAACGTATATTATGGCAACACAAGTCACCATAAAAGATATCGCAAAGATATTGGGCATATCTGTTTCAACTGTATCCAGGGCGTTGAAAGATCATCCCGATATCAGTGTGGATACAAAACGCGAAGTACAGGCATTGGCAAAAAAACTGAATTATTCTCCCAATGTGATCGCATTGAGTTTACGGAATAAAAAGACATTTCTGATCGGCGTTATTATTCCTGAAATTATTCATCATTTCTTTTCATGTGTAATTAGTGGTATTGAGCAGGTCGCCAATCAGCACGGTTATAATATCGTTATTTTTCAGAGTAATGAACAGTATGAGCGGGAAAAGTCGATTTGTCAGTCGATTATCAATTCCCGGATAGACGGGGTATTGATATCAATGGCCAAGACAACACAGCGGGTGGATCATTTTAAAGAGTTGCAGCAGGCCGGTATACCTCTGGTGTTTTTCGACCGTATTTGTGGGGATATCGATACGGATCGGGTCGTGGTTGACGATTTTAACGGAGCGTATGCCGCCGTTCAGCATTTAATATCCGTCGGTTGCCATCGCATCGCTCATTTATCAGCGCCTCAAACGATGCAGATCGCTCAAAAGAGGCAAATGGGATATATACAGGCTTTAAAAGATGCTCGTCTACCGATAGACGAAAGCCTGATTATTCAATGCGATAATCAGGCCGATGCGATGATTATCGGCGAACAATTGATGAAACGGACAGATAGGCCGGACGGCATATTTGCCGTGAATGACCTTACGGCAGCCGGCGCAATGTATGCCATTAAACATATGGGATACCGTGTTCCCGAAGATGTTGCCATTTGCGGGTTTACCGATGGTTTGGTCTCTACGCTGACCGATCCGACATTGACGACGGTGGAGCAACATGGGGATAGAATGGGAGAAATTGCAACCGATTTGTTACTGCGGCGTATCAATTCCGAAGACGAACTGATCCCTACAACGACGAAAGTCATTAAAACCAATCTTATTGCCCGGGGCTCGACCCGGAGGTAAAACCGACGGGAATTTTAAATTCAGTTTTCCTGTAGATTTAATTGTTCGGGATTTGTAATTCTGTTTCAGTTTGATTCATTTTTATTTTGGCCTAAAATTTTCTATAGAGACTGGTGATGTTGTGGCTCCGACCGATCGAAAATATCCTCCGTCATTTGCCTTTAAACGTTTGTTTTTTCTTTATATTGTTTAGAATAAATCTAAATTAAGAAGAATTATGCATTTTTTCGTACCGTTTTCCGCAACCGATTGAAATGCCGGAAGAGGCTTTGTTTTCTTAGGCTCGTTGCGGCTTTTCACGATTTTAAACGTTTGCGGAGAAGAAGAATAGTCGTATATTTGAATCGGCTTAGAATTTCAGATTTCTTTTCAACGCATACGGAGACTCTCCGTATAAGTGGGTGTATCACCCTGGGTTATCCTTATGGATTTTTGGTAATGGTTCCGGATGGAACGTAATAAATTGAATTATGGCAGAAAGTAAAATTTTAAAGAGTAAACCCCGTTTAGGCTTTTGGACTTTATGGAACATCAGTTTCGGTTTTTTCGGAGTCCAGATCGCCTATGCTTTGCAAAGTGCTAATGTCAGCCGCATTTTTGCAACTTTGGGGGCTGACCCTCATACATTAAGCTATTTTTGGATATTGCCTCCTTTGGCCGGAATCATTGTGCAGCCGATTGTGGGGTCTATGAGCGACCGGACCTGGACCCGATTCGGACGTCGGATTCCCTATCTGTTCGTCGGTTCTTTAGTTGCTGTCATCGTAATGTGTCTGATGCCGAATGCCGGCAGTTTTACGCATTATATGAATGCAATGCTGTTCGGCGTCATTTCGTTGATGTTGCTGGATACGTCAGTCAATATGGCGATGCAGCCTTATAAAATGTTAGTGGGTGATATGGTGAACGAGGAACAAAAAGGATTGGCGTATTCGATTCAGAGTTTTTTGTGTAATGCCGGTAGTCTGGTTGGATATCTTTTCCCGTTTTTATTTGCTATGTGGGGCATACAAAATACGGCGGCCCCGGGAATTGTTCCCGATACGGTGATTTACTCGTTTTACATCGGGGCGGTTATTTTAATCCTTTGCGGGATTTATACCGTGGTTAAAGTAAAGGAAATGCCTCCGAAACAATTTGAGGAATTCCACGGTATTACGGCAGAAGAAAAGAAGGAAAAAAGCGATTTTATTTCTTTATTGCTCCATGCTCCGAAAGTGTTCTGGACAGTCGGTCTGGTACAATTTTTTTCCTGGGCGGCATTTATGTACATGTGGACCTATACAAACGGTGCGATTGCCCACAATGTATGGGGTACGGGCGATACATCGTCTGCGGGTTATCAGGAAGCCGGTAACTGGGTGGGCGTTTTATTTGCCGTACAGGCGATCGGTTCTGTATGCTGGGCGTTGTTGTTGCCTATGTTCAAATCGCGCAAAGTGGGTTATTCGTTGAGTTTAGTATTGGGAGGTGTCGGTTTTATCTCTACATTTTTTATTCATGACCAATATCTGCTTTTTGTTTCGTATGTTTTGATCGGATTTGCCTGGGCGGCAATGCTGGCAATGCCTTTTACGATTTTGACTAATTCCGTTTCCGGGAAAAATATGGGGGCTTATCTGGGACTTTTCAACGGGACGATTTGTATACCGCAGATCGTGGCTGCACTGGTCGGTGGTTCGTTATTACGCCTGATCGGTGGGAATCAGGCCGGCATGCTGGTGTTGGCCGGTATTTTCCTGATTGTCGGAGCGTTTTGCGTATTTATTATTAAAGAAACTTATTCACATCACAATGAAGGATAAAAAGAAAGGATATGAAAGGATGTATATTTGATTTAGATGGGGTGATTGTAGATACGGCAAAATACCATTACCTGGCTTGGAAAAAAATAGCGGATGAATTTGGTTTTGTTTTTACGGAAAAAGATAACGAGCGTTTGAAAGGGGTCAGCCGGATGGCATCGTTGGATATATTATTGAGTATCGGAGGAGTACATTTAAGTGAGGGGGAGAAGCTGCAGGTTGCAGACAAAAAGAATGAAATATATCTCGGGTATATTTTGAAAATGACTCCGGACGAAGTTTTGCCGGGAGTTCTTACTTTTCTGAAAACCTTACGCGATCAGGGTATAAAAATTTCCTTGGGTTCGGCCAGTAAGAATGCAAAGACGATTTTGCACCAGGTCGGCATTGAAAATTTGTTCGATGCCGTTGCCGACGGGACGAATGTAAGTAAAGCAAAACCAGACCCGGAAGTTTTTTTGAAAGGCGCGGAGCTATTGAATCTTTCTCCTGCGGATTGCGTAGTCTTTGAAGATGCCCGGGCCGGTATTGAGGCAGCTCACCGGGCCGGCATGAAATGTGTCGGGATCGGAGACTCTGTAACACTCCGGGAAGCTGATACCGTTGTCGGAGGATTCCTTGATTTAAGTATAGAAAAAGGAAAACTGAAAATAATAAACAATGGAGAAATATTGAACTTTTGATTTTAGATTAAAACTGTATTGTCATGAATAAATATTTGAAAGCAGATGAATGGTGTATCATTGAAGAAGGATTTGATCCGAAGAATCATCGTTCATCAGAGAGTATTTTCAGCCTTGGTAACGGAAGAATGGGACAACGGGCGAATTTTGAAGAAAAATATTCCGGTAATACTTTACAGGGGACCTATATCGGGGGCGTGTATTATACGGATAAAACCCGTGTCGGCTGGTGGAAAAACGGTTATCCGGAGTATTTTGCGAAGGTATTGAATGCACCGTATTGGAATGGTATTCATGTTGAAATTAACGGAGAGCAACTCGATCTGGCGAAGTGTAAAGTAAAGGATTTTGTCCGGATATTGAATATGAAGGAAGGGTATCTGGAACGTTCTTTTGTGGCAGTTCTGCCGAACGGGGATGAAGTTAAAGTAAATACCCGCCGTTTTATCAGTATGGCGAATAAGGAGATTGCAGCTATACGTTATGCTGTTACTCCTTTGAATTTTAGCGGGGATATCGTGTTTACCTCTTACATCGACGGTGATATAAAAAATCAGGATGCCAATTATGATGAGAAATTCTGGGATATTATTGAAACCGATTCGCAGAAAGGGGAAGCTTATCTGCGTTCGCAAACCAAGAAAACCAATTTTCAGGTAGGCATCGGAATCAAGTATGCTATTACCGTCGGAGGGAACGATTATGAGACGACAGACGATGATACGATTGTAGACCTGAAATATGTGGCCAATAAAGTATCCGTATTTGCCGAAAAAGGGAAGCAGATTTGTTTCTATAAATATGCGGCGGTATTGAGTTCGATGAATCACGGCGTGGAGGATTTGTTGCCGAATGCCCGTATCCTGGTGAATGATGCCTGTCGTAAAGGTTTTGATACTTTATTGGAAGAGCATCGTTTGGTGTGGAAAAACATTTGGGAACATTCTGATATTGTGATAGAGGGTGATGTGGAGGCACAACAGGGAATTCGTTTTAATATTTTCCAGTTGAAACAGACGTATACCGGGGACGATGCCCGTTTGAATATCGGGCCGAAAGGGTTTACCGGGGAAAAATATGGCGGCAGTACCTATTGGGATACAGAAGCGTACTGTGTGCCTTTCTATCTGGCAACAGCTGATTCGGAAGTTACCCGTAATTTGTTGATATATCGCTACAAGCAACTTGACCGGGCTATTGAGAACGGAGAAAAGCTGGGCTTTACCGATGGCGCTGCGCTCTATCCGATGGTGACGATGAATGGAGAGGAATGCCACAATGAATGGGAGATTACTTTTGAGGAAATTCACCGTAATGGGGCTATTGCCTATGCTATTTACCGGTACATCAATTATACCGGGGACGATCATTATCTGGAAGAATACGGATTGGAAGTGTTGACCGGGATTGCCCGTTTCTGGGCACAACGGGCCACATTCTCGGGAGAAAAGAAAAAATACGTGATCCTCGGGGTAACCGGTCCGAATGAATACGAAAACAACATCAATAACAATTGGTATACCAATAAGATTGCCGTATGGTGTATGAAGTACGCCATTGAATGCCTGGAGAAAGTAAAGGGGCGCAATTTGGCTCGTTTTAAGGAATTGATCGGGAAGATGAAAATGGATTACCAGGGAGAAACGGCGAAATGGAAAGATATGATTGAAAATATGCATTTTCCCGAAAGCAAAGAACTGGGAGTTTTCTTGCAACAGGACGGTTATATGGATAAGGAACAGATTCTTGCTGCCGACCTGGATCCGGCTATCCGGCCCTTGAATCAGCATTGGTCCTGGGACCGTATTCTGAGAAGTTGTTTTATCAAACAGGCGGACGTGCTACAGGGTATTTATTTTTTCGAAAATGAATTCGATATGGATTGCATCAAACGGAATTTTGAATTTTATGAATCCCGTTGTGTGCACGAGTCTTCTTTGTCGCCTTGCGTACATTCTATTTTGGCAGCCAAGATCGGAGATATGCCGAAAGCATACAGCCTTTATTTGCGTACGGCCCGTTTGGATTTGGACGATTATAACAAGGAAGCTCACGAAGGCTTGCATATTACCTCTATGGCAGGGACCTGGATGTCAATTGTGGAAGGCTTTGGCGGTATGCGTATACAGGACGGTTTATTATCGTTCCGGCCTGCAATACCTGAAAGCTGGAAAGCTTTTTCGTTCAAAGTGATGCATCGTGGTAATATTTTGAATGTGACAGTTCAGCATTGCCGGACCATAATCTTCAACGAGGAGGGAGAAGATGCTGAGGTTTTGGTAGACGGGAAAAAATATACGATTGTGAAAGATTCCAAATTGGAAATTTGACGATAAGTTGAAAGCCGGAGTGTTGTAAATTAACTTCGGGTTAGGTTCGCAGGGTTTTATAGAGATGAGAACTATAACTCTTTGGCTTTCGGCAAAATCTATGTACAATAAATTTTACTGGAAATGAAATTAGTAGGAATAATGATTTTATTGCTTGTTGCCGGAGGATATCAGCCCATGGCTGCACAGGCTAAAAAGAGTACGGCTAATCCGATCGAGCGGATGGAACCGATGAATTGGTGGGTTGGGATGAAAAATCCTTCTCTTCAGCTGCTGGTATATGGGAAGGATATAGCCGCTTACCGGCCGGAAATCAGTTATCCGGGCGTGGAAATAGAAAAAGTGGTTACGACGACAAATCCGAATTATCAATTTATCTATTTGAATATCGGGAAGGACACCCGGCCCGGCGAGATGGATATTGTTTTTAAAAAAGGTAATAAAACGGCATTTGCCTGGAAATATCCGTTACTGGCCCGGGAGGAAAATTCAGCGGCCCGGGAAGGGTTCAATAACTCGGATGTCGTTTATTTGCTGATGCCTGATCGTTTTGCTAACGGAAATCCGGCAAATGACAGTCACCCGGACGTAATAGAAAAAGCCGACCGGAAATCTTTGAACGGACGTCACGGAGGCGATATTCAGGGGATAATCGATCACCTGGATTATCTGAATGATCTGGGAATTACTGCCCTATGGAGTACGCCGCTCATGGAAGACAATATGCCGACGACATCATATCATACGTATGCCATTTCGGATTACTATAAAATCGATCCCCGCTACGGAACGAACGAGGACTATAAACGTCTTTCCGCAGAGGCGAAAAAGCGGGGGATTAAATTGATTATGGATGTGGTGACCAATCATAGCGGATCGGCTCATTGGTGGATGAAAGATCTGCCGTCTGCCGATTGGATTCATCAGTTCGATCAGTTTACCCGTTCCAATTACCGGATCGGAACGGTTACCGATCCTTATGCATCGGAGGCAGACCGGACCTTGAATACGAAAGGATGGTTCGACACGTCTATGCCTGACTTGAATCAGAACAACCCTTTGTTGATGGATTATTTGATACAGAATGCGATTTGGTGGATCGAATATGCCGATTTGGGAGGATTACGTATCGATACATATCCTTACAATCATAGAAAACCGATGTCGGAATTCAACCGCAGGGTTATGGAAGAATATCCCGATTTCAATATTGTGGGAGAAACCTGGGTACATGAACCGATAGAAGTGGCTTACTGGCAGAAAGATGCGTTGAATCCGGACGGTTATAACTCAGAGTTGCCGGCTGTGATGGATTTCCCGTTGTTGGACGCATTGACGGTATTTACAAAGGAAAAACAAGGATGGGATACCGGTATTATGCGCCCGTATGTCAATTTTTCCCGGGATTACGTTTACCCTTATCCGTATAATTTGCTGATTTTTGCAGATAATCATGATACGGAAAGAATCTGGGAGGTGCTCGACGGTAAAATTCCGGATTTCAAGTTGATTTTTACCCTATTATCGACAACCCGGGGTATTCCGCAGATTTATTACGGTACAGAGATTATGATGAGGGGTAAAAAACAGAGGGGAGACGGAGATATCCGCCGTGATTTCCCCGGAGGCTGGCCCGGTGATAAAGTCAATGCATTTACAGCCGAAGGTCGCACGGCAGAACAGAATGAAGTATATGATTTTATGAAAAAGCTACTCGATTGGCGGAAAGAAAATCCGGTGATTCATACCGGGGGACTGAAACATTTTGTACCCGAGGATGAAGTGTATGTTTATTTCCGTTATAACGACGATAAAACGGTTATGGTGGTATTGAACAATTCAGATGAGGATGCCAGGACGATCGATACGAAGCGTTTTTCGGAAATGCTGAATGGGTTTACTGCCGGGAAAGATGTGATCAGCGGAAAAGAAATCCGGAATATACAGGATTCTTTGACAATACCGGCAAAAACGGCCATGGTAATAGAGTTAGAATAATGGGAATATGGATCGGGAAACTTGAATCGTATCTTCTGTTCAGGTTTCCCCGTCCCTGAATTTTCAAATGATAAGCGTATGTCTAAATTTATCTTATTTATAGCGATGACAGTGTTGGCGATGTCGTGTGTGCAACAGAAAAAAGCAGAGGAACAAGCTCCTCAGGTTGCAAAATGGGCAGAAGATGCCTCTATTTACGAAGTGAATATCCGGCAGTATACACCGGAAGGAACATTTAAAGCTTTCGAGCAGCATTTACCCCGCTTGAAAGAACTGGGAGTAGATATATTGTGGTTTATGCCGATCACTCCGATTTCGGAGAAAGGCCGTAAGGGTTCCTTGGGAAGTTATTACGCCGTGCAGGACTACCGCAAAGTAAATCCGGAATACGGAACGTTGGAGGATTTTAAATCGCTTGTCAATAAGGCACATGAACTTGGTTTCAAAGTGATACTTGATTGGGTGGCCAATCATACGGGATGGGATAACCCTTTGATAGAAGAGCATCCGGATTGGTATACGCAAAAAGACGGAAAGATCGTGAGTCCGGTTGAGGATTGGAGTGATGTAGCCGATCTGAATTACGACAACCGGGATATGCGTCGTTATATGATTGAGAGTTTACAGTATTGGATTCAGGAATGTGACATCGACGGATACCGTTGTGATATGGCCGCTATGGTGCCGACCGATTTCTGGGAAGAAGCGCGTCCGGCATTGGATAGCATTAAGCCGGTATTTATGTTGGCAGAAGCCTGGGAACCTGAATTAACACAGAAAGCATTCGATGCATGTTATGGCTGGGATTTACATCATTTGATGAACGATTTGGCCCAAGGCAAAAAGGACGGTTATGCCTTACCCGAATATTTTCAAAAGGTGGATACCCTCTACCCGAAACGGGCAATTATTATGAATTTTATCGATAATCACGATGAGAATTCCTGGCAGGGAAGCATAGAGGAACGTATGGGTGAAGCTTTCCCTGTTTATGCTGTCATGACTTATACCGTACCTGGAATGCCTTTGCTTTATACAGGACAGGAAGCAGGATTGAATAAACGGCTTTCGTTTTTTGAAAAAGATTCTGTCGATTGGAATCTGCGTCCGGATTTGGCCGGCTTTTATCAAAAGCTGAATGATCTGAAACATAAACACCCGGCACTGAAGGCTGGGGAGAATGAAGGTACTTTCCGTATTCTAGGGCAGGATAATGTAAAGAATACCTTTGCTTTTGAGCGGACTGCCGGAACAGATGTTTTGGTTGTTGTATTAAACCTTACCGGAAGCGATCAGAAAGTGAATTTGGATGAAATCGTGTCCGGAAATTTTACGGAATATTTTTCTGACGAAAAGCGGAAAGATATACAAGAGATTGTTTTACCGGGGAATGGGTTTAAAGTGTTCATCCGGGAATAAACACTCTTGTTTTTGATTTACAATTTTGATGGATACACCGGGTTAAAGCGAATTATTTTTACACACTGGGACGGACTCATTGTGTAATTTCTGCCTCAAATAGACACAGGCCGGTCGTATTGATTCAGAGTTGTAAATCAAAATCCGGATTATTTTGATTTTTTCAAATTCAGCACTTATTCTTACTTTTGTGTCGTTTAATGACGAAAGTAAAACAATATGAAAAAATATCAGTTTGAATTGGAAATGAAGGTGCGTGATTACGAATGTGATCTGCAATGCATTGTCAATAACGCCAATTACCAGCATTATATGGAACATGCCCGGCATGAATTTCTGGAAGCTGCCGGAGCAAATTTCGGAGAACTTCACAAACGGGGAATCGATGCCGTTGTGGCTCATGTGGAAATTGATTATAAGGTATCGTTGACAAGCGGTGACCGGTTTGTCGTTAAGCTGAATATTGCTAGAGAAGGGGTTAAACTGGTATTTTTCGAAGACATTTTCCGCTTGCCGGATATGAAGTTATGTGCACACGGACGGGTAGAATCGGTGTGTGTCGATAACGGGCGTCTTACCCGGGGAGAGTTATTCGATGAAATTTTTGCAGATTATTTGAAAAAGGATTGAGTGTACACTCGGAGTTGTAGTTGTAAAATTGGGGATGATTCCGGTGAACGGATGGAGGCAAGTGAAATGTTGGATGAAATCTTTTTTTAGTAATCACTTCCAAAAAAAAGTTTAAAATTTTGGCGGAAAGAAAAAAAGCACTACATTTGTACCCGCAATCAGAACAGACTGCACGGGTTCTTAGCTCAGTTGGTTCAGAGCATCTGGTTTACACCCAGAGGGTCGGGGGTTCGAATCCCTCAGGACCCACCCAGAAGAGAGGCTTTAAGGCCTCTCTTTTTTATTGTACCGGTTCGAGGTAAAAGGCATTTTGTACTGTCTGAAACTTGAATCCCGGATAGATTTTATCTATCCGGGATTCATATACTTATTTTTTATACTTCATGTTCGACTTCGACAACGGCCGGACAATGGTCAGAATGTTTTATCGCCGGTAGTATATAGGCATCCTTTAATAGGGGTACAACTGCCGGAGTGGCCATACAATAATCGATTCGCCAGCCTTTATTGTTGTTACGGGCATTTGCGCGGAAACTCCACCAGGTGTATTGATGGGCTTCTTCGGGGTGAAAATAGCGGAAGGTATCTGTGAATCCGCTGTCGAGGAACTGACTCATCCACTCTCTTTCTTCGGGTAAAAATCCGCTGTTTGTGGCGTTGCGTACCGGATCGTGAATGTCGATGGGACGATGGCAGATATTGTAGTCCCCGCAAAGAAGTAATTTCGGCCGGCTTTTGCTGAGTTCCTGTACATATACCTGGAAATCTTCCAGCCAAACCATTTTAAAAGCTTGCCTTTCGTCCCCGCTGGTCCCCGAAGGATGGTAAACGCTTACGACGGATAAATCCCCGAAGTCGGCCCGTAAAAACCGGCCTTCATCATCGTAACGGGGAATACCCATGCCATATTCGACATGGTCCGGGAGCTGTTTGCTCAGAATGGCGACACCGCTGTATCCTTTTTTTCGGGCAGAGAAGAAGTAGGACCGATAGCCCAGCATCTCAAATTCAAGGGTAGGGATTTGATCGGGTTGAGCCTTGGTTTCCTGTAAGCATACGACATCCGGCTGCTCTGCTTCGAGCCACCCTGTGAAATTTTTCGAAAGAGCACTGCGCAGGCCGTTTACATTGTAAGTGATGATTTTCATAAGGTGTTATTGTTTCAGGAGTTCACCTTTGAAGCCGGCTTTTTGCAATGCTTCCAAAATTACATTATCCGGACAGTCGGAAGTTACTGTCAGTATTTTATCCGGTGTAGAAAGGTCGATGAACCATTGGTCTTGTGTCATGATTTCGTTCAGGAAGGGAGCGATTTTAGCAACGCATCCCTGGCATTTTGCCGTAGTTTTATATTTTCTCATTTCCATTGTTTTTAATTTTATGTAGTAAAGATATAAAAGATTCAGGACATACCGGACTTTGGATTTATGATTTTTAATTAGGCATATAGGTCAATTCCACGATAAACTTGAATAATTGATGATAATTACGTCGCGACAAAATCCTGAATCATAAATAAACCTGTGAAATCTGTGGGCACAATAAAATCCTGTAATTAATTTATATCTTTATGGTTCTATATAGAGTATAACATAAAAGATTACAGTTATGAAGGAGGTTATTATGCTATATTGTATGTTGACGGCATTTGCCGCCCAGGGATTGGGTTTTGAACAGGACCGGTTTAAAACTCCGGAAGGTAAAGATTTGGTCATTACTTTTGTAAAACACGGGAGTTTGATGCTCGAATACGACGGACACGTTCTTTTGGTGGACCCTGTGTCCGACTATGCCGATTACAGTAAATTTCCGAAAGCAGATTTGATTTTAATAACGCATGAACATCACGATCACCTTGATCCGAAGGCCATTGCCGCAACGGAGAAGGAGTCGACTTTAATTATTGTCAATCCGGCTTCGCAAGAGAAATTGGGCAAAGGAATTGCAATGAAGAATGGGGATCGGCGAAGTCCGGTGTCCTATTTGAATGTTGAGGCTGTACCGGCATACAATACGACACCGGGGAGAGATCAGTTTCATCCCCGGGGCCGGGATAACGGTTACATTTTGACGTTGGGCGGGATGAGGGTTTATATCGCCGGAGATACGGAGGATATACCGGAAATGAAGCAATTGAAAAATATAGATATTGCTTTTTTACCGGTGAACCAGCCTTATACGATGACTCCGGTTCAGGCTGCCCATGCTGCTGAGATGATAAAGCCCCGGATTTTGTATCCGTATCATTATGGAGAAACCAAGATTCAGGATTTGAAGGATTTATTGAAGAAGGATAAGCATATTGATGTTCGCATCCGGCAATTGCAGTAAATGAGAAACCGGGAGAAATTTAAAAACTTCTCCCGGTTTTGTTTTTTGGCTTATATGTTGTAAAATGCCGTAAAGGCCTTGATGACATAATGGTGATCCATTGTGCCTCCGGTTTCGCGTACCGAATGCATGGCCCACATCGGGTTACCGATATCTACACCCCGCATTTCCATTTGGGAAAGCAGAATGTTACCTAAAGTGGATCCCCCTGCCATATCCGAATGATTGACAAACGTCTGATAAGGTACCCCTGCCAATTGACAAATGGTCTGGAATACGGCAGCCGAATCTCCGTCGGTGATGTATTTTTGATTGGCATTGATTTTGATGACCGGCCCGCCGTTCATAACCGGATGATTGGTCGGATCGTGTTTTTCGGTATAATTCGGATGCAGGGCATGAGCCATATCTGCCGAAATCATAAATGAGTTGTGGATGGCCCTGTAAAGGTCTTCTGTCTGGCCGCCCATACCGAAAACGACACGTTCGATAATCGTCCGGAGGATGGGAGATCCTGCACCTTGTTTTGTTCCGCTGCCTACTTCTTCGTTATCGAAGATGGCCAATACTTTTGTTTTACGGCATTCTTTGGAATCGATCAAAGCTTTCAAACCGGCATGTGCCATAGCCAGGTCGTCTAATTTTCCACAGGAGATAAATTCTTCATTCAATCCCGTCAGGCAACCTTTTTCAAAATTATACAGCGTCAAATCGAAATCCAGGATATTTTCCGCCGGGATTTGCATTTCTTCAGCTATCAGTTTCAACAGGAAATTTTCTTTTTCGAAATGTTCGTTAATCATCGCCAATACCGGAAGCATATCTTTTTGCTTACTCAGCGGGTTGCCCTGATCATTGACTGCCCGGTTGAAATGGATGGCCAAATGTGGTATTGTAAGCAAGGGACGTTTAAAATTGATAAACTGGATAATCGGTTTCAGGGGATTGTCGCTTTTGATCAATACTCTGCCTGCCATAGATAACGGACGGTCGAACCAGGTGTACATGATCGGTCCGCCGTAAACTTCTGTATTAAGTTTCAGGTATTTTCCTTCAACCGGTATTTCTGCATGCGGTTTGATACGAAAAGTCGGGGAATCACTATGGGCGCAGATCAGTTTGAAACCGTTTTCGGCAATGTCGCCTGTTCCCGGGATAAAAGCATACAAAGAAGAATGATTTTTCGTAACGAAATATTTTTTTCCTCTTTCAATTTGCCAGCTTTCACCGGAAAACAATTGGGTAAATCCATGGGCGATCAATTCCTTTTTAATATTGAGTATCGCGTGAAAGTTCGTCGGACTTTCGTTGATAAAGTCAATTAATTCTAGAGCTGCCTGTTTTTCCATAAATATATTATTTGTGATGAATAAATATTTCGTTCCCTTCTTCAATTTGTTCCCGGATTTTTTTATTGAACATGATAAAAGGTGGATTTTCCATGTTCTTCTTGTTGTATACGATGTTCGAATAGTCGGTCGGATTGACAACCAAACCGCCGGAGGTTTCCACGATGATCTGACCCGCAGCCGAATCCCATTCGTAGCAACGTCCGAATTTGGGGTAAATGTCCGCTTCACCTTTTGCTATTGCACAATGTTTGGCAGAAGCTCCTAAAGGGATAAGTTCGAGATTATATCCTTTTGACTGCAGGTAATCGATGTATTCGAACTCAGCTTCTGTCATATTAAAACGACTGACGACCATTTTTAAATTCGTCCCTTCGTTGGAGACCGGTGTCAGTTCGGAGATTTGGTTTTCTTTTTTAATATAGCATTTATCATCTTTAAACGCCCAGATGATTTCTTTATCCCGGATGTTGTTGATTATTCCCAATATGGGTTGCGTTCCGCAAATTAAAGCAATATTGATACAGAAGCGTCCGTTTTTATATATGAATTCTTTTGTACCGTCCAGAGGATCCACCAACCAACAATATTTCCACGATTCCCGGAGGTGATAATCCGGAATGTTCGATTCTTCACTGATGATGGGGATGTCCGGGAATAAAGCTTTTAGTTCTTTGCGTAATAAGGTATTGGATAACTTGTCCGCTTCTGTTACCGGAGTCGCATCCGGTTTCATGGAAATGTCCAAATCTTGTTTTTTGTAAAGTTCCAAAAGGGCATCTCCCGCCTTCTCAATGAGTGCGATGACTTGATCCAACTTCTCTTTTATCATCATGGGTTTAGTGCTTTCTTATTTCATAGGATAAAGTAACTAATAAAAATCGGAATTTGAAAATTAAATATTATACTTTTGATAAGTTGTAAATATTTTGTACATCTCTGTCAATTATTTGGACATATCAGTCTGATGTATGTTGTTTAATTTGTTGGTAAACAGTGGTTTATTGCGTTGGCATATTTGTTGATAGAATAATGAATATCAAAAAAAAGAGTAGATATATTAAAATATTTAGATATGAGTGCTTCTAATTTGAAAGTTTTTTTACGCACATTGGTTCGAGATAAACTTTATACCGGGATTACAGTATTTGGTTTTGCCTTATCGTTGACGTTCGTCATTTTATTGAGCATATACATCCAGCAAGAATTATCGGTTGATCAGTTTCATCGGAATAAAGACCGCATTTTTAGGGCCGTTAATGAGGATCGCTCCAGTTTCGGTACTTTAATCGGCGGAGAATTACAAAGTAAATACCCGGAAATAGAATGCTATACCCGTTTATTTCAAAATTCTACGTTTATTGAAAACAGTCAGAAAGAGAAGGTAAATTTCAATTTTCTGTTGGCAGATTCTACTTTTTTCAAAATGTTTTCTTTTCGTTTGCTGGAAGGAATGCCCGGGGAAGTACTGAAGACACGTAATTCAGTCGTATTGACCCGTTCTTATGCCCGGAAATTATTCGGGAGTGAAGATATCATAGGAAAGGAGATCACTTGTGAAGGTGATTTGAAATTGGTGGTAACGGGAATTATGGAAGATATACCTGAAAATACACATTTCAATACATGTGATGGTGTATTGCAATTTCCGTTTTTAGCCGATCTTTGGGGGTATCCTGATTTGTTAACGAATAATAACAACAGTTCTTTCGGACTTTATGTTATGGCAAAAGAAGGAACAGACCTGTCTTCGAAAGCACCTTTGATCTTAGAAGATTTTAAGGCAAATTATTGGATGTTTAAAAGAGGATATGTTAAGGAATTCAGTTTCGAACCTTTGACAGAAATATATTTCGGCGGGAAAGACGGGCAAGGAATACACGGTAACAGTAGGACTTTGGTTGTTGTTTTATCTGCGATTGCCTTCGTTATTCTGGTATTGGCATTGATCAACTATAATAATTTATCGATAGCCCAGGCCGGTTTCCGGGCAAAAGAAGCGGCTGTAAAAAAATTGTTGGGAACCGATAGCGCTTCTCTTTTCCGGCAGTTTATCTGGGAGTCGGAGGCTCTTTGTTTTATTTCTTTTATTTTGGCCTTAGGCTTTAGCTTTTTATTTCAGCCTATCTTTAATCAGTTGCTGAGTACACATGTTTCAGTAGCAACTCATTTGAATATAGGAACCATCGGTATTGCTGTGTTGGCATTGGCATTATTAGGCTTGGTGGCCGGTTTGGCGCCTGCATTCCTGATTACCCGTTTTAATCCGATAGATGTCGTAAAAGGAGCTTTCCGGAAAAAAACAAAGGGTGTATATAGTAAAGCATTGATTTGTTTTCAATATACGGTGGCGATTGCATTGGTCGTTTGTACTGCGGTCATTTGGCGGCAAACGGATTTTATGCGGAATTACAATCTGGGATTCGATAAGGAAAATATAATTTGGATGGAGAACCAGGTAAGTGGGGCACAAAAAATGGCATTACGGAGTGAGTTCGAAAAAATACCGAGTGTAGTGGGTGTTTCTTTTGTGTGTGGGAGTCCTGTCGATGGAGGAAATAACAATTCGTTTTCCTATAAAGATAAAGCTTTGAGTTTTCAGGAATTTAAAGTGGATACCGCTTTTTTTTCTTTGTTGGGAATAGAAGTCATGAAAAATGATGTGGCAATTTCTAAAAACGGATTGTGGTTAAATGAAGCTGCTGTCAAAGCATTGGAATTGCCTGATCGGCCTGTCGAATGTAATCCATATGGAGGTGAGGCTATTCCGGTGTTCGGAGTGGTTAAAAATTTTCATTTCCGGGATCTTACCCGGGAAGTGGGGCCGGCCTGGATCAAGCCGTTAAATGATGAAGAATGGCCTTGGAGTATTCTGGTAAAAATCAATACGACGAATCCGGGGAAAGTGTTCCGGCAGGTACAGGCTACCTACAAGGAATTTATAGGTGGTGTTCCGGTCGAGGCGATGTTTATGGATCAGGAGATCAGCCAATGGTATGAAAGCAGTGAACGGACAGCCCGGTTGATCGGTTATTTCTCGGCCTTGGCTATTGTGCTGTCGATGATGGGAATCTTGGCCATGGCCACTTATTTTATACAGCAACGGGTGAAAGAAATCGGAATCCGCAGAGTGAATGGAGCGACTGTAGCGGAAGTGTTGCGTATGCTTGTGGCTAGTTTTATGAAATGGATTGCATTAGCATTTGTACTGGCTTGTCCGATAGCCTGGTATGCTATGTCCGACTGGCTCGACGGCTTTGCTTATCGTACTGATTTGAATTGGTGGATTTTCGGTATGGCCGGTTGTTTTGCCGGTTGTATCGCCTTGTTAATGGTAGGATGGCAAAGTGTAAAGGCTGCGATGGTCAATCCGGTAAAATCTTTAAAGAGTGAGTAAAAATTCTTATATATTGGATTATGTTGATAAAGTATGTTCAGATAAAGATGATTTTTCGGGGATGGGCCAGAAATAAAGTGTATACTTTCATTTCTCTTTTGAGTCTGGTCAGTGGATTGACGTGTAGTGTGCTATTGATTGCTTTCGTTATGCGGGAATACCGGATTGCGGATTCGGTACCGGATAGTGAGTGTACTTATATCATTGAGAGTGAGAATTCTCAGTATAATCATGTGAAAATGTTTTCGGTAGAATCGGAACTGCCGGTACGTTTGCAGGAAACCTTCCCGGATATCCGGGACATCTGTGTATTCAAAGGTGAGGATGCAGCTATAGTACAGGATAAGGGACTTTTGTATACCGAAAAATATTTTTCCGTATTACCTGAATTTCTCGATTTTTTTAAACCGGAAGTCGTATCGGGAGATTTGGAGCGGGTATTGTCCGGGACAACGGAACTGGCTGTTTCGGAATCTTACGGCCGAAAACTGTTCGGAGAGGAAAATCCTTTGGGGAAGGTACTTACGATGGAAATCCGGAAATATATGCCCGTGGAGAAAGGTTACGGTTATTGGGTCGACGCCAGGCAAGAATATACAGTTGCGGCAGTGTTCAAAGACATGAAGAACAGTATTCTGTGTTGTAATATGCTTCAGGGATTGTCTCGGGAAATTTTGACCAGGGAGGAAACTCGGGGATTGGAATTTTACGCTTTTGTGAAATTAAATCCGAAGGCTGACCGGTTTGTTCTGGAAAAGAAAATCGATCAAAATGCCGGGTTGATGGAATTGGCAGATGGTAAAGTGAGGCTCTTGCCGGCAGATCAGATTTATTTTAATCCTACGGAGTATTGTTCTCTGTTAAGAGGGCGTGATAAATCGTTATTGTATATTAGTTTAAGTATTGCTTTGGCGATATTGCTCATCGCTTGTTTTAACTATGTTAACATCAGTATGACCCGGAATATGCAGCGGTTGCGGAATACAGGTCAGCAAATGGTGTGCGGGGCCTTGGTCGGGAGTATGCGCTTACAGTTAATCACCGAAACTTTTATACAGGTTGTGCTGTCTTTTGGAATAGCAGTGTGGCTGATTTATGAAATATTACCGGTGTTCAACGCCTTTTTAGGTGCAGACCTGTCGCTTTCTGCCGTATTTTACGGTCCGGCCCGGATTGTATTTTTACTTCTGATCGTCGTTTTGTCCGTAGGTCCTTCTTTTTATATTTTTTCCCGTTTGGGGAAAATACAGTTGAGTGCGGTATTGAAAAATGAAACTCAGCGTAAATCGGAATTGATTAAAGGTATGGTTGTCGCTCAATTTGTCGTTTCCGCTGTTTTGGTGGCTGTCGTGTTGAATATTCACCGGCAGATGGAATACATCGCACACAGCCGTCCGGATTCCGACCGGATCGTTGCAGTGAATCCTACCTCTGGAAATTTTGATGAGAAAACCTGGGACGCCTTCCGGAATCAACTGCGGACGTTGCCGGAAATTGAGGCGGTGACGACGACTAAAATGACCCAGAATATGAGCGGACAGACCGGAGATATCAATTATTGTGTTTTCGATTGTGATGATTCCTATTTTGATGTATATGGCGTAAAAATTTTGATGGGGAACGGTTTTTCATCTCTTTCTGCAAAATCGGATCAGGTATTGGTGAATGAAACTTTCGCTTCTCTGGTCGGGAAGTCCGCAATTCTCGGTTACACATTCGATTATTGGGATAAAAGCCGGAAGACGGTCGTTGGAGTAGTAAATGATTTTCAGGTGGATCGTTTTTCCATGAGGATTCCTCCGATGGTGCTGCATCCCGATCCCTCCGGAGCAGGGCGTTTGGTTGTTAAAGCAGGGGAAAATACCTCTTATGCCGATTTGAAGATGAAGATAAATACATTGTGGTACGAAACGGCTCCGGGAAATACCGGTTTGTCCTGCTTGACCATGGCAGATATATATAAAGGTTTTCACCGGGATGAGTTGAGACTGATGAAAACGGTATGGATATTCATGTGGGTCAGTTTATTGTTGACAGGAGTGGGATTGTTCGGACTGGCTTGGTATACTGTGGAAAGCCGGAAAAAAGAGATCGGTGTCCGGAAAATCAACGGTGCCAGCGGAAATCAGGTGATGTTGTTGATTTGCAGACAATTTATGATATGGATCGGAGTCGCTTTTCTGATCGCTTTGCCCTTGGCTTTTTATTTTACCGAAGAGTGGATGAAACAATTTCTGTATAAGGCAGATTTTACGCTGTGGACTTACCTGTTGGCAGGCGGCTTTATTTTTTCCGTCGGTTTTCTGACTGTCATCTGGCAATCCAGGACTGCAGCCGGATTGAATCCGGTAGAAATGTTCAAAAATGAAATCTAAGGAAGAACAGGTAAGCTAGGAAGGATTGTCTAATATTTAGACTGTTTTGTCTAATTATTAGACAATCTGAATTTATGGATTAAATAAGAACTTGTTGTTATCCTGTGTCTTATGAAAAATGGTATACCTTTTGGTGTATGAATGACAATATTCGAATAAATAATTAAAAATAACAGTCATGATCGAATTAAGAAAGGTAGATAAGTATTATAAATCCCGTTTTCAACGTACGTTTATTTTGAAAAATATTGATTTCACGGTAAATGAGGGAGAATTTGTAAGTATTATGGGACCGAGCGGAGCGGGGAAATCAACGTTGTTGAATATTGTCGGGATGTTGGACGAACCTTCGGAGGGAGAGTATTATTTTATGGGAAATCCGGTGCATAAAATGAGTGAGAAAGATAAAAATCTTTGTCATCGGAATTATATCGGTTTTATTTTTCAGGCTTACCATTTGTTGGAAGATATGAATGTATACGAGAATATCGAGATGCCGTTGGTATATAAAGGGGTGAAGGGTAAAGAACGGAAAGCGATAGTTGCAGATATTCTGGATCGTTTCAATATTGTAGCCAAGCAGGATTTGTTTCCGGAACAATTATCGGGAGGTCAGCAGCAATTGGTCGGGATAGCCCGGGCTATCGTGGCTAAGCCTAAATTATTGCTTGCCGATGAGCCGACCGGTAATTTGCATTCCGAGCAGGGAAAACAAATTATGGAATTGTTGAAAAAATTGAATCAGGAGGAAGGAATGACGATTATTCAGGTCACTCACTCCGAGCAAAATGCCAGATACGGTACCCGTATTGTAAATATTATGGACGGATACCTTAAGGAAGGCACGGTCCAGATCGATGGGGGATTGAAACTTTGAGGTTTACATATCAATTGGGACGTATCGTTTTGATCTTACAAAATATAGAGGGTAAGATTAGGTAGAATTTTATTGGGTCTTGAATATGAATATGTTTAGGAATTTTTTCCGGACTTTTAAGGGGAATCGACAGTCTTATCTGATCAATATGTTGGGCTTAGTGACGGGGTTGGCTTGTTGTTTATTGATTATGATGTGGGTAGTCGGTCAATTGCAAACCGATCGCGGTTTTAAGAATATAGACCGGATCGTGTCTTTACAGGGATATCATGAGGGAAGTCAGCCATTCGGAGGGGTGGCTCCTGCCGTGATGCCGGCTTTAAAAATGGAACGTCCTGAAGTAGAAGCCGGTGTTCGCTTAAATTTCGCAGCCCGTACTGTAAAGTGTGGAGCGGAAAACTTCGGGGTAGCGGCTTATGATGCAGATAATGACCTTTTTAAAATATTTTCTTTGGATTTTATCGAAGGTGTTCCTTATGAGTCCGGAGAAAAAGAACGTTGTGTGTTGACCCGTTCTGCCGCGTTGATGATTTTCGGAGATCATTCTCCGCTTGGCCAGTCTTTGCAATTTGAATTCGGCACATTTATCGTTTGTGGGGTAGTGGAAGATATGCCGCGTCGTCGGACGGTAGCTACTGCCGGTTCTGAAAGCATCGTTTTTCTGCCGATAGAACGGGAAGGGGAGGGTTTGACAGCCTGGTACAATAACAGTTATGAAACTTATGTGTTGCTGCGGGATATGTCGGCTTTTGACGAATTTGCCCGGGTGGCTAAAGACCGGGCGATAAAAGCAGTGCCGGAATATCAGTTGTATGTGAAAGCAGCTCCATTGAAAGACCGTTATCTGTACGATTGGGGACAGATGAAGGAGGTGCGGCTGATGGGGGTTATTGCACTGGTAATATTGCTGATTGCATGTATTAATTTTATCAATCTTTCGACTGCGGCTTTTGCCCGTTCCGCAGTTCAGACAAGCGTCCGGAAGCTCGTCGGAGCAACCCGCTGGCATTTGGTTGTCATCCATTTATCGAATACGTTTTTGTTGGTGGCCTGTTCTTTTGTATTGGCCTTTCTGTTGGCTTATGCCATTGTCCCTGTGTTCGGAAGGATTATTGGAAGTTCATTTCAAATGGCTGATTTGCTGAATCCTTCGGTATTGTGGGTAAGTAGCGGATTGGTTCTTCTGACGACTTTATTGGCAGGATTATATCCTTCTTTTTATTTGGCTTCATTCTCGCCGGTGAAAGTGTTAAAAGGCGGAAGGTCGGGAGGCACATGGAGTGGCCGCTTGCGTAAAACGCTGGTGGTGGTTCAGTTTGTCGTATCAATAACCCTTATTATATGTACCTTGGTGATCGGGCGTCAGATTCGGATGTATCAGAAAATGGACTTGGGATATACCTGGGACGAGGTGTTGCAGGTTTCTCTGCGCAATGAATCCCAGCAACAAAAAGCTTATGTATTGAAGGAAGAATTACAACATCTGTCGGGAATTAAAGCGGTAAGTGCTTCGACTTCTATCCCGGCCCGGATTTTCTGGAACGGATTGGGGTTTGAATGGGAAGGAAAAGATCCTGCTTTTAATCCTTTGGTATATTTTACCTGGGCGGATGCCGATTGGGCGAATGTGTACGATGTCCGGCCGGAAGAAGGTGAATTTTTTACGGATAATTACGAAGGAATTGTTATTAACCGGAAAATGGCGGATCTAATGGGTGGAGAAAAACCGATAGGCAAATACCTTAGCCGGAACAGTCAGAATATGAAAATTGTAGGGGTACTGGATAATTTTAAATTCAATGATTTCAAAGCTGTAGCCCAACCCCTTGTTATTTTTCCGATGAAACCGGAGAACCGGGACAATTATACGAAGCAATTGAGTGTCCGGATTTCCGGGACTGATTTGGCTGCTTTATATGAAACCGTGCGGCAACAAGCAGCAAAAGTATTCGGAGAAGAGCCGGTTGTCCGTTTTTTGGATGATAACGTACAATCGTGGTTGATGACAGAGAAACAATCGGCCCGGATGGTATCGTTTTTCACTTTATTGGCGATTATTATTTCATGTCTGGGTTTATTCGGTCTGGCGACTTTTATGATCGAGCAAAAACGGAAAGAGATCGGCGTACGCCGCGTCAATGGGGCGAAAGTAACGGAGATCGTGTGGTTATTGAATATCGGTTTTATGAAACCGATTCTGATGGGATTTGTCGTAGCCTGCCCTTTGGCTTATTATTTTATGAACCGTTGGTTGGAATCCTATTTGCAACGGACGGAAATGAGTTGGTGGATTTTTATTTTTTCGGGAGTGCTGACCCTCTTGGTTGCTTTGTCCGCTCTTCTGTGGCGAACAGTCCGGGCTGCTATGGAGAATCCGGTCCATTCCCTGCGTTCAGAATAATTTAGATCGAAATATTAAAATAAAAGTTATGCGTATTGCCAGAGAGTTTGTTCAGAATTTCAAACGCTTTAAGACAGCGGGGATATTGAATGTTGTCGGATTATCGGTAGCCTTTGCTGCCTTTGCTGTGATTGTCATTCAGTTGTCATTTCAGGAAGGATACGACCGTTTCCATAAAAATGCCGACCGGATTTTCCGGATGGAGTTGTTGTTTCCCATGAATTTGCAGTATGCGGCTTTCGGACCCACTCCTATCGGTGGTTTATTGAAAGATCAGAGTCCGTTGGTAGATGATTATTTTATCATCGCCAATTCCCATCAAAGTGTTTTTCTGAAAAAGAAAACGGATGGGACAACCGATAAATTCAAAGCGCCTATAAATTCGGCTACCGCTTCTTTTGCGGACATGTTGGGAATAAACGTATTGGAAGGGGATGCTCATCAAGCCTTGACAGAGCCGGATATGTTGATGTTGCCTCAAAGTTTTGCCCGTACCTGGTTTGAGGGCGGTTCCGCTGTCGGGAAACAGATAAGTAGCGGGGGAAAGGTATATACCGTTGCTGCCGTATATGAAGATATGCCGCTAAATTCGATTTTTAAAAATACGTGTTATACCCGTTTTGTAGAACAGGAAGAGTGGGGAAATTGGGATGGGCAGATTTTTGTTCTGGCGGCTAATTCCGATCGGGATGCCTTGCAGCAGCAAGTGAATAATCTTAAAATCGAGACATTGGATCAGATTTTTGAAGGGTTGCATAAGAAAGAACAGATGGAACAGGAAGGGAAATCCTATTTACGGGTATCGCCTCTCACGGATATTTTTTATGACAATACGGTAATTTATGACACATCGGATAAGGGAAACCGTAGAAACGCCGCCGTTATGCTGGCTGTTGGCATTTTAATCATATTGATTGCCGGTATCAATTTTGTGAATTTTTCGATGTCTCTGGCGCCTACCCGGATGAAAAGCATCAATACCCAAAAAGTGCTGGGCGCTACCGTAATGACGTTACGGTTGCGATTGTTAGGAGAAGCTGTGGTCTATACCTGTGTAGCGTTTTTATTGTCTTTGGGCATATTACAGTTGTTTTCAATGTCCGGATTGTCCGGACTGTTTTCGATGTCTTTGGCTCCGGCCAATCATGGGTTACTTTTAGGAGGTGTGGCTGGACTGGCTGTTTTGTTGGGAATTATAGCCGGGATATACCCCGCATTTTATGTAACTTCATTTGAGCCGGCTGTTGTGTTGAAAGGAAGTTTTGTTATGACACCCAAAGGTATCCGCTTGCGGAATGGACTGATGGCCTTCCAGTTTGTAATCTCAATTGTGCTCATAACATGTACGCTGATTATGGGAAACCAGTATCGGTTTATGCAACACTATTCGTTGGGTTATCAGACGGAAAATATAGCCTGGATGATCCTGGACGATAAGATTGAAAAGAATCAGGAGGCTTTGATTTCGGAAGTAACCGCGATACCGGGAGTGTTGGATTATACGTTTTCCGATTATGTTCCCGGAAATGACTTCGTTTCCAGCAGTGGAACAGAGCTGGACGGAGAGGCTATACAACTCGACAGAATAGGGGTTTATAAGAATTTTTTGGATTTTTTCGGGATGACATTGGTAAAAGGAGATAATTTCTCTGCTTCGAACTTATCCGGTTACCAACTTATTATGAATGAAACGGCTATTCAGAAACAACCGGTACTCGACCGTTATTTCGGGCGGAATATACCTCAGGATATTGTGGGGAATGGTCAGTTTATCGGTGTTGTGAACGATATTCATTATATGTCTTTACGCAAACCGGTAGCTCCCTTGGTTTTACTTTGTAGTGCCGGACAGGAATATTCCTATATGTTTTTTAAAATAGCAGGAGGAGATGTGTCCCAAACGATACAGCAAATTCGTCATGTATATGAACATTTAGCCCCGGAGGGGATATTCGAGCTTCATTTTTTGGACGATTCTTTACAGCAGAAGTATGAGAGTGAAAAGCGGTTGATGCAAGTCGTGTCTTTGATGGGCGGAATTGCAATTGTACTGGCTCTGGTCGGAGTGTATGGATTGATTATATTCAATGCCCAATATAGGCGGAAAGAAATCGGTATACGCAAGGTTAACGGAGCGACGGAAAGTCAGATTATGTTTTTGCTGAATAAAAGTTTTTTCCGTTTGTTGTTTTTCTCTTTTATCGTAGCCTGTCCGGTGGCCTGGTATGCTATGAGTCGCTGGCTGGAAGGGTTCAGTTACAAAACACCGATATATTGGTGGATATTTTTGGTAGCGGGAGTAATTACTTTGATTATTGCATTATTTACAATCAGTTGGCAGAGTTGGAAAGCCGCTACGGAGAATCCCGTAAAAGCATTAAAAACAGAATAATGAGATATTATAACTCTTTTTATTATTTTTGCAAAAGATAATAAAGCCGGACGTAAAGCCAAATTTCTTTGAGTAGTTTGTCTTTGTCTGATATAATAAGCAGAGTATTATGAAAAAGTGGAGAAAGTTTACAAGTTGGAGAATAGGTGATTATGTTTTGCAGTTGTCTGTTGTTGTTTTAGGTATTATCGTCACTTTTGCCGGGAGTAGCGCTATCAGCAGGTATAGCGAATCAAAACAAGTCGCTAATACCATGCAATTGATCAAAAGTGAATTGAAACTCAACCGGGAAAGGGTAGAGGATATACATAAACATTTGAATTTTGAAAGAAGAGCGTGTAATTACATATTGCAGTATCGGAATAATCTTGAAAATGCTTCGGAGGATTCTTTACTCATGTATGCCAATATTCCTTTTCAGGTCGATTTGTTTATTTATGTTACTGATGCGCTGGAAATGCTGAAGATGTCGTCTTTATCACAGCGAATTCAGGATAAAGAATTGATTTTGCAAATTGTGAAAGCATACAATGAACTGAAGAGAATGCAGGAAGTGGTAAATTGGTTTTATGGTTTGAAATCAAAATATGCTGAACTTATTTTTACGGATGTAGAGTTTCAGAAAGGAGGAAAAAAGTGGGAAGGAAATGAAAAAGAAAATATTCGTAATATCTGCCGTTATCATTTAGATAATCTTCAATTTGTTAATATCCTGGAATTTACTTCAACAGGAGTCAATTATGAGTCCTCGTACCTGGATTCTAAGGAGGCTTTGGATCAGGCTATCGCAATGATCGAAAAGAAATACAGCCATAAATAACCGAATTTACACACTGGGACGGACTCATTGTGTAATTTCAGAAACAAAAATAAGGGGTAATGTGTTTTAAATCAGAATTTTAACCGGATACTAAATCTTGTTATAAATATCGGATGACACCGATACTCATTCCTGTAATCAGGGAAAGTAGACGTAAACTGGCACGGGTTTCTTTTTTTAATTCTTTGACGATTTGTCTGGATTCTGTTTTAGATAAATCCGTTATTTTTCGCCCCTTTAGTTTGTGTTTAAAAATTTTGCGGATCAGGTCATACGACATTTTTGTGTTGTCTTCGATATCAATACATTTTATAGAACATTCGGTTGCAATATAGGTTTCAAAGTCTTTTGGGGTTGTAAAAAACAGATTTAAAAAATTTGTGTAAACGAAAGTGTTGGCGGAAGAAAAATAGCTATTATAACTACTCCATTGATATTCATGCGCATTGTTGCATACACCTGCTTTTATGGGATTTTGTAAGATATAACGGAAGCATTGTAGTAGATAAGATTCGTTTTCTATAGCTTCGCTTTTAAAACGGTCCTGATATAAGTAGCCCCGGCGTGCATATTTGTGATTGAACCATAAGGCATATCCTGTTGCAAGATGGTGCATGTATTTACTGAGTTTTTGACTTTCAAGTATAAGGTGTATATGATTTGTCATGAGACAGTAACAGTAGATTTTAAATTCCGGTGATGCCTGTCGTCTGAGTAAATTTAGAAACATTTGCCTGTCGTCATTTTCTAAGAATATTACGGTTCGGTCTATACCACGTAACATAACGTGGTATATGTCGGTTATAGATCGTTGTCGGGCATGTCTCGGCATATTCGGTTAAGGATTAACACACATACCAAATTTACAAAATATTAAAATGTATTTCAATACCTGTTCGTTTTAATAAAAGATCTATAATCTCGGTAAGGAGTGATAAAAAACAGATTCTATTTCTGTAATCTTTTATGATTCCTGGTGTAGCTCCTTATTATCCGGGAGCTTTCTATTTTAAAATTACACAATGAGTCCGTCCCAGTGTGTAATTTTGGGTGTAAAAAGATGGTAAATTATTTGACAAGGGTGTCAATAATTTAGACATTCGAGAGAGGTGTGCTTGTTTGTTATATATTAGCTATCAATTATTTATGTTGTTTGGCACAGGGATTGATCATTATAATCTGATTGTTTGATTTTAATTAAAAATAGATATGAATAGTTTAAAAGTGTTTTCCCGGAATTTGCAGAAGCAGAAAACCGTAGGCATATTGAGTATCGGCAGTCTGGCTGTGGCGGTTGCCGTTGTGATACTGATAGGGTTATGGGCTGCAAATGAATTTAGTTTTGATAAATTTCAGAAGGACGGAAATAAAATATACCGGGTTTACGGTTCTTTGATGATGAACAATACCCTGACTCAGATAGGTGCTACTTACAAACAATTGGGGGCGGATGCTGTGCGTAAGTTTCCAGAGATAGAAAGTATGTGCCGGGTGAACCCGCAGAACGGGGAATTGAAGGTGAATGACGTGCTTTATCCGGACAATGACATGGCAATGGCAGATTCCAATTTTTTTACTTTTTTCACTTTTCCGCTGAAAGCCGGAGACCCGAAAACCTGTCTTTCGGCTCCGGATGGAATAGTGATCGATGAATATGCTGCCAATCGTTATTTCCCGGGAGAAGATCCGTTGGGTAAAATCATGAATATCAGGGGGAAAGATTATACCGTGACGGCTTTGATGTTTAACATGCCGGAAAATTCTCATTTAAAAGCCAATATTGTGACTCCGTTTATCGGATTTTGGGCGAATGATTTGTCATACGGGTCAAGCGATAGTTTTATTACTTATTTTAAAATTGCGGATGCAACTGCGCTTCCTGAACTTGAAAAAGAGATGACCCGGATGATATATTCGGTAGTCCCTATGTTTAAACAGATTAATTTTGAGTATAAATTACAGCCGTTGTACGATATTCATTTTAACGATTCGTTTAAATTCGATTCTGTAATACATGGAAACAGAAGTTTGGTGATGGTGTTTGTACTGACGGCTTTTGTGATTTTGCTGATTGCCTGCATTAATTTTATCAATCTGTTTGTTTCCACTTCTTTTTTGAGGGCAAAATCGATAGGTGTTAAAAAGACTCATGGAGCAGAGAAAGGAATGTTGGTCAGAGAATTTTATAAGGAAACGTTTTATTATGTGATAATGTCGGTGATTGTGGGTTTGGTGCTGGCAGTAATTGCTTTGCCCTTGTTTAACCGCTTGGCTGATTATCATTTAGCCATTAGTTTTCTGAATCCTTTTTTATATGTTTTTTTAGTTTTGGTTATTTTGTTCGTTATGCTGACGGCCGGTACGTTTCCTGCTTTGTATATGACTAAATTCAATGCTGTAGCGACTTTGAAAGGACAATTTAAAGGTAAGAATCTCTCTTTTTTACAAAAAGGATTGATTATCGCTCAATTTACGGCGGCGATTGTGATCCTGATCTCTGTATTTTTTATTAATAAACAAGTAAATTATATGATCGGTAAAGACCTGGGGTTTGATAAGGATAATGTGGTGTATGTGTATGACCGGGGCGGATTTGTGAAGAATTACCAGGCCTTTCGTAATGAGATGAGAAATGAGCCGGGTATTGTCGATGTAACGTTGAAAGATATCGATCCGGCAGGTTGGTGTCGTGGTAATACGGTGAGGAATCCCGGAGACGAACAGGATTATCTGATGGAGTTTTGTCAGATTGAGCCGAACTATTTCGATATGATGGGCATGAAGATGGTTATGGGAAGAGAGTTTGCCGAGGAGACGGGCGATTCGTTGCATTATTGCATTTTAAATGAAACGGCGGCCCGTGTATTGGGTTTTTCCGAACCTGTCGGCGAAAGAATTTATACGGATGGGGAATACCATATCGTGCGTGGAGTCGTTAAGGATGCACAGACCAAGTCGTTGCATCAGGGGGTAGACCCGCAGATTTATTTTGAATTTTCCAAGGGAGGGGTCGGAACGCCGACCGTACTTTTTAAAGTGCAGGGTAATCCGGGAGAAGCCGTTCGGGTGATACAATCTAAGTGGAATGAATTGAATCCGGGTACACCTTTTGAATATCATTTCTTGGATGATACCTATGCCCGGTTGTATAAGGCGGAAACGAATGCCGGGCAGATTCTGGCCGCTGCGATGGGAATAACGTTGCTGATCAGTATCGCCGGATTATTTGCTATGGCTTATTATACGACGCAACGCCGATTGAAAGAAATCGGGGTACGGAAGGTAAACGGGGCGTCTGTGCCGGAATTGTTAGTAATTCTGAATCGTAGTTTCTTTGTCTGGATCGGAATATCTTTTGTTCTGGCCTGTCCGTTGGCTTATATTTTTATATCTCGTTGGTTGGAAAGTTTTACAGACCGGACGGAAATGTCCTGGTGGGTATTCATTGCAGTCGGAATAATTACGTTTATCGTTACGTTACTGACTGTAAGCTACCAAACCTGGAAGGCTGCCAATGTCAATCCGGTAAGGGTTTTGAAAATGGAATAAATTTCAATTTCAGATGTATGATTTTAGATTTTAAATTGAAATACAAGGTTGAAAAGAATTTACGATTGAAAATAAAGCAGAACCGTAGGTTCTCTTAACAGGGATGTACAGCGAAGTATAATCCGTAAGTGAAACGAATATTCGTCAGTGAACGGGAGTCGTCATTAATCCGGCAGAAAGGATTGTTTGTTAAGGAGTTGATTTTTAAATAGTTGATGCTATGAATAGTTTGAATGTATTTATCCGGAATTTACAGAAACAAAAAACGGTTGGAATCCTGAGTATTGCTTGTTTGGGCATCAGTATTGCAGTGGCATTGCTGATCGGACTTTGGGCGATGAACGAATTGAGTTTCGACAATTTTCATAAGGATAGGGATAAGATATACCGTCTGACGATTAATTCGTTTAAAAATAACGAATCTGTGGTATTTGGGTCAACTTTCAAACCGTTTGCCGAAGAAGCGAAGGATAAGTTTCCGGAGATTGAATCGGCTTGCCGGGTAACACCATGGAGTCTGGGTGAAATTTGGATCGGTAATGTAATTCATAAAGAAAGTAAGGTTATCGTTGCGGATTCGAATTTTTTTACGTTTTTCTCTTTTCCGTTAAAGGTAGGGAATACGGTTACGATTTTAAATTCACCCGACAATATGGTGATTGATGAGGCGGCAGCCCGTAAATATTTTCCGGGTGAAGATCCGATTGGTAAATCCGTTCGTTATGGTGGGGTGAATTTTACGATTGCCGGAATAATGTATGATCTGCCGGCCAATTCGCATTTGCAGGGGCATTTCGTCGTACCGTTTTTCGGTTGGTATGCCCGGGATGTATGGGGAGGTTCAGATATATACCTGACTTATCTGAAATTGGGGGAAAATACCGACTTCCAGAAATTGCAGACCGGTTTGACCGATATTCTGACTTCCAATATGGAGAGTTTCCGGGATCGCAAATCAAACGTTTACCTGGAACCTTTAAAAGATATCCATTTTTCGAGATCCGATTTCAACTCGCCGATATTGAAAGGAAGTAAACCTTTGGTGATGGTTTTTATGTTGACGGCGTTGGTTGTATTACTGATTGCCTGTATCAATTTTATCAATCTGTTTATTTCAACTTCTTTTTTACGGGCCAAATCCATCGGTGTGAAGAAAACACATGGAGCTGATAAGAAATTATTGATGAGGGAGTTTTTTACGGAGACGTTTTATTATGTCATTGCGGCTGTTATTTTCGGGTTGATGTTGGCCTGGATGTGCATACCCTATTTCAATCGGTTGGCTAATTCGGCTATAACCATCGATCCGGCTTCTCCGTGGTTGTATGTTTTTGTCGGAAGTCTGATATTGTTTACCGTATTTGTGGCGGGGATGTTTCCGGCATTTTATATGACGAAGTTCGGAATTGTGGAAACGATGCGGGGGCAATTCAAAGGGAAGAAACTGTCTGTATTGCAAAAAGGCTTGATTGTGGCTCAGTTTACGGCTTCGATTGTCTTTTTGATATCCGTTTTTTTTATCGATAAGCAGGTACATTTTATGGTGAGTACGGATTTGGGGTTTGATAAGGAAAATGTTTTGTATGTAGAAAGCCGGGATGGGTTTATCAAGTCTTACAAAGCCTTGCGTGAGGAGTGGCTGCAATGTCCGGCCATAAAAGATGTCACCCGGAAAAATTGTCTGCCGACGGAATGGGTGCAGGGGTGGACGATCGGGAAACCCGGAGCCGACGATACGTATCTGATGGAAATGTGCCGGGTAGACTATAATTATTTCGACGTGATGGGATTGGATATCGTTGAGGGAGAGAATCCTTTTGAATATGCACACGATTCATTGCGTTATTGTATGATTAACGAACGGGCGGCCCAATTGTTGGAGATGGAACAGCCGGTAGGGCAAAATCTCTTGATTTACGGACGTTATTATCCGATCAAAGGAGTGGTAAAAAATGCACAGACCAAATCGTTTCATCAGGGAGTAGACCCACAGGTTTATGTGAAGCTGGATAATATGTGGGCGAATCAGGGTGTGCCTTATCTTTTCAAGATAAAAGGCGATCCTCAGCTGGCGATCCGGGAAATAGAAACGACATGGAAAGAGTTGGTACCGAATGTGCCTTTTGAATACGGCTTTTTGAATCAGACTTATGAAAGTCTGTACAAGGCCGAGACAAATGCCGGAAAGATTTTATCTTCCGCCATGCTGGTTACTTTTTTAATCAGTGTTGTCGGTTTATTTGCGATGGCTTTTTATGCAACACAGCGACGGGTCAAAGAGATCGGGGTGCGGAAAGTAAATGGTGCGACCGTCGGGGAGATATTGGTTATACTGAACCGTGATTTTCTGGCTTGGGTGTTGCTGTCGTTTCTTTTGGCCTGCCCGATTGCATATATTTTTGTAAATAGCTGGTTGCAGGGATTCCGGGTACGGACGGAAATGAGCTGGTGGGTATTTGCCGGAGTCGGAGTGATTGTAGTGCTGGTGGCATTGATTACAGTCAGTTACCAGACCTGGAAGGCTGCTACGGTGAATCCGGTAAAGGCATTGAAGACGGATTGATAAATTGAAAAGGATATGGAATATGTTAAGTTAATTATCCGCAGGTTTGCCCGCAACCGGGTTTATACGATAATTAATATCGGAGGATTGGCCATAGCTTTGACGGTAGCCTTATTGATATACAGCCATGTGGTGAAGGAATGGCAAACCGATCGGTTTCATGTGGGTGGGGAGCATATTTACCGGGTGACCTGCCAACATCCGGGATACGACTATTGGTCGACGGAGTTTTGTAGTCCTATGGCAGAAAATGCCGGGAAAGAGATTCCCGGAGTAAAGGATTATGTACGGCTTGTTGCTCCTCAGTCGTTTCTGGTAAAAAATGAACAGACCGGTGAATTCTTTTCCGAAGATCGGTGTATTTATACCGATCCGCAGTTTTTCAGCGTTTTGAGTTTTCCTTTGATTGCAGGAACGGTTGATTCCGCGACTGGTCCGGCCTGGGCCGTATTGTCGGAACGAATTGCCCGGAAATATTTCGGGAATGAACCGGCCGTGGGCCAAACACTTACTCTTCGTTATCCGGAGGGTCCGGAAGAGATGAATTATCAGGTAGTGGCAGTGATGAAGGATATGCCGGACCGTTCTTCTATCCAGGCAGACATCTTATTGGACTTTAGGCAGATTGAGGAATTGTATTTATATGGTGCCGGAAACGCTCTTACAACTTTGTTGGAATTGGAACCGCAGGCAGACATCACTGCTATAGAAAATGAAATTCCTGTGATGGAAGGACGTTATTCCGAATATGAAAAAGAGCAGAAGAAAATCGTTCGTTTACAACCCTTACGGGATATTTATCTGTATTCGGGACATATCCGGGATTATGAGGATGTTTTTAGTTACGGTTCTTTCCGTTTTGATTATGTCTTGGGAGGAATCGCTTTATTGATTCTTATACTGGCTTCCTGTAATTACCTGATGATTAAAATGGCTCAATTGCATAAAAACGGTGCTGTATTCGCGATACAGCGTTGCTTTGGAGCCGGAGACCGCACTATAAGACGGCAGGTTTTTATGGAAATTGCCATGCATACCGGTTTGGCATTGGGGATAGCCATCGGATTGTTTTTTACCCTGCATCCCTATTTTGTCGGAATCGTTTCTCCACAGCATGTTTATGCTTTGACTCTGACCAAGGAAGAATGGGTTTTATTCGGAATGTTGATCATTGTGTTTGTGCTCGGACTGGGATATCTGTTATCGCTCTGGCTGTTGAAACGTTTGGACAGGAACGGCATCAAACGTAGTATAAAACCGGTTTCCGGCGTCTTTGACCTGAAACAAGGATTGTTGGTCGGACAGATGTGTATTTTTTGCGGACTTTTATTTGCTTCTGTGGTATTGGTAAAACAAATGAATTTTGTCCGGCATAAACCGATCGGATTTGATAACCGGAATGTGTTATGTGTAGAATGGCCCGGTGATGAGGACATTATTTATCCGGTAAAGGAAGCGTTGTTGAATCATCCGGATATTTCGGCAGTCACTAATGGCCGTCCTTTACCGATCGGAAACTGGGTGATGTACGATGTGTATGATGTCGAAAAACCCGATAGAAAGATAAGGTCTTCTGCCTTGCTGGGAGATACGTCTTATCTGCAAACCTATCGGATGCGCTTGTTGGAAGGGCGTAATTACCGGAAGAAATGGGGTAATTATTTCGGTGTTGTTCAACAGGGAGAGGTTGTCATTAACCGGAAAATGGTACAGGAACTGGGATTGAAAAATCCGGTCGGTACGGTTCTGAATTATGGTCCTTCGACACTGACGGTTGTCGGAGTCGTGGAAGATTTTCATTATCAGTCGTTGTATCAACCGGTCAATCCGGTACTTATCGGTGCCGATCTGGTCGGTTATGACAGTAATTTAAACATTCGTTACCGGGAGGGGAAGAGGCAGGCGGTACTCGATTACCTCCGGAATTATTTCAAAGAAAATTATACCGGTATTATGATGCAATATACGGAATACAGTTATTCTGATCTGTATGCCCGGGATATTGCTTTGGTGAAAATGATCCATATTCTGACTGTATTGGCGATTTTAATTTCCGGTATGGGAATTTTTGCTTTTTCGATGTTTGTAGCAGAGAGCCGGACAAAAGAAATTGCGATGCGGAAAATCAGTGGTGCGACAGAAATGCAGGTAATCGGATTGCTGAACCAGAGTTTTATTTCTAAAATGGCAGTGGCTTGTCTGGCCGGCATCCCTGTTGCTTATTATGCCATGCATTTCTGGTTGCAGGGATTCGCTTACCGGACGACAGTCAATTGGTGGTTATTTGCGGTTGATGTAGGTGTCAGTATCGCATTGGTCGTATCGATTTCTTCCTGGCAGAGTTGGCGGGCGGCTTCGGTCAATCCGGTGGATGCCTTAAAAGATGAATAGTATATTCCAGGCGGGGCTGTACTATTGGTAAAAAAATAGACAACGGTGTCAAGAAATTATACATATATTTCCAATGAAGTGGTGGTTATATTTTTGGTAGTGAGAGTATTATGGTATTTGGTATAAGGATTGTATAAAACAGAAAGTGTATTGCAATAATTTTACGTTGAATGCGATGAACCATTTAAAACTTTTTTACGGAATTGGTTATATACCGTTATTACGATAGGAGGTTTTGTCATATCGCTGACTTTTGTGATTTTATTGAGTATCTATATTCGTCAGGAATTATCGGTGGACGGGTTTCAGGTAAACAAGGAGCGGGGGTGGCGGCTTTTATTGTAGCGGCTTTAATGGTCGGTTGGCAGAGTGTGAAAGTAGCTTCCGGGAATCCGGTAAAAATATTGAAAAACGATTAGTGATGAGGAATTATCTGAGACTGATTATTCGGAATTTTGTAGATGTATTGCGGCGTTCCCGAAGTGCAGCCTTATTGAATATTGCGGGACTGTCGGTAGCTTTTGCCGTGTTTACGGTGATTCTGATACGGGTAAGCCAGGAATATTCTTACAATACTTGTTTCCGGAATGCAGACCGGATATATCGTTTGGAGTTTTGGTACGAAGGATATGATGCCGGGGTACCGCTACCGATGGCGGGAATGATCAGCCGGTCTGTGCCTGAACTGAGTAAAGTAGGGGTCATCCAGTATTACGGGAGTGAAGCGGAATTTACCCTGCAGGGAGAAGACGGAGAAAGGTTGTTTTATAAAGAAGAAGTGGCTTATGCCGATACGGGTATTGTAGAGATTTTTGATATCCCGATTGTGGCGGGGGATGCACATGTCGCATTGACGGAAAAGCACCGGCTTTTATTACCTCTGCGTATTGCCCGGAAATGGTTCGGCAATGAAAACGCCGTCGGGAAAAATGTGAGGTGTAGGGATGTGGAGATGACAGTGGCTGCCGTGTATCAGGATTTACCGGAAAACTCATCGATAAAAAACAAGGTATATTCCTATGATTTTAATTCCGGTATGCAGATGAATAATTGGAATTATGTGCAGTTTTATGAAATATCGCCGGGGACGGATGTGCAGGCATTGGGACGAAAAATTTTAACGGTACCTGAATTTAAGGAAGAATTTCGACGGAAATACGATGAAGTCAGGAAAGCAGGTAAAGAATTGGTACAATTCCGACCTTTGAAAGAGATATATTTTACCGAGGAAGGAGGAAATACGGATGGAGGGAACCGGGCGTTTACTTTATTGCTGTTGGTTGTAGGCGGTTTGATTTTATCTGTGGCATTGGTAAATTTTGTCAATTTTTCGATTGCGTTGTCTCCGGTGAGGATGCAGGCATTGAATACGCAACGGACTTTCGGGGCGTCGCGGACTTTTTTAAGGCTTTGCATCGTTTCGGAAGCCGTATTGTTTTCATTTCTTGCTTTTGTGATCGGACTCTTATATTGTTACTTCCTGAATACGACCGGTTTATCCGATTTGATAAAGGTTTCCGTATATCCGGCCAAACATATCGGGATATGTTTTCTGGTAGCGGGGATCAGTATATTGACCGGGTTGCTGGCTGGTATTTATCCGGCTTTTTATATGACGGCTTTTTCTCCTGCTTTGGTTCTGAAAGGGTCCCGGGCTTTGTCTCCGCATGGGGTGTATCTGAGGAAAACGCTTATGGTGTTCCAGTTTGTCGTTTCGCTGGGATTGCTTATTTCTGTCATATTCATTTATAAACAATTGAATATGATGAAAATGCGGGGATGGGGAATTGATAAGGACAATGTTGTCTATTTGAAAACGAATAAGGAACTTTCCAGTCAGCGTTCTGCTTTTTTTACTGAATTGCGGAGGGCTCCTTTTATCCGGGATATTACGTATGCTTCGAGTCGTTTTGGTGAAGAAAGTTCTATGGATTCCTGGAACTCTGCGGCCTGGATCGGTGAAAATAAGACTTGGCTGACTGTCCGGATGGAATTCGTAGCTCCGAATTTTCTTTCTTTTTGGGGAATCCGGATAAAAGAGGGGGAAGGCTTTAAGGATACGACTTCTTATCGTGCTTTGGTAAATGAAACATTTATGAAGGAGTATGGTTTGAAAGATCCTTTTTCCGTCAATTATTCAGGACATCGGGTAAAAGGCGTAATGTACGATTTCAACTATTTTACAGCACAATATGCCATACAACCTTTGATTTTGTCGGTTATGGAAAACAGATCGGATGTTTATTATTACATTCGGATAGAACCTTCTGCCCGGGAAGAAGCCTTGAATTATATCCGGGAAAACATACAACATTTCGCGCATAGCCATTCGGGAGAAATTCTGTTTTTGGACGATCGTTTGCAAATGATGTACGAGGAGGAGAGCCGTCTGGGATGGCTGATTTCCCTTTTCGGCGGAGTGACTATTCTCATCGCTCTGATGGGTGTTTACGGGCTGGTGTTGTTTAATACGCGTTTCAGAGCCAAAGAAATCGGAATCCGGAAAGTAAATGGAGCGACGATTTCTGAAATTGTCCGGATGTTGAACGGGGAATCTTTACGATTGATCTGGGTCGCTTTTGTAATAGCCTGTCCGGTCGCCTGGTTTTTTATGAATTATTATTTGCAGAATTTTGCTTACCGAACGGGTTTATCGGCGTGGGTATTCCTCTTATCGGGTATTATCATGTTGCTGATTGTCGTATTGACCACAGTCTGGCAAAGCTGGAAGGCGGCCAATGCTAATCCGGTGGATGTGCTGAAAAACGAATAGATGAATTTATAATTTCGATTAATATGTGAAAATTGAGAAGTCACAAAGAAGATTGTGAGTCAAAAAAAAACGAATATGTAGTGGTCGAATCGTAAATCATAAATAGTTAAAGAGATTTATTAAATAGAGAACTTATGAGAACAGCGGATGTGAAACTTTTTGTCAGAAATCTTTTCCGGAATAAATTGTATTCGGGGATTATGGTGTTGGGCTTTGCAATGGCTCTGACATTTGTCGTTTTATTGACGGTATATATCCGGCAAGAGTTGTCGGTAGATGTTTTTCATGCCCATAAAGACCGGATTGTACGTTTGGCCAGTGAGAAGGGAAGCGGTTATTCCGGACCAATGGCGGCGATGTTGAAGGAACAGTTTCCGGAAGTGGAAGATTACTGTTTGTTTATGACCAATAAAGACGGTCTTGCAGCTGTTTCACCTACGGAGAAAATTCGTTATACCTATGCCTATGTAAGTCCGTCTTTCTTTCAGATATTTTCTTTTCCGTTGGTACAGGGAAATCCGGATGAAGTGTTGCAAGGGCGTCACAGTATGGTTATTTCTCAGGCACTGGCGCATAAACTGTATGGAAATGAATCGCCTGTCGGTAAAGAAATCAAGATTGCCGGAGTAACGGTACCTATTACCGGAATTATGGCCGATATGCCTGAAAATACCCATTTCCCGGATTTCGATGCCGCCGTAAATATAAAAGGATTGACAGATTATTGGGGATGGCCGGATGGCGATGTATTGGAAAGTATGGGGATAGCTACTTTCAGTTTGTACGTATTGGAAAAACCGGGAGCCGATTTGAAAGCCAGGGAACAGGATATTTTAAGTAGCTTTCAGAAAAACGGTTCCTATTATGGAGAAGAAGACGGTCCGAAAAAAGTCGTGGTGGAGCCTTTGGAACAGATTTATTTCAGTCCTTATGGCGGAGGAAATAGAAAATACAACAGTAAAGGATTGGTAGGGGTATTGATCGCTGTTGGGAGTGTTATTCTTATGCTAGCGATTATCAATTATATCAATTTATCGATAGCTCAGGGCGGCATGCGGGCGAAGGAGATGTCTGTAAAGAAACTTTTAGGGAGTTCGCGTAAGATGTTGTTTATGCAATATATTACCGAGTCGGTGATCATGTGTTTATTGGCTTTTGTTATTGCTTGCGGATTAAGCATTTTAGCAGAGCCGTTATTCAATCAATTGATGAATACGCATATCGAAGTAATGCCGTTGTTTTTTTCCTGGATGTTTTTAGCGGTATTAGCGGTGATTGTGTTTATCGGTGTTATTTCCGGTCTCGTGCCGGCTTGGATTGTCACTCGTTTTAATGCCATAGAAGTGATGAAAGGAGCTTTCCGGAAAAAGACAAAAGGGGTTTACAGCAAAGTATTGATCAGTTTTCAATATGTAGTAGCTATTGCGTTGACAATCTGTACAATCGTATTAGTTAAGCAGACACATTTTATGGAGTATTACGATATGGGTTTCAAGCAGGAAAATATTGCCCGTTTTTCTTATGTGTTGGATGCTGCAAAAAAAGAAACATTACGGAATGAAGTTTTGAAGTTGGCCGGCGTGAGAGATGTAGCCTTCGTTCAGGGGGATCCGCTGGATGGCGGGAATAATTATTCGTTTGATTATGAAGGACGGCATTTGAGTTTTCAGACGTTTAATGTAGATACTTCTTTTTTCCGGATGTTGGGATTGCAGGTGACGCCTACAGGAATATCCAATGTGGAAGGAAGGGAGTATATGAGGTGGACAATGAGAAACGGTCAAACGGAGAGGGTTGTGTTAAGAGAGCAGAGCGTATGGCTGAATAAGGAGGCTTTGAGGCAATTGGGCCTGGAAGGTTTGCCTGTGGAATTTAAGGTCGGTAATCATACGACATCGGTCCGCGGCATTGTCAATGATTTTCATATCCGCGACCTTTCGCAGAAGTTGGAACCTGTCATGATTGCTCCTTTACAAGGGCCGGAGACACCCTGGACTATGCTGGTGCAATTGCAGGGGGATCATCAGTTTGCTACGTTTGATGAAATAAAGAAAGTATACAATCAATTGAGCGAAGGGACTCCTTTTGAAGCGACGTTTATGGATGACGCTATCCGGCAATGGTATAGCCGGACAAAACGGGTTTCGGGCATGATCGGTTATTTATGTGGGTTGGCCGTATTACTTTCTGCTATGGGTATTCTGGCTATGGCAACTTATTTTATTCAGCAGCGGATAAAAGAGATCGGTATACGGCGGGTGAACGGGGCGACGATAGGTGAAGTATTGGAAATGTTGATGAACAGTTTTATAAAATGGATTGTTATTGCTTTCGTTATTGCTTGTCCGATAGGTTATTATGCGATGAACCGGTGGCTGATGAGTTTTGCCTACCGGACGACGATAGATTGGTGGGTTTTTGCTTTAGCGGGAATATTGGCTCTGTGTATAGCCGGCATTATGATCTGTTGGCAGAGTTGGAAGGCTGCGAATACTAATCCGGTTGAAGTGTTGAAAAGCGAATAAAATAATTTGAAGTTATGATACGTATTTATCGAAATTTTCTGAATGTATTGCAACGTTCCCGTAGTGCCAGTATTTTAAACATTATGGGCTTGTCTGTGGCGTTTGCCGTTTTTATTGCGATATTGATACAGGTGAATTACGAGTACAGTTATAATAGCAGCTTTCCGAAAGCCGACCGTATTTATCGCTTGGAATTGCGGCATTCGTCGGAAGCGATTTATCAGGCTTTGCTTCCTTTGCCGGGGTTTGAGATTATCCGTGCTGAAATCCCTGAGCTTTCAGTATCGTGCCTTGTGGATAAACCGTGGAGATCGGCTAATTTTACCGTTGTAAAACCGGACGGGAACATGGATTTTTTTGAGGAAGGACCGGCCTATGCCGATACAAATGTAGTCCGGGTATTCGATTTGGAGGTGGTGGCCGGCGATTATCGTCAGGCATTGACGATGCCCGGCCAGTTGTTTATACCTTTGAGTGTGGCGCAGAAGTTTTTCGGAGAAACGGATGTTATCGGGCGAACAGTATTGTTTAACGGCGCCCGGGAAATGACTGTGGCGGCCGTGTACCGGGATGTCCCTCAAAATTCGACTTTTCAGAATGTTCTTTATTCGGCCTCTTTCAGTAGCGGAACACAATGGGCGCAGTGGAATTATGAATCGTATTATGTGATTCCGGAAGGGACCGATATGGAAATGTTAGTGGATAAACTTCGCGGTTTGGATAAGATTGTGGCCGGAAAAAATTCAGGAGAGAAAATGTTCGCAGATCATGATTTGATGTTTTTGCCCCTGAAAGATATCTATTTTGCTGATGTTCAGCATTGGCATGAACCTGCCGGCAACCGGATGATGACTCATATACTTTTGTTGATCGGAATTCTGGTACTGGTTGTGGCTATCGTTAACTTCGTTAATTTTTCGATGGCATTGGCACCTTCCCGGATAAAGAGTCTGAATACCCAGAAAACATTCGGTGCCGGTAATCGTTTTTTGCGTTGGTGCGTTATTTCCGAAGCAATGATCTTTTCTTTTCTGGCCTTTCTTTTGGGCGTATTCTGGTGTTATCTACTGGGCCAGACCTTTGTGCAGGAGGTGATGTATACCTCTTTGAATCCTTTTGTTCATTCCGGGCTATTGGCAGGAGTAGGCTCTGTCAGCTTAATCGTGGGGGTGTTGGCGGGATGTTATCCGGCTTTTTATATGACCTCTTTCTCTCCGGCTTTGGTTTTGAAAGGTTCACAGGCTTTATCTCCCCGGGGAATTTTTTTACGGAATACACTAATGGTATTTCAGTATACGGTTGCCGTTGCTTTGATTATCGGTATTCTGTTTATCGGAAGGCAACTGGAGATGGTAAAGAATCGTCCCTGGGGCATAGAGAAGGAGCATATTGTTTATCTGAAAAGCAATAAGGACATGGTTCAAAAGCGCACTGCATTTGTGAATGAATTGCGACAGAATCCGGCTGTCACCGACGTTACATTTGCTTCCGAATTGATCGGGGATACCGGAATGCAGCACTGGTTTTTCGATGATATGATCGACGGGGAACAAAAACGAATAGAGTGCGATGTGAGTATGATTGCGCCTAATTACCTGAATTTTTTCGGAATAGAAGTGATCGAAGGGGACCGTTTCGTATCTACTCAGGACAGTATGGTGATGGTGAATGAAACTTTCAAAAAGACGTATCATTTCGATCCTATGGGAAAGGAAATGGCCGGTATGAGAGTGGGAAGGATTCTGAAAGATTTCAATATATTGCCCTTGCAGCAAAGTATTCGGCCCTTGTTGTTGGCTGTGAATGAAGAATGGGCCGGGAACTATTTTTATATTAAAATCAACGGAGCGGCCCGGAATGAAGCTTTGACGCATATACGTAAGACAATTCGTGAGTTATCACCCACGTATGGGGGAGATGTACGTTTTCTCAACGATCATCTGAACAGTTTGTATAAAGGAGAAGAAAGATTGGGTACGCTGGTGAATATTTTCGGTTTGGCGACAATTTTATTGGCCTTGATGGGGGTGTACGGCCTGGTGTTGTTTAATTCGAAATATAAGGCGAAAGAGATCGGTGTCAGAAAAGTAAACGGGGCCACAAACTGGCAAATGATTATTTTCCTTAACCGGGATTTTATCCGGATGGTGGTATTGTCTTTTGTATTGGCTTGTCCTCTGTCCTGGTATGCTATATCTGTTTGGTTGTCCGGCTTTGCATATAAAACATCTCTTTCGGTATGGGTATTTCTGTTGGCCGGTGTGATTGTATTGTCGATTACTTTGCTGACGATCAGTTGGCAGAGTTGGAAGGCGGCCAATGCGAATCCGGTGGAAGTGCTTAAAAACGAATGAGTTTCAATTTTAGATTTATGATTTTAAATTGAAATACAGGCAATGAGTTACAGAGTTGCAGAGTTTTGGAGCCATAAAAAGAACGTTTTGATTTACGATTTTGATTGGAGACACAAGTTAGCCCGTTGTAAATAACGAATCAAGTTGCGACAGAGTCGTAAATCAAAAATCGTAAATCAAAAATATTTATTGGGGTTCATGCATCAGCTATTGGAGGGAACGTCAACCGTAAATCAAAGATAGGGTATGGCGTTCAATAAATTCTGTGTTTTGTCGGGCTATTGAGCCGAATCGGTCGATGTATTGCTGTCGTATGACAGTCCAGGAAAGGGGATTTGCCTTGGAATCAAAGTGTTTTATGACGGCTGCTTTTAAGGAGCTGGCATATTGTCTGCGGGAATCGTCCAGCCATTTTTGTAAACATTGCCGGGCCCAACGAAGACTTTTTTTATATTCCAATGAAGTCCGGTAAGTACCGTATTCGTTTTCTATCGTTTCGGAGAATTTACGGATCAGAGTCACGGAGTCTTTTTGAAAATCATAGAAAGGACGGGAAATGTCGATACCAGGAGTAATTTCAGCGTTTTTCAATAAAGAATCGATTTTCAGATAACAATTGTAATAGATATCCTGAATATTTTTACTTTCCGGTTGTTGTTTTGGGGAGATGGAAATGAAATAACCGGAAGAAACCAGGATAAGAAATGCAAGGCAGATTGTAAAAACGATAGAAAAGTATGGTTTTCTTTCCAGCTCTTTTTTCAGGTGTTCTGTCGAAATATGGCGTTTCTCAACGGAGGGGGCTGTTGCTTTCCGGGCAACCCGGTTATATGTTTTGGGGAGCTTTGCATTGTGGGCCAGTTCCTTGATGATAATACCGATGGAATAGATATCGCTTTGGGGAGAAGACCGGCCTTTTTCCAAAAGTTCGGGGGCTGCATAATGTTTACTGCCGACACCTCCCGGCCCCGGTTTGTAAGAGTCGTTGTTGGCGAGTCCGAAATCGATGAGCTTTAGATGATTTCCTTGATGTGTAACAATTATATTTTCCGGTTTGATATCCCGGTGTATCACCTGATGCCGGTGCAGATAAGTGGTGACATCAATTAATTCCCGGATTAATTTTACTGCAATGTTTGTTGTGATTCGGTTTTGCAGCAACATATCCCTCAACGATAAGCCGTCTATAAATTCCAGGACAATGCAAGGGCCGGTCTTTTCGATATTCTCAAAGGCGATTACTTTATAAAGGGAAGGATGGTCCAAAGGATATGCGATTTCATATTCTTTGCGTAACAGCGTAATGTAAACCGGGTTGTTTTGGTAGGCAGGTTTCAGGCCTTTCAGGATAAACATACGGCCTTCTTTGTGTGCCGAGTATAGTAAGGCATACCCTCCGGAAGAATTCTGAAATTCCCGAATATCGCAAAAAGTGTCGGAAAAACGGAGGTAATTTCCGGTGATAAATTCCGATGATGTATCCGTATCAGGTGTCATATATTCAAATGCGGTTTAACAATGTCAATCCTCCCTTCTTGCCGGCAATAAACATGTGCTGATCAAGACCTTCCCGCTCTAGATCGTGCAAAAAAAGAGGCATTCCCAAAATAAATTCGGAAGCACAAAATACATCTTCAATCTGAATTTGGGAATTCCGGCTTTCCGTCACCCGGAAACGGGAATTTCCCAGGTGCAGCAGTTTGAGATACCGATTGGGAGCCCAGGCTATTTCCAAGGATTGACCGGTTGCTAATTCACAACTCTGTATGTTGTCCGAAGTAAAAAAATGGGATTGATTGAAATTTTCTTTTTTCAACTTTTCACAGAATGAGTCAAAATTCCGTTCTCCAATGTACCGGGCGAGTACATTCAATGTCGCTATCCGGGGTGAAGAAGAATAGGGCACGTATCCGTATATTCTTTTGAGAGTGGAGAAACTGATATTTGCTTTTACTTTCTGTTTGATATCCGAATATAAGCAGAAATAGTCGCTGGAAGTACTTAATTTTTCTCCGTATGTTTTTTCTACTTTTTGCAATAGTTCCTGTATTTCCGGGTAACGGCCGTTCATTGTTTTTTAATTTGTGTAAATAAAATAATAAATTTATAAAAATATTTCTATTTTTGTTCAAAACAAGCTTATTTATTTAATGGTAAAGTCACTTTTGACGTTTTGTATAGTCAGTTTTTTACTTTGTGCCGTATGGGGACAGGGCAAGCCTTATATTACGGTGACGGATTTGGAGGATGAGACTTTGAGCTTGCGGATGAGTATAACGGCGTCTATTTTTGTGAACCAGATAAATAATGCTTATTCCAATGCTGTTTCACCTTCTTTTCCGGAGGAGTGTATTACTCCGGAGGCAGAAGAAAAGGTACTGGAAATTTGGAAGAGCTCTTCCTTTTATTTTCAAAAAGATTACGGGGGATTCAAAGGGATAATTACGGCTGTCGGTTATCAGATCCGGGGAATTCCGGTTGTGATGCAGGAAGGCGGACTGTTGCAGAACGGTGTAATAAACTTCAATCCGGACGGTCAAATTATCAATTTTCATTTTTCCGTGGACGAAACGGTTTATCATACGATTCTGACACAGAATAATTCTTTGCAGGATGTACAGAGAAAACGGTCTATCCTCGATTTTGTGGAAGATTTCCGGACAGCTTATAACCGCAAGGATTTGAATTTGATTTCCCAGGTGTATGGGGACGATGTTTTGATTATTACAGGTTATGTATATCGGGGGACCGGAGAGAGGTCGAAGCTGACGGGGTTAAGCGAGGAAAAAGTCAGGTATAACCTGTATAATAAGAATGAGTATTTGGAACAGTTGAAAGGTGTATTTGCCAAAAACCGTTTTGTCAATTTATTTTTTGAAGATATTGTCATAGTCCAACACCCTGCTTTACGGAATTTATATGGGGTGACTTTGTTGCAAAAATGGCGTTCTACGACTTATAATGATGACGGCTGGCTTTTTATGGCCGTGGAGTTCCGGAGCGACACCGAAATGTTGATTCATATCCGTACGTGGCAGCCTTATTTGCTGAATCAAAAGGTATTCCCGAGGGAAGAAGTGTATCAGTTAGGTAATTTTGAATTCAGATAATTACATGGGAAAATCGTATGTACTCTTTTTTCTTTGTTTTTTACCTTCTTTTTTGTTTGCCCAAAGGCAGTTGATAGTAGAGGGTGGTTTGGACAGTAACAGCGTTTCTACCCGGATGATTGACGGTAAGGCCAGTGCCCGTATTATTTTTGAATCCGGAGTCCGGCTGAATTATTTTACAAATATGGAATTGACGATTCCTGCTGCTAACAGAGGGCATATGCGGAAAAAAGGAGTTTTTGTCGATACCCTTTATTTTTTAACGACGCCTTTCGAAAATGTCCGGATCGTTTATTTGGAAGCCCGGGGGTATTTTAAAAATAAAATCGGTCCGATCCGGTTATTGCCTAAGAGTACCTATCGTTATTTGGTATATGATCCCGGGAAGATACAAAAAAGTAAATGGCGGCAAGTGGTGTCTTTTACGTTTTCCGGCGGAGTGAATATGTTGATGGACTATGCGTCTGTCGGTATGTATGCCGGAGCAGATATTCATATTTTGTTGTTGCATCGGTTTTCATTGGTGCCGGCGTTGCGCTACAATAGTCTTTGGATTTGGCCCGAAGGGAGCGGTCGGTTGCGCCGGGATTTTGTGGAAACAAATTTGTATTTGCAGTATACGATCAGCAATAGGGTTGGGGTATATGCCGGATATGCCCAGGCTTATGTCGATTATAGCGGGAAGGGATTCAGCTTTATGGCCGATTTGCGGCTGAATGAACGGCTTTATCTCCGGGGGAATTACAATTATTATACCAATTTCGAAAATTCAATGGTGGGTTTGGGAGTAGGCATACATTTATAAATGAAGGATTATGAGGTATAACTATCTGATATTATTGTTTTTATTAATGGCTGGGGCGTGTAAAGACTCGAATCCATTGGTGTATAAGGCGAGTGTGGATACGAATGAGGTCCGTTTGTCTTTTGAACAGGATACGGCAACAATTCTGCTCAAAACGAACTACAAATGGTCTGTTACGAACATCCCCCAATGGTTGACAGTATCTCCGGATAAGGGAGAAGAGGGGACCGAACGGATTTCTTTGTCTTGTACCTATAATATGTCGGATGAGGAGAGGACAGCCGAGTTGTATCTACAGGCGGGTGAAGCCGGACAGCCTATTTCGGTCATTCAGATGAGAAAGGGGATATTGGCGTTTCGTGTTCCGGATACCATTGTTCATGAACAGGCTTCCACGATTTATGTCTCTGTTAATTCGAATCTGGAGTATGATCTTGTTTATCCTGCGGAATGCAAATGGATAACGCCGGAACGGATTTCGCCGGATAATTGGGCCATACGGATTTCCTCTATGACAGATGAAGATATCCGGGACGTTCCCTTGGTATTATATGCGGAAGGGTGTAAGCTGTCCGATACGCTTTATCTTACGCAAATGACAAAATTGCGGCATACGCGGCAAATTTTAAAACATTTTTATTATGCCATGAACGGCGACGAGTGGTATAATAATACCAACTGGTTGAGTGATTTGCCTTTCAAGGATTGGTACGGGCTGTACGATGCAGATGGTGATCTGGTGCAAGTATTCTTGACGGATAATAATTTGACTGGAGAAATCCCGGATGATTTTTATGATTTAATGGACTTGGAGAGATTGGTCATCCGTAATAACCCGCTATCCGGAACCATCAGTCCGAAAATCGGAAATTTCCGGAATTTAACGGAGCTGGACTTGGGTTATAACGGGTTGTCCGGTGAACTTCCCGATGAGATCTGGTCGCTTTCCGGACTTGAATCTTTAGTTTTGGCTGAAAATTCGTTTCAACCTGTTACAATCGACTATTCGAATCTGGGGAATCTGAAAATTCTCGATATGGCGTCCCTGTATGTAACGAATCCGTTGTCGCCGGGAATAAAAAATTTGCAAAATCTGGAATGGTTGCGTTTCTCGAATCTTCAGGCCTATGATACTTTATCTTGGGAGTTGTTCGAACTGAAAAAGTTGCACTCACTGATGATGTATGAATGTAACTTTACCGGGCCGATTCCTTTGCAGATAGGCAACCTGAAAGAGTTGACATTTTTAAATATCTCGGGGAATTTGTTGACAGGAGAAGTGCCTGAAGAGATCGGTTTATTGAAAAAACTGACAGGACTTTATATCAGTAGCAATTATCTGACGGGAGAAATTCCGGCAGCTCTTCTTTTGCTGCCGCATTGGAACCAATTTGATTTGAGAGCGATATTGCCTCAAAGGGAAGGTAAGAGTTTAACCCTCCCGAATCAACCGCCGGAATTATGAAATTGTATGATGTATTTATAATCTTAATCTGTCTGACGGCTTGCAGTGATCCGACCCCATTGGTGTATGAAATCGAGACGGAACGGGAAACGGTTGAATTTTCGTTTGAAAAAGACGAAGCACGGTTTGTCGTTTCGGCCAATTGTAAGTGGAAGATTATGGATATTCCTGGATGGCTTACTGCCAGTCCGGTATACGGGAGTAAAGGGAAGACGGAGGTAAAATTGGTTTGTCAGCCTAATCCGGTTGAAGAAATCAGAAAGGCAAACCTGAAAATCGTATCGGACGAAAAGGAGACAGAACTGGTGGTTGTCCAAAAACCCAAAGGGGTGTTGCGGTTTTACAATGACGATACGATTTTATATACTTTCCCGGTGGAAATTATTTTACCGGTAAAAGCCAATATTGCTTATCATTGGGTGTTGCCTGAAGACTACGATTGGTTGGATGTCCGTGGTGTTGACGGAGCGATATTTTTGAATATTCAAGGATTGGAAAAGTTGGATTCGCGTTCGGCTTCTGTTATTGTAAAGGCCGACGATTATGAATTAGGCGATACGTTTAGAATTTGGCAAATGACAAAGGAATGTCATATCCGGAAAATCCTGACGGAATTTTATAATTCGTTGAACGGTCCGGAATGGAACAGGCAGAAAAACTGGCTGTCGGATAAACTTGTCGGGGAATGGGAAGGAGTAGAATTTGCCGATGATAAATTATCGATAGTGTTGCCCATGAATAACCTGAAAGGCCGGTTGCCTGACGATATATATAGTTTACCTGATTTAGCGGAACTCCGGCTTTCGTCCAATCAGATAGAAGGAACAATCAGTCCGGATATCCGGAAGTGGAGCCGATTGAAGTATCTGGATTTAATCGATAATCGATTTTCCGGAAATATACCCGATGAATTATGGACATTACCGGAATTACAAGTGTTGTTTTTAGGGAAATGTTCTTTTGAACCTGTTGCTATTCATTTTTCCGGATTGCGTAGGATAAGGCTTTTGCATTTGGAGGAAATGCAACTGACGAAGGGACTCTCACCGGAAATGGGTTTGTGGACGGAGTTGGAACGTCTGACAATAGCGCACTGTTCTGTTTCGGATTTTTTGCCCGGGGAGATTTTTACAGACCGCTTGAGGTATCTCAATCTGAGCTATAATAAAATCAAGGGAAATATTCCTCCGGAGATAAAAAACGCAAAGAATCTGGAACAATTGTATCTGGGCAATAATGAGCTGACCGGAAAAATGCCGGAGGAAATGGGAGGATTGCTTTTATTAAAAGAGTTGACGTTGTCAAGTAATTATTTAACCGGAAAAATTCCCCAAAGTGTGTTGAATCTTCCTAACTGGCATTTGTTTCATTTGCCTCTTATTTTGCCCCAAAAGAACGGATATTTGATGTTAGAATAGATATATTCGGGAACAAATAAATTTTCCTTGGGGAAAGGATTTTCTGCTAAATGTTATAAATTATTCAGAACCTTTTTTTAAGCAAAACAGGTATGGTAAAAATTTTACAAATAACACCTGATTATATATAAAATTTGGTTTTTTAACAACTATACTATATCTTGCGACTTTGAAAATCAAACGAATGATTGGGTTGGAGGGCTTTGCCGTTATTGTTAAAATAGGAATTCGGTGTTTTCGAGTGTGAGATTTATAAAAACGAATGATATACTAATTTTTGATTTACGGTTAAAAGTCACGAAGAAAATTGTAAATCATAATAGACCGTCGGGATCAGCGGAATTTACATTTTTATGATTCTGCGGTTTTATAAACCAGTTTGGAATTCACAAACAGTTATTTTTATTTATCAGGCTATTTAATCTTTTGATGCTAATTATGGATAAAATGAACTATTTTCTGCCTTTGGTCGGATTGGCGACATTAAACGGATGTGGAAATACGGTAAAAAAGGCGGAACAGAAAAAACCGTTGAACATTGTGTATATCATGACCGATGACCATGCTCAGCAAACAATGAGTTGTTATGATAAACGGTTTATGCATACACCGAATCTCGACCGGATTGCTGCGGAAGGTGTACGTTTTACCAATAGTTTTGTGTGTAACTCTTTGTCCGGTCCCAGCCGGGCTGCTTTGCTGACGGGAAAACACAGCCATAAAAACGGTTATACGGACAATTCTCATGGAGCAATGTTTGACGGAGAACAGCAAACGGTTCAGCAGTTGTTGCAGGAAGGAGGTTACCAAACGGCTATGATCGGAAAATGGCATCTTGGAAGTACACCGACTCATTTCGATTTCTGGACCATATTACCCGGTCAGGGAGATTATTATAATCCGGATTTTATTACACCGGAAGGAACGATTCACAAAGAGGGATATGTTACGAATATTATCACAGACCTGAGTATTGACTGGTTACGTCACAAAAGGGATACGGCGAAGCCTTTCTGCCTGTTTGTCCATCACAAGGCGATCCACCGGAATTGGATGGCAGATACCTGTGATCTGGCTTTATTCGAAGATCGGAATTTCGAATTGCCGGAGACGTTTTGGGATGATTATCAGGGACGGCTTGCTGCCGGAAAGCAGGAAATGAATATCGCGAAAGACATGACCCTGATATACGATCTGAAAATGTTGGATGAGGAGATAGACGATCATTACCGTTCTTATTATGTGCGGAATGAAGGAGCCGGAGGTACTTACGGACGAATGAATGTTGCACAAAAAGCAGCATGGGATAAACATTACCAACCGATCATCGATCAGTTTAAGAAAGCAAAACCGACCGGCAAAGCTTTGGCTGAATGGAAATACCAGCGTTATATGCGTGATTACCTGAAAACGGTAAAGTCTCTGGATGATAATGTGGGGCACTTGCTGGAAGAACTGCAACAGGAAGGTTTGCTCGAAAATACGGTGGTCATTTATGCTTCGGATCAGGGATTTTATATGGGTGAACACGGTTGGTTCGACAAACGCTTTATGTATGAGGAGTCTATGCGGACCCCGTTGATTATGCGCCTGCCGGAAGGATTCGGAAAACGCGGGGATATCGGTAATCTGGTACAGAATATCGATTATGCTCCGACATTTTTAGAATTGGCGGGATTACCGGTACCTTCCGACATACAAGGCGTTTCGTTGGTACCTTTACTGAAAGGAGAAAATCCTGCGGATTGGCGGAAATCGCTTTATTATCATTTCTATGAATATCCGGCAGAACATTCTGTTTGCCGTCATTATGGGGTAAGGACTGAACGTTATAAATTGATGCATTTTTACAATGATATTGATACCTGGGAATTGTATGATTTACAACAAGATCCGATTGAAATGCACAATCTGTTCGGGCAACCCGGTATGGAAAAGATAACGGAAGAACTGAAAGCGGAGTTGGAACGTCTGCAGATTTTCTATGACGACCCGATCCGGAATTTGAATTGACTTTACACACTGGGACGGACTCATTGTGTAATTTTAAAATAGTAATAACAAGTTATGAATAAAAAAATCAGATTATTGCAAAATTTAGTGTGGATTGTTTTATTGGCGGTGTCCTGTCGTCAGTCGGAGCAATTGTATGTAAAGGAGGTGGTTTTTCCGGAAGGAGCTACTCCGGAACAGAAAATAGAAATGGCATCCCGTTTGGTACCGACGGAAGGGCAATATGCCTGGCAACAGATGGAGCTGACGGCTTTTGTGCATTTTGGGATAAATACCTTTACAAACCGCGAATGGGGGGATGGCAAGGAAGATCCGGCTTTGTTTAATCCTACGTCATTAGATTGCGAACAATGGGTAAAAACATTGCAGAAAGGTGGTTTTAAAATGATCATATTGACGGCGAAGCATCACGACGGTTTTTGTTTATGGCCGACGAAAACCACCCGGCATTCGGTCGCCTCTTCTCCCTGGAGGGACGGGAAGGGAGATGTTGTGCGGGAGTTGAAGGATGCCTGTGATAAATATGGAATGAAATTCGGGGTATATTTGTCTCCTTGGGACCGGAATGCAGAGTGTTACGGCGATAGTCCCCGGTATAACCGGATGTTCGCCGAACAATTGACGGAATTACTTACGAATTACGGTACGATACATGAAATCTGGTTTGACGGTGCGAATGCGGAAGGGCCTAACGGACGAAAACAGGAATACGACTGGCAATTGTTTTGCGGTGTGATGGATAGTTTACAGCCCCATGCTGTACGTGCCATTATGGGAGACGATGTACGCTGGGTAGGTAATGAACAGGGACTGGGGCGTGAAACCGAGTGGAGTGCAACGGCTTTTATGCCGGAGACTTATCCGGGTGCTCAGGTTGAAAATCAAAAGCTGGGGATACATGCGCAGGCGAAAGATTTGGGAAGCCGGGATCTGATAGCCAAAGCTTCCCGTTTGTTCTGGTATCCGTCGGAAGTCGACGTATCGATACGTCCGGGTTGGTTTTATCACGCTTCTCAGGATCACCAGGTGAAATCTTTGCAAAAGCTGGTGGATATCTATTTCGAGTCTGTCGGCTACAATTCGGTGCTTTTATTGAATGTTCCGCCTGATACCCGGGGGTTGATTCATGAAAACGATGCGGCTCGTTTGCAGGAATTCGGAGAATATCTGCGGACCGTTTTTCAGGAAAACCGTCTTTTAAAAGGGGAAGCTTTTGAAATGGAGCAAGGTGATAGTCGTGAATTTCAAGTGAAACCGGGAGTTACCATTAATACTTTTCTGCTGGGCGAGGATATCCGTCAGGGACAGCGGATAGAACATTTTACATTAGAGGCTCAGATTGAAGGACAATGGCAATCTTTGGCTCAGGGAACAACAGCCGGATACAAGCGTTTGCTGCGTTTCCCGGATTGCCGGCCGGAGGCTTTGCGCTTAACCGTTGATCAGAGCCGTGGAAGGGTATATGTCCGGGAAGCCGGTGCATATTATGCCCCGGTGATTGATGGGCAGCAAGTGGATTTCCGGCCCGGCGATATTCCTGTTACGGATTGGAAAATTGTTGGCAAAGTAAATGAAATATCTGCACAGCCGGCGCGGCAGGCCATTGATAACGATCCGAAGACTTTTTGGCAGACAGAGGGGACGGAGAGTATCGGAAATTTGACGGTGGATATGGGGAAAGTTTATGATATAACGGGATTTACGTATATGCCTGTAGCCGGAGGAGATAATGCAGGGATTGTTTTTCTGTATGCATTTTATGTGAGTGAGGACGGACAAAAATGGGTAAAATGCGAATGCCCCGGAGAATTCAGTAATATCATGTACAATCCGATACCTCAAACTGTTTCTTTCGGACGTACTTATCCGGCTCGTTATTTCCGTTTTGAGCCTTTACAGGAAATCAAAGGGCGTCCTTTTGTCAAAGTCGGTGAAATCGGAATCTTAAAAAAATAGAACAATAAAAAAGCCTGCAATCGCAGGCTTTTTCTTTACTTTTTATCTGTTGTTTTTCCTTCTTTACAACATTTTTTTTCGCTTTTGGTGCATTCGCCTTTTTTAGCATCTTTGCAGCATCCGCTTTTCTTTGCATCCTTGCAGCAAGAACTTTTTCCATCTGCATTTTTTTGTCCTTCTTTGCAGCATTTTCCGTCTTTCTTACATTCTCCGGTGCATTTAGCGTCTTTTTTGTTTTTACAACATTCGCTCTTCTGGCAATCTTTTTTGTCCACACACTCTTTTTTCGTTTCTTTTTTCGTTTCTTTGGTTGTTTTGTTACTTTGAGCAGAAGCAACGCTCACTGTAAATACCAATGCTAATGCGATTAATAAAGCTTTCATTTTTTCAATTTTAAAGGTTTATATTAAGGTTCACAAATATTGTGCTTATGTTGGTGCAGACAATTTTTCTGTCCGCATTTGTCCGGTCCCTGACAACAAGAGGTCTGGAACAACGGAGTAAAATAACGTTGCAGCTTTTTTTGTTGATCTGTGTTGCATAATGTCTTTACCGATAGATAAAAACGGCCTGTTTCGTCTTTCAATGCCTGATGCAGATCTCCGATATTCCGGGCAATGCGATGTAGTTTCAGGGTATCCGAATAGCTTTGTCCCAGTTCATAAAACATCTCTTTTTTCTGTGCGTTGAGTTGTGTAATAATATGACAGACACGTTGGCGGAATTGATGATTTATGATTCTGAAATCACTTCGTTGTTGTTTGCTGAAGTCCATATTTTTGACAAAACATTGTCCGTTGATCGGTGTTGCCTCTTCGTCAATAACAATCGTATCCCGGGCGGCAGAGGAACACTGGCGGGTAATAAGAATACTGCCGATCGTGGAAATGTTTAAAACGATCAGTATCAGGATAAGCCAGTTTTTCCAGTATTTTTTAATAATATTATTCATGTTCCACTTCGTATAGAGCCAGATTTTCAATCTGTGCGTCGTTGATGTTCCAACCGTCGAAAGTCGCTTTCGGATAACTTTTTCCGATTTGGATACCCAGCATAACGGTTATAACTACACTTGCCGCAATGGCTGTTGCCTGAATCCACCACATCTTATTCTGGGTACAGATATGGTTTTCTGTGTCCAATACATCGGCCATAATCCGCTCGGTTAATGAAACCGACGGTTTTACGGATATTTCCTGATGTATAAATTCCTCTACTGATAACTTTCTCATTTCAGACGCAATTACATATTATTAGATACGCTTCGGAGAAAAATCCTACGGCTGTTTTAATTTTTTTTGCAAATTTATTTTAGCCCGTTGGAGCAATTGTTCGACAGCTCCTTCGCTGATTTCCATAATCCGGGCAATTTCTTTCTGGGGGATTTCATCGTATTTGCTCAATGTAAAAGCAATGTGCTGTTTTTCCGGAAGACTGTCGATGGCATTGCGGATTAATTCTTCCGATTGTTTGGAAATAACTGTTTCTTCCGGATTTTTATCTTCACTGCAAATGTATAATGCCCGTTGTAATAAATCTTCCGTTCGTTGTAGCAAATTTTTCTTTTGCGCCCGTTTGATCTGACGCAGACAGCAATTGACCGCAATTCGGTAGAGCCAGGTCGAGAATTCCGATTCGCCCCGGAAATTGTGAAGAGAACGGTAGGCACAGATAAAAGTTTCCTGACTGATGTCTTCTGCGTCTTCCCGGTCATGTACGAAGCCCATGGCTGTACGGAAAACCGTTTCCTGGTACTTTTCTACCAGAAACCGGAAATCCTGCGGGTATCCGTTAAGAATCCGATCGATTATTTCTTTATCGCACATCTTCCAGCATTGTTCTCTATTAGACGGCTAAAGATGGAAATTCTTGCGGAAAGAAACAAATTCATAAAGAATTTTAGATTTGGGATTCAGTTGTCCCGCAGATTTCATTATTTATGATTGTGTCGTAATTCGATCCGTTATTTACAGAGGACCGGTTTTGTGCGTTCATAATCATAAACATGAAATCTGCAGGCGTACTAAAAAGCATAAGCCGATCTATTCACTTTTCAAGGTTTCTGCCGGTCGTGCACGGATGCCTCGTTGGCTTTTTAAAAGTACAGTGAGAAGGATAACGATAAAAGTTAAAGCAGCTCCTCCCAAAAATATCCATATACTTAACGGTAACCGGTAAATAAATTCTTCCAGCCACAGGCTTCCGATAAAATAAGCTCCTGTTAAAGCAAAAGGGATGGACAGCAGAGCCAGTAAGCTGATGTTCCGCAGCAAGAGCAAGGTAATGGAAGTGACGGAAGCACCGTTTACTTTGCGAATGGCTATTTCTTTGGTTCGCCGCGATACCTCGTCGCCTGTAAAGCCGAACAAGCCCAATATGGCAATGATGATGGCCATAGAGGAAAAGATCAGTACGCTCGTACACATATCCTTATCGCTTTCGTAACCGGCCCGGAATACATGAGGATAATAGTAAAGATTAAGATCGGGTTGATTGCTTATTTTCCGGATTCTGGTCATCAATTCTTTCATTTGCTGGCGGTCGGCTTGTTCCATTCTCATCAGGAGATAATAACTGCGGGTTGTGTCCGGTTCCTGAAGACGGAAAATCGTCAGGGGTTCCTGGTAGGCGTAGAGGGAAAGTACGTGAAAGTTCCGACAGGTTCCGCAAGGGGTAATAGGCCTTTTTTCCACGACTAATCCGGTAGCATTTGTCCCGGTAATTTCCAGTTTTTCCCGGAATTTTTCATTTACCCAAACGTTGTCTTTCCCTCCTGTAAAAGCTATCGAATCACCGTCCAGTATGGGGATTTGTAATGTGGAAAAAAAATCTTCGTCGGTATGGATAACACAACTTTGGAACAGGCCCTGGCCGTTCGGGTCGGAAACTGTCGCACTGACAGGCCAGAGAGGAAGGTTGCTTGAAAATGTGACGTTGCTGATAAAAGGAAGACGTTTCACTTCGTCTTTGACGGAGGCGAGGGAAGGGTATGGGGAACCGCAATACATTTGGGTGTAATAGAGATTTTCCATTGTATATCCCATGTCTTTATTCATCATTGTTTTGTATTGACCGTTGAAGATGATGAGTAAGGTGAGTAGCAGGCAGGCGGAGAAAAATTGTATCCAAAGCAGAATGTATTTCCAGAAACGACGTCCGTGTGATACTTGCCGAAAGATTTGCAGGACGGGGACGGAAGCAAATAAACGGGCAGGCAATACTCCTGTGAGGATAATCATAAAGACAAAGAAGAAGGCGACAGTGATCAGTACCCGGGTATTGAACAGGCTGGCATATTCGTTATACATGATGTTTTCGAAAAACGGCTTGAAAGCAATCAGTTCTCCCAGAGCCAATAGTCCTGAGATAATGATCAGAATGACGGTTTCCGTGAAAAACATCGTGAAAATATTCGATGTACTGGCTCCGTTGATTTTATGGATGCCGATCTCTTTGGTTTTTTGAATCAGGGATGAAACGGAAATCAGAATATAATTGAGAGCCGATATCAGTACGATGATGGAACCCATGATTCCGACTAGGGTAATGTAGGTATATCCCCAGCCGTATTTCAGATGAAGGTCTCGTAGCGGTTGCAATGTGTAGGAGTAATGATGTTCTTCCGACTGATGGGGATCGGCAATGGCCTGGATTTGCCGGGTGACCTTATCCGGGTCGGTTCCCGGGGTCAGAAGGATATAGCCCTTATATTCGGGTTTGTCTGTCCATTGGTTATCATTCGTTTGGATGAGCGGATGAATGGCATGTATGTTCATCAGGTGGCCGTTACGGGGAAAGTTTTCAAATATGCCGGCTACGGTAATCAGTTTGTTACCGTATTTTACTTCTTTACCTAACGGATCTTCGTTTCCGAAGATGATTGCGGCTAGTTTGTCGGAGATAAAAAATTTGTCGGCATATTGGAGGTCTCTCGGATCGCCTGATAGTAAACGGTAAGAAAAGAGCCGGAAAAACGATGTATCGGCTCGCAGGGCATCACCTCCCTGAAAGCGCTGTTTTTTATATATATAATTGGGGTAAATGCGTTCTTGTATGCAGGTCGTCAATTCTATTTCCGGTATTTCCCGTTTAGCTTCGTTGGCGAGTGCAAGCGGAATATTTGTATTTCCTTCTGTAGTACCTATCCGATATATCCGGTCGGCATAACGGTGAAAACTGTCGTAATCCGTTTCGAAAGCACAATAGCTGAAAGACAGGATACCGACCGATAAACCGATGGCTAGCGAAATAATTTTCGTAAACGTATTTCCTTTAAACCGGAGTAAGTCACGTAAGATATAAGAAAGTTTTTTCATGTCTTTGGATATTTAGGAGCTTGTAATTTTTATTTCGGTTTATTGCGTAAACGGGTTATTGACGGCGGTTTGTCTTTATTTATGCCATCGGGATAAAAGTAAGGTATAAAGAGAAGAAATACTATAGGACATCCGGACATAGAGTCAGGACAGGTTATTTTGATTGTAATGATAATCAGTGTATTATGTAGCGTAAATCCGGACAGGAGGGTTTTCGGTTAAAACAATCCGGTATTCAGCAACGTTTTTTCCGGAGTTCGGTAATCAGGCTGTCGAAGAATTTTTTTATATCCTGCGTTTTGGCCAATCCCAGTTTTTGCCGGAGGCGGGTACGCCGTTTGTAAATGGAATCGTTGTTGATGTCCCAAAGGATTGCCAGTTCATCGGTTTCAAATCCGGCACATATCAAGGCACAGTAACGGAGATTTTCTTCGGTCAGTTCCGGGTAAGTTTTTTGTAGATGATCGATGATACCGTTTCCCATGATGTTTACTCCTTCTTTCAATAAGATCCAGTCGGCAGGGGAAAAAGAGTCCGTAGAAACCATCCGGGAAAATTTGTCCTTGAGTTTTTCCAGATTATTTCCGTATTTTCGGGAGAGTTCGACAAATTCTTTGATCATTTCTACCCGGAGGCGGAAAAATTCTTTCAGTTTGTTGTCTTTTTCATCCAGTTCCCGGAGTAGTTTTTCTTTCAGTTCTTCTTCTGCCCTTTGCAATCGTTCGATGAACAACTGGCTTTCAAACAATTCCCTGCGTCGGCGGTTGGTACGATGACGGGCTAATCCCAAAATGAACAGGAGAAGAAAAACAGATCCGACACAGAAGAAGCGCCATATGTTTAATTGTTTTTGTAAGCGTATATTTTTATTGCGTATGTTTTCATAGCGATATTTCCATTGCCATTCTTCTGTCTTGTTTTTTCCCAATAAGGCATATAATTGGAATTGTTTTTGATCTAATTTATCCCGGAGAAAAGAGTCGTCCTCGCACGGGAGGGCATCTCCCGCATACGTATAAGCCAGTAATGCTTTTTGAAATAGCTTTTTATCTTCGTAGTAAAGTCCCAGGTAGTAATAAGTACGGGCCAGTTCCGGAGAGATTTCGTCGTTTTTGTAATAACGGAGTGCTGTTTGGATAAGAGTGTCGGAAAGAAATGTTTTTTGGGTCAGATATTGGTTGTCGGCTTTGCTTAAGGCTTCTTTTGCCGGTCTTTTCCGGTTAAACCGATCTACCATTATTTGTAATGAGGATTTTTTTTTAATATGTTGTTCGTTTCCGATATCTTCGGGCTGTACACAACCGAAAAGCAAAAGTCCGAGAAGCAGGGAAATGATAATTTTCATTCGTGGAAATTGTTTTTTACAAATTCAATTTTAGCACTCAACAAAAATATTTAAAAAAGTATAGAATTAAAATGAAGACAGCGAATTTCGCAAGAAACGATGTTGACGACGTAAAAGAATTTAAAAATAGGTTGTCTATATTTTAGACATAGTTGTCTATATTTTAGACACTTTAACACTGGGGTTTTTTAATTAATTTGTTGATTATAAATAAGTTATTCCGACGGCATATTTTTTGATTTAATGATCTTGATAAATAAAGGAATCCGTTTGACTTCTAACAAATCCGGAAATGAAAGTGATCCAATTGAAAATGATGTTTCGCGGGTGGATGCGGAATAAAGTGTACACCGTGATTTCTATTTTGAGTTTGACGGTAGGACTGGTATGTAGTGTATTGATGGCCGGTTTTGTAACAAACGAGTATCGGATTGCAAATGTCATTTCGGATAATGACCAATGGTATTCCTTTAAGTCGAAGAGCGAGTTTTACGGAGATAGCGAGCGTGAAATTTTTGGATCTATCGGGACCGGAAGTGTCGGCGGACTTTTACAGAGTCGTTTTCCGGAAGTGACCGATTTTTGTGTATTTCACAGTTGTGTTGCCAAAATAAATAAGGAAGGACGTACGGTTTCGGTGAACGGTTTTTTCGAAGTGACGGCCAATATGGAAAAACTATGTAAACCCCGCTTGTTGGGAGGGGATTTACGCCAGACTTTATCCAGGCCGGGAGAGATTGCAGTGACCCGTTCATTTGCCTTGGGTATTTTCGGCCGGGATAACGTAATCGGAGAGCGACTTCGTTTTGATATATCAAAAGCCGTGCGTGTCGCTAACGGATTGTATACTGAATTTTTTGATGAGACTTATACGATAACAGCTGTCATTGACGATTCGGAAAGAGGATTTTTTAATTATAAAATATTAAAGGGATTGCCGGAAAAGGAAATCGATGTAAATTTAAAAAGTTGGCAGGGTTTTTATTATACGTTTGTTCAGTTGGACAAGGATGTGACGGGAAAGGCTTTTGAAAAAAAGATGCGGGCTGATTCTGCTTTTCATGAATTGAGCTTAGTACCTTTAAAAGAGATTTATTTTACTCCGGGTTCAGGTAATGACGATGATCTGACATTGAGTCGGAGTCCGATGCTGATGTATGTCGGAATCAGTATAGCACTGGCTGTATTGATTATTGCCTGCTTTAATTATATTAATCTCGGAATGACGCGGACCTTGCAGCGTTTACGTAATACCGGGCAACAGATGATATTCGGGGCATCGAAGCAACAAATGCGGATGCATCTGATGACAGAGACGGGAGTACAGGTTTTTCTGGCATTGGGCATAGCTTTACTGCTGATTTGGAAATTATTGCCCCGGTTCAATGCTCTGTTTGAGTCCCGTTTGATTATGCCGGATTTTTTTTCCGGGATTACGCTTTGGTTATTGTTGGTTATCCTGCTTTTCATGATTTTATTTCCTTCGTTGTATATTTTTTCGCGTTTGGGAGAAGAGCACCTAAGTCGGATACTGAAACAGGAATACAGCCGTAGGCCGCGTTTGGTGACGAGTATGGTGGTTGCCCAGTTTGCCGTATCGATTGTATTGTTGTTATTTGTCGTAAATGTTCACCGGCAAATGGATTTTATTGCACATAATCGTCCGGGAGCGGAAAGTATTTTATTATTGGATGAGGGAGAAAGTGCAGATGAGCAGGCGTGGAACGTATTCTGTGAAAAACTGAATACGATTCCTGAAATAGAGAAAATGACCAAAGGATCGGGTTTGGCGGAAGGGGCTGTTTCCAATAACGACTGGTTTGTAAGTATAATTAATTGTGATGAGAATTATTTCGATTTTTATAATCTGCAGTTTATAGCAGGTGGCCCTTTTACAGCTCGTTCTCCTAAAGGTTCGGTTGTTGTAAACGAGATGTTTGTAAAAAAATGGAATTTAAAAGAACCGGTAGGTTATAATTTTGATTTCAACGGAGAAAATCGTACGATTTGTGGGGTAGTGCATGATTTCATTATCGAGGATCTTACCCGGGCGATTACTCCTTTAATGATCATTCCGGAGTATGCCTGGATTTCGGTCGTAAAGGTTGCTCCTGAAAATCAGAAAGCTGCTATCGGTAAAATGGTGGCCCTTTGGAAAGAAGTGGCTCCGGACCAACCTTTATTTAGCTGGGAAACAATGTCGGATGCTTATCTGGCTTTTCATCGTGACGAACAGAAGATGATGCAGATGGTATCGGTTTTTGCCTGGATCAGTTTGATTTTGACTTGTCTGGGACTGTTCGGATTGGCCTGGTACTCGGTGGAAAACCGGATGAAAGAAATTGCTTTACGTAAAGTAAGCGGAGCGACGGAGTCGCAGGTGGTCGGTTTGTTGTGCAATCGCTTTATGAAATGGATTATGATTGCTTTTTTGATTGCTTTACCTATCGCGTTTTATTTTACGCAGGAATGGATCAAACATTTTATTTACCGGCAGGAAGCAACAGTGTGGCATTACATAGGAGTAGGTGTTTTTGCTCTGGGAATAGGAGTCTTGACTGTGATCTGGCAATCCTGGCGGGCAGCGGTACGTAATCCTGTGGATACCTTAAAAAGGGAGTGACGGAATTAAACAAGCCATTCTGTTTTATCAGGATGAAATTTGAACAGGACCGGTATAGGCGGGGACTTAGAATAAAATGAGTTTAGTTGTTTTTAATAGAATAAAATATGTTTCGGGAATTTTTAGCAACGTTAAAACGGAATAAGATGGCGTTTGTACTGAATGTCGTCGGTTTGTCCGTTGCTTTTACGGTATTGACTGTAATTGCTTTTCAGGTGATTTACGAGTTTAGTTACGACGGTTCTTATAAGGACAAAGAACGGATTTTTCTTCTGGAGTACTACGACAAGGTGGCAACTGATTACAGTGCCAATATTTGCGTGCCCGTTGTAGAGAGTATCGGAAAGAATATTCCCGGTATTGAGGCTTATTGTGCTACCTGGCAGGGATGGGACCAGGCCGTGAGTGTGGAAGATGCTCAGGGAAATAAAGTGGAGTATCAGGAGCCTTTTTGCCAGGTGACGCCCGGTTTCTTCGATGTGTTCTCTCCGGAGATTATAGCAGGAGATCCGAAGACCTGTCTGGAAGGAGATTATTCCATTGCTTTGTCGGAAAGTGTCGCTAAGAAATTTTTCGGGAAGGAATCGGCTTTGGGAAAAACAATGAATATAGGGAAGACTCCGGTTACCGTGACCTTGGTATATAAAGATTTTCCCAAAAACAGTTCGGTGAAAAACGGTGTTTTATATCGCTTGAAAGACGAAACATGGTCTGAATGGTCCTATGTCCCTTATTTTAAGTTGACATCGGGTGTTTCGGCCGAAGATGTAGCCGAAAAGATAAGTAAACTGGATATGCCCGGGATGGATAAGGAAGATTTGGTGGAATTTCAGGAGCGAATGGATTTTTATCTGACTCCGGTAAAAGATATTTACTTTAAATCCAAATCCGACGGTAGTTTTGCTAAAGGGAACCTGAATACGACTTTATGCCTGATTGCCATTGCCCTTTTGATTATCGGGATTGCCTATGTGAATTTTATTAATTTCTCGACGGCTTTAGCCCCTATCCGTATTAAACGGATCAATACCCAGAAGGTAATGGGGGCAATGCCCGGACAATTGCGGCGGGGAATCGCATTTGAGTCCATATTGCTTTCCTGTCTGGCTTTCGGATTATCGTTTATCTGGACGATTTTATTTATCGCTTCTCCGGCTGCGGATTTTTTCACCGCAGACCTGGCTTTGGGGGCGAATGTGGGTATTTTGCTGACGATTGCCGGAGTCGCGATTTTGCTGGGGCTTTTGGCGGGACTTTATCCGGCATTTTATATGACGTCTTTTCCTCCGGCTCTCGTATTAAAAGGAACTTTTGCACTGACACCTAAAGGGATCCGGTTGAGGAATTCCCTATTGCTGTTTCAGTTTATTACGACTGTCGTTTTGATTACGGTGGCTATCTTTATCAAATTGCAGCACACCTATATGCAAAATATGAATCTGGGTTTTGACCGGGAAAATATCGTATATGTGCCTTTGAACGGAGAGTTGAAGAAGCAGTTGAATGCTTTTGAGAATGAATTGAAAACCCGTCCGGAGATTATAGATTATACGACCACCCGTTTCCTGCCCGGACAGGTCGGTATGGGATGGGGCCGGGAATTTAACGGACAGCGGGTTCAATTTTATGCCTGGCCGGTGGCTCATAATTTTCTCCGTTTTTTCAATATCAAGATTGCTGACGGAGTCGATTTCTTTGCCCACAATGAAAAAGGGATGAATAAAATCATCTTTAACCGGAAATTTGTGGATAAATTCGAAATGAAAGATATTATTGGAAAAGAAATAGGTTGTTTTAAAAATATGGGACAGGTTGTCGGCGTAGCTGAAAATATTAATTTCAGGTCCGTACGGGAGGAGATCGAACCGATGGCCTTTGTTTGCGGAGATGATCAGGGAATCGAATATGCTTTGATCAAGGTGAGTGGTACTTATTTGCCGGCGACAATGGATTATATCCGGAAAACGTATCGTCAGTTTTCAGCGGCCGACGGAGATGTTAAATTTTTGGATGAAAAGATGAATCAGCTCTATCAGAAGGAAGAGAATCTGGCGAAGCTGATTTCCATATTCGGTTCGATTACAATTCTTATTTCTTTAATGGGGATATACGGTTTGATTTTATTCAATGCCCGTTTTAAAATGAAAGAGATCGGTATTCGTAAAGTAAACGGTGCTACGGAGGGGGAAATGATTATTTTCCTGAATAAAAGCTTTTTGAAGTTGATTGTCGCAGCCTTTGTTGTGGCAGTACCGATTGCCTGGTATATCGTGCGGGAATGGCTGGCCGGATTTCCTTACCGGACGACTATTTATTGGTGGGTGTTTCTGGTGGCAGGGCTGGCGACTCTGTTAATAACGATACTGACGGTTAGCTATCAGAGTTGGAAAGCTGCCATTGTCAATCCTGTCGAGACTTTGAAAAACGAATAAGTTTTAATTTTAGATTTACGATTGAGATACAGGCAATGACTTACAGAGTCATGAAGTTACAAAAAGAATATTTTGGTTTATGATTTTTGGCTGGAAATTGAATCCACAAGGTTGGATTGAAAGGTATGGTGGACTTACGTTTGTGATTTTTGACGGGGTATTTTAGCCGGATCATAAAAATGGATTTTAGATTTTAAATTGAATGAGATACATAAGACCGGATTTCTTGTGGTAAGTTTGTTGGCTTATTTTATATTTTCGGAGACTCTTTGAGTGCAGGTGGTTAAAGTATTAAAGGTATAATTAATTTTGAACAGTTACTTATACAAGGTTCGGATTACAGGATTATCCGGCGGGAAAAAGATGCAGGAGCAGGCTAAATAATACGGAAGCGGTGATGCAGAATATCAGAATGACGAAGGTGTTTTGTTGCATTTTGAGTCTGGTGTTCTTGCTCCGTGGTTTGCTGTATTATATATTCCCGTTTTTCAGGCGGGATATCCGGATTTTGTCGTCATAAACGGGGTCTTTGTCTATTTTTCCCGGACATGATTTATCGTTTCCGGTGTTTGCTGTGTATTTTCCGGCATTCTTTATCCCGGTGTATCCTGTCGGAAACAGGGTCTGCCAGGTTCATGGTGTTTCTTCGGGTAATAAATATTCTTATTTAAAAATCAAACAATGAAATGATTCCTTTGTCCGGAATGTTTAAAAATATGTCGTAGCGGACGTTTTTTGTGAAAGGATGGTATAAAGTTTTCTTAAAATTGTATTTGGATAAAAAAAATAAAATAATGTTAGTAATTTAACTCCCATTAATTATTAGAATACTGTCGAGCGATGAAAAAGATTTTTATATGTATTGCATTTTTATGGACCGGGTTGTTTGGGGGAATGGCCCAGCAATGTTTACCGGAATTAACAGCTTTTAAAATTAAAAATGAAGCCTTCCGGAATTCACAATTGGAGGACATGGCCGTGTGGATGACCGATTTTATGGGGCCTCGTTTGGTTGCTTCTAAATTATATGATCGGGCGGTGAAACTGACGATGGAAAAAATGAAGGCGCTGGGACTGGAGAATGTCCGGGTTGAAGTAGCAATGGATTTTTTAAAGGGAGGCTGGGATAATCAAAGGACTTATGCGGCGATGACAACGCCCTATTATTGTAATTTTGCTGCCAATCCGAAGGCCTGGACGGGGAGTACTCCGGGGCCCGTAAAAGGAGAAGTGGTATTACTGCAAGTCAAAAAACCGAAAGACATTGAAAATTACAGGGGAAAACTGGCCGGAAAAATTGTGTTGATGCCGGTTGTAAAGGAATATAAATTAACATTCGAACCGACAGCCAAACGTTATACGGAAGAAGAGTTGAAAACTTTGGAACAAGATCCCCGTCCGCAATCCCGGCGTAGAGTTACGCAGTTGACGACCGGAGGAACGAATTTGCTGGAGTTGATGGCAAAATTACTGAAAACGGAAAAACCTGCCGTCATTGTACATGGGGCAGGTAATTTGAATGTTCCTCATTCTTTGGGAATCGGTTATAAATGGGGAGAGCCAGAACCGACGCCGGAATTGGTGTTGCCTGTAGAGGCACACAGTCGTATGGTCCGTCTGGTGGAACGGGGAACGCCGGTGGAAATGGAAATTGATATTCAGAATGAGTTCAATAATCACCTGACGGTAGATAATGTGATTGCTGAAATTCCGGGTAAGGATCCGGAATTGAAAAATGAAATCGTATTGATCGGCGGACATTTGGATTCCTGGCATGCCGGGACAGGAGCAGCAGATAATGCTTCGGGCTGTATGGTAATGCTCGAGGCTCTGCGGATTCTGAAAGCGTTGGATGTTCAGCCCAGGCGTACGATACGGGTTGCTTTGTGGGGAGGAGAGGAACAGGGAATGATGGGTTCGCGGGGATATGTTCAGAAATACATTTACGATGTCAAAGCTAAAGAGAAAAAAGACGAATTCGATCGTTTGGTTCTTTACTTGAATATGGATAACGGCTCCGGTCGGTTCCGGGGAATTTATTTGCAGGAAAACGATATGGCTGCGCCTTATTTTGCTGCCTGGATGAAGCCGGTGGAAGCTTTGGGATTCACGACGCTTTCTCCCCGTAATAATTATGGTACGGATCATACTTCTTTTGACCGGTTCGGTATACCGGCATTCCAATTTATTCAGGACGGACTTGATTATTCAACCGGGTATCACCGGCCGACAGATACTTATGAGCGTTTGGTTATAGATGATTTGAAATACAATGCTGCTATGATAGCTTGGTTTACCTTGTGTGCCGCTATGGATGATACGAGAATTCCGTCTAAGCCGGTGGAATTGAGATAGGTAGATCTGCTTCCGGGTGGTAAATAAGGAGGAGTCTGTAGGGTATTTCTGACTTTTAGTTTGACATGAATAATCAGGGTAAGCTGAATAGATGTATTTTAAATTTTAACGATGTCTGTTCAGGATAGATTGTAAAATATGAAGTTCTGTAAGTCAATGAATTTAGAGGGTAATAAATCGTTCAAATCCATTTTATGAAAAATGTATTTTGGAACTTGTTCGGCTGTTTGCTTCTGGTCGGTTGTACTCAGGTATCGTCCGATTTAGCCGTTCCCGGAGTGAGTAAAAAATTGGCAGAACACCGGAAAATTACGGTATCTGATTTAAAATATGATCTAAAATTTGTAATTCCGGGGCATAGAAATAATCCGGTAGAGGGAGAAGTCGGAATTTCTTTCAGACTGCCTCAAAAGGAAGATGTGATCCTGGATTTTCGGGAAGATGCGGAGAAGATTCGTGAAGTAAAGGTAAACGGTGTCTCTTCGGCTTATCGTTTTGAAAACGAACATTTACTTATTCCGGCACAGGAAACGGTTGCCGGAGAGAATCGGCTTTCGATAATTTTTAGAGCCGGCGATCAATCGCTGAACCGCAATGAAGATTACCTGTATACGCTTTTGGTGCCCGATCGGGCACGGACGTTGTTTCCTTGTTTTGATCAACCGGATTTAAAGGCCCGATTTACGTTGTCCTTGGAGGTTCCGTCCGGCTGGGAGGCAGTTTCTAATGCCCCGCTTAAGGAGAGCATGGAGAAAAATGGACGGATGAAAATCGTCTTTGCAGAGACGGAACCTTTAAGTACGTATCTGTTTTCTTTTGTTACCGGAAATTTTCAGCGGGAATCTTTTGCGGAAGAAGGGCGCCATATTTCGGTATATCACCGGGAGACGGAACTTCAAAAGCAGAAACAATTACCGGAAATTGCCCGGCAGGTGTTTGCAGCTTTAAAATGGATGGAAGCCTATACTGCTATTCCTTATCCTTTTGCAAAATACGATTTGGTTATTTTGCCGGGTTTTCAATTCGGAGGAATGGAACATACCGGTGCGACATTGTATAATGATAAGCGTATGTTTTTACCGGAACACCCTACTGTGAACGAAGAATTGGGACGTGCCGAGCTGATTGCCCACGAAACGGCTCATATGTGGTTCGGGGATTATGTGACGATGAAATGGTTCGACGATGTCTGGACGAAAGAAGTATTTGCTAATTATTTTGCCGCCCGGATGGTAGAACCACTTTTCCCTGCTGTTAATCATAAATTGAGTGCTTTGAAAGGGTTTTATCCGGCGGCTTATTCCGAAGATCGGACAGCCGGAAGTAATGCCATTAAGCAAGAACTCGGTAATCTGAATAATGCCGGATTGATTTACGGACAAATCGTTTATAATAAGGCCCCGGTTGTGATGCAAATGCTGGTTGAACGGATGGGAGAAGAACGGTTTCGGGAAGGAATAAGGAATTATTTGAAGTCTTATGCTTATTCCAACGCTGATTGGGGAAATCTGATTCAGATTCTGGACCGTTATACGCCGGAAGATCTGACAACCTGGAGCCGTGTGTGGGTGAATGAAAAAGGAATGCCGGAAATAGCCGTAAAACGTGAAAAAGAACAAGTTTGGTTGATGCAAAAAGATCCTTTCGGACGGGATATATGTTGGCCGCAACATGTCGGAATTTTGTTGGTGAAAGGGGATTCTTCCCGGATTCTGGACGTGAATCTGAATGAGCGGATGACAAAACTTTCCGGTGTAGATGATTTTGATTATATTCTTCCCGGCTATGCGGGGAAAGGGTACGGTTATTTTAGGCCGGATACAGCGAGCTTAAAATGGTGTCTGGGTCATATCAGGGAGTTTACCGATCCGCTAGCCCGTATGTCGGCGGTCATGATTCTGAACGAGAATAGGATTCAGGGACAGGTGCAGCCTGCTGATTTTCTCAATGCTCTTTTGACCTGTTTGCCGTTTGAAGAGAATCCGTTATTGTATTCTTCTTTGCTATCCTATGTCGTTTCTACTGTCCGGAATTCTGTCGTGTCTGAAAAAGATATAAGGCGGACGGAGGAGGTGTTGCTGGGATTGAGTCGGAAAGGAGAGCAGGGGGAACAGCGATTGGGAGCATTCCGGGCTTTGTTGAATATTTTCCGGACTCCGGAATGTACGGCAGAAGTGTACAGAATATGGGAAAAACAAAAGCCTTTCGAAGCTTTATTGTTGAGTGAGGCGGATTATCGGAAAATGGCTTATGAATTGGCCGTGCGTTTGCCTGAAAAAGCAAGAGAAATTATTGCCGTACAGGAAAATCGTATCACAAATCCCGATCGGCAAAGAGAGTTTCAATACATCGCCCGGGCTGTGAATCCCGAAGAAACGGTCCGGGATTCCTTATTCCGTTCACTACTGAAAGCGGAGAATAGAAGAATAGAGCCGTGGACTTGTTCTGTCCTTCGTTATTTGAATCATCCTTTACGCCAAAAGCAAGCCTTGAAGTATATTCGTCCTTCTTTGGAAATTTTACAGGAGATACAACGAACCGGAGATATTTTCTTTCCGAAAAACTGGGTATCTTCTTGTTTGGATGGGCATAGGTCCATACAGGCAGCGGATTCCGTCAGAATATTTTTGGAAGAGCATCCGGATTATCCTTCTCTTTTGAAAAATAAGATTTTACAAAGTGCCGATCCGCTCTTCCGGTTTGCTAATAGGCAGGCGAATTGATGTTACGGCTGCAAATGTAGAGGATTTATGATTTACGATTTTTGATTTTTGATTTACGATTTACGGTTGAGGGTACAGGTTGCCCTTTGAAAGATTTATGATTTTTGATTCATCATGCAAATCGGCCTGTTGCGAATGACGGATGACGTTGCGGTAGGATTGTAAAGCATTAAATGGGTGGAATGATACAAGGTTGCAGATCAATTATTTTTAAAGTCCGGTTGAGAAAAAATAGGGCTTTATTTTTCCATACATCGACATAACTATCTATACTTCAATAATTATAGTATAAATTGATCATATTGTAAACATTATTGATTTGATTTATATACAAACTTGGTTTATATTTGTATCAGAAAAATAAAAAGAATATAAACCAATAAAAACAGAATATTATGAAGACAATAGATGTAATCGGATTGAATGCACAGAAATCTCAACAGGTAGCGGAAAGTTTAAATCAGTTGTTGGCCAATTTCCAGGTATATTATCAGAATTTGAGAGGTTTCCATTGGAATGTAAAAGGAAACCGTTTTTTCGTTCTCCATGCGAAATTTGAAGAATTGTACAACGATGCAGTAGAAAAAGTAGACGAGCTGGCAGAAAGAATATTGACGCTGGGCCATACCCCTTTGCATTCTTATGCAGCATATGCCCGGGTAGCTTCTTTGAAGGCCGTTGAAAATGTATCGGATGGAGATGCTTGTTTGCAGGCTGTATTGAATGACCTGGCTGTATTGATCAGGCAAGAACGTGAGATTATCGCTTTGGCATCAGAAGCCGGTGACGATGGTACGCAGGATCTTTTAACTCCTTATATTTCGCAGCAGGAAAAGTTAGTATGGATGCTCTGTGCTTATTTAAACAAATAAGTAATAACAAAAGGGTTAGAGTAGAACCGGGGAGATCAATTCTTCCCGGTTTCTTTTTCTATATCTGCTTTGGATTTACTTTGGGTAACCAGATATACACCGATAAATACCAGTATGGCTGCGGCGGGTTTGTCCCAACTGAAAACATCCTGTCCTATGATAATTGCGACCGTAGATGCAATCAACGGCTGGGCGTTGTTATACATGCTGACGGTTGTCGGACGGATGCGTTTTAAAGCAAGGGGTACCAGGAAATAAGCAATTCCCGTTGCCATAATGGCGATATAGGCAAGCCGCCAAAGGACATCGTTGGGTGCTGCTGCAGTAAAGGCCGGGGCATTTATCAGGTTTTGAAAACCCAGTGGCAGGGATATCAGAGCGGAGAAAAGAAACATCCATTTCATCAACGTAATGGGCTTGTAACGTAAAGAGACTGTGCGGGTAATGATCAGATAGAGCGCATATGTGATGACATTGACAACAGCCAGTAGATTTCCGAGCATATTATTGGATCCGTTGTTTGCCGGGGAGGAATGTAAGATAATCAGTAAGGCTCCGGCAGCACCGATAAAAACGCCCGCTGCCTTTTTGAACGTGATGGGTTCCTTTAGCCAGAAAGCAGCCATTATCATGACAGCGACCGGAGTCATGGCAGCAATCAGTGAGATATTTACCGGGGAGGTATATTGCAGGGCAACGGCGAAAGAAAGCTGTGCACCGACTAAACCGAATAAGGCACCGAAAAAGATGATAACCAAATCTTTTTTGGAAACTTTTTCCTGCTTGAAAAACGAAGCGATGATCCAGAAAATAACAGTTGCAAACGACATGCGTAAACAGGTCAGAGCTGTTGGCGATATCCATGTCGGGACAAGACTTTTGGCCGTCGGCGTATTCAGACCGAATATCAGGTTGGTGCAAAGGATAGCGATATGTCCTTGCCACTTTTCTTTTGTCATAGGGATCGTTTTTATGCCCGGACTCGATAGCCGGACTCCATATTGCAAAAATAGAACTTTAATTTGAAATGCAGGGATATAAGAAGGGGAGATATTGAATTGTGGATTTTAGATGGGGAGTATAAGGCGGGGATGGAGGGTATTTTTAATTTATGATTTACGATTTATGATTTACGATTTTTGATTGGACAGGGTGGTCCTGCTGCAAATTGATTGCGGCAGAATGATGAATTGTATAATGTGATTTGAAATCAATTTAAAAGGTTCCGGAACATAAACTGTAAAAAAAGCAGACAATATATGTCTATTTTTTTTACAGTTTGCTATAAAATGATTGTGTTTATATTGTTGATAGCCAGCGTTTTGTTATTTTGGCACGGAAATAGCTATACCTTTTGCGGAGAGATGTAAAAAACTTTAAAGAATAAATATATGTTACGAATAGAAAATCTGAGTAAAGTCTTCCGTACAGAGGAAGTTGAAACGACGGCTTTGAATAGTGTTTCATTACATATCAAAGAAGGTGAATTTGTCGCTATTATGGGGCCATCCGGATGCGGTAAATCAACTTTATTGAATATTATCGGCTTGTTGGACAACCCGACTTCCGGACAATATTATTTTGACGGAAAAGAGGTCGGAGCTTTAAAGGAAAGACAACGTACGATGGTGCGTAAAGGAAATATCGGTTTTGTGTTCCAAAGCTTTAACCTGATTGATGAATTGAATGTATATGAAAATATTGAATTGCCTTTGATTTACCTCAAACTGAAAGCTTCCGAAAGGAAAGAGAAAGTAAATCAGATTCTGGATCGGATGAAAATCAGCCATCGGGCAAAACATTTCCCGCAGCAATTATCCGGAGGTCAGCAACAGCGTGTCGCTATTGCCCGTGCAGTGGTGGCCGGACCGAAGTTAATTCTGGCGGATGAGCCGACCGGTAATCTGGACTCCAAGAACGGTATGGAAGTAATGAATTTGTTGACGGAGTTAAATAAAGAGGGAACAACCATCGTGATGGTGACCCACTCCCAGCATGACGCTTCTTTCACTCACAGGGTGATCAATCTGTTCGACGGACAGGTCGTAACTGAAAAACCTAACCTATAAACAAGTTTCTCATAATTTTGACTGGAAAGAGCCGCTCTTGAAAAGGGCGGCTTTTTTGTCGGGCTAACGGTTTATGTCGTTTGTAATTTTTGATTCAGGATTCTGGCGTAGTTTGTTTTATATTAATGTTTTACTTACGATTTTCCTTGTAACTTCTCGTCTGTCCATTAAAAATTTTTTGTGGACAGACCTGTACGATTAATCAAAACCCCTAACCCCTAAATCATTAAATCGTAAATCATAAATCATAAATCATAAATCGTAAATCATAAATACCCTCCATCCCCACCTTATGCTCCCAATCTAAAATTTAAAATCTGCAATTTGAATCAGAGCCTTGTTACGCTTTTTCTTTCTTATATATCCGGTTTACGATAACTGCGATTGCACCGTCGCCGGTGACGTTGGTGGCTGTGCCGAAACTATCCATGGCGATATATAGGGCGATCATTAACCCCTGGGCGGTTTCGTCAAAACCGAGCATGGATTGAAGTACTCCCAAAGCAGCCATAATTGCACCTCCTGGAACACCGGGAGCAGCAACCATAGCGATGCCCAGCATCATGATAAATCCGGCGAATTGGCCGAAATGAATATCCATCCCCGAAACCAACATGATGGCCATGGCACAGGCAACAATTTTCATGGTGCTACCGGATAAGTGGATGGTGGCACACAGGGGAATGACAAAACCTGCTAATTCGGGACGTACTCCGTTTTTGATGGTTTGCTCCAAGGTAACGGGAATCGTTGCTGCGGAAGATTGTGTACCCAAAGCCGTCATGTATGCCGGCAACATGTTCCGGAACAAACGGAAAGGATTGGTTTTTCCTACCGATCCTGCGATGAAGAATTGCAGGAAGAGCAGAATAACGGTCATGACAAAAATGACAATGATAATCTTTACAAATACGCCCATGATTCCGGCTACCTGTCCGGAGGTCTTCATATTCAGAAATATACCGAAAATGTACAGGGGCAAAAGAGGGATGATTATCGAACTGATCACGATATTGATGATGTCTTTGAAATCTTCCATGACATTTTTCAGGCGGTTACCCGGAATGACAGACATACCCAAACCCAGCGTAAATGCTAAAATCAGGGAGGTCATCACTTGCATCAACGGGGGCATATCGATGGTGAAATAAGGGGCGATGGTTTTGACGGCTTCTCCTTCCAGGGGTGTCAATTGCTGGGTTGTATCCAGTAACCAGGGATAAGCCAGACTACAGGAAAAGTATGTGAAAAAACCGGAAAACAGGGTAAAACAGTATGCAAGCAGTGCCGTAATCAGCAACAACTTACCCGCTCCTTTCCCTAAGTCGGCAATGCCCGGAGCAACTAAACCTAAAATCAATAGCGGGATGATAAATCCCAGAAAATTTCCGAACAAAGAATTTATGGTAACGAAAATGGCCGTCAGCCAATCCGGAAAAAACAGCCCGCATACGATTCCGAGAGCGATAGCAATAATAATCCTCGGAAGTAAACCCAATTTAATCCTCTTCATAAGTTTTTTTTAGGTGAAACGATTAAAGCACCACAATGTTACAATTGTTTTTTCATTTATACAAAGAGAAAATAAGGGTTGTTGGGAAATATTTTTGATATGTAAAAAAAAATATTTTAATTTGCATACCGAAAAGTATAAAAACATGGCTGATTTGAAGGATGAAATAGTAAATAAATCTTTTTTTCAATTTCTGAACAGAGGATATAAAGCCTGTTCTCTCAAGGATTTGGAACATGCAACCGGTTTGACGAAAGGTGCATTCTACTATTATTTCCGGAATAAGGGAGAGATACTGAAAGCGGGCATTGAAAAATATTTATCTGTCAGCGGGGAGTTGGATGAGGCTGAGTTATTACGGATTGGGTCTTTACGGGAATACATCGACATGATCGTAGAGAGGAAAGAACAGAAAGCAGCCAAACTTCAGAAGTTGTTTGATTTCTTTATTATCGAAGTGGCTTTTTTTCAGTTGGTGCTGGAAGTCGGAGGAATATTTCCGGACTATCGGAAGCAGATCGGGGAATTGAACAAAAAGCGCTTATCGCAGTGGGAGTATATGATCTTAAGGGCCAAGCAGCAGGGAGAGATCAAAGCGACCCCGGATACTTCGGTATTGGCGCGTAACCTGATGTCGGTGGCAACCAGTATGCTGAATATCGAATTGGGAACTGAAAATATGCGTTTCGTTTTTTCGGATATGCGTTTGCAGTTTGAACAGTATTATATGTTGATAAAACAATGACAAATACCAGGCAACAGATCATAGAGACAGCGTTTCTGTTGTTTCTGAAAAAAGGGTTTAAAGCAGTACGGCTGAATGATATTGAGCGGGCAGCCAGGATCACCCGGGGAACGTTTTATTATCATTTTACCAATAAAGAAGAGGTACTGAAGGAAGGGTTGAATGCTTATTATGCCTTGTTAAATACACAGCGGACGGAAGAATTCGATCGTATTTCTACTTTGCGGGAATATGTTGATCTGACCATCCGGAAACTGACGGAAATAGACAATTATTCTGCCCGTACTTTTAGCAGTGAGATACCGGAAATACTCTGTTTGTCTCTGATTGTAGAGGTGATCGCTCTGTATCCCGAATTGAAGAAGGTTGTACTGGCGGCAAAGATATTGCGTTTATCGAAATTGGAACAATTGATTTTGAATGCCAAGCGGGCAGGGGAATTGAGGGACGATATCGATACGTCGATTTTGGCAAAAAATTTGCTGAATATCAGTGTCGGAGTAATCAATTATCTGATTATGCATCAGGATGTGTCTTATGCCTTGTCGGCAGTACGCTCACAATACGAGCAACTGTATGCGCTGGTTTCTGTAAATTGATTTATTTTACCTTGAACATACCGTAAAGTATAAAAAATAAAGAAACGGGAATATTTAAAAGACGTAAAACAGAGTTAATCCCGCTAAGGCGGTTGAGAGAGTCGGATTCGGGTGGAAAATATAATAAGTAAAAACGGAAAAAATGATAAGAGCAGTTCTCTGTATTTTTTTAGGAGTATTATTTCATAGTTTACCGGCTCAGCAGGTTTTGAATTTGCAGGATTGCCGGAATTTGGCGATAGAGAATAATAAAAAGCTTAAAATTGCCGGAAAAGAACTTGAAGCCAGCCGGGCACAAAAAGCAGAAGCTTTTACAAAATACCTGCCGTCTATCGATGGGGCGGGTATTTACATACGCAATCAGAAAGAGATCAATTTGTTGGAGCATGATGCCTATTTGCCGGTAGGAACGATAAAGGCTGACGGGAGTTGGGGATTACGGGGAGACCAGATACAAATTGTAAATGGAAAGCCGGTACCGAAAGATTATGCCCTTTTACCCAGGGAAGCGATGACTGTCGATGCCCGGAATACGGCATTGTTGCAACTGGGATTGACCCAGCCGGTGTATATGGGAGGGAAAATCAGGGCTTATAACCAATTGGCCGGTTTATCGGAACAGCTTTCCGAGAGTAAATTGGAACAGGAAATGCAAAATGTCATTCAGATGACGGATGAAGCGTATTGGCAGGTCGTTTCTCTCGTTAACCGCAAAAAACTGGCCGATAAATATGTCGAATCATTGCAGAAGTTTACCCGTGATATCGAGGTGATGTATACTACCGGGGTTACGACGAAAGCCGATGTCCTGTCGGTCAAGGTAAAGCTCAACGAGGCGGAGATGCTTCGTTTAAGAGTGGAGGACGGTGTGAGTTTATCCCGTATGCATCTGAATCAGATTTGTGGTTTGCCGACCGATACGGTTTATACGCTGCGGGAAGAAAATATGGAGTTGCAGCCGGATGTTGTGATTCCTGCATTGACACTGGAACAGGTGTATGCCCGGCGGTCTGAGGTTGCCGGTTTGGAGTTGGCGGCCCGTATCTATAAGAAAAAAGAGAAGATCGCTTTGTCGGATTACCTCCCGACGGTAGCGTTAACGGCAAATTACCTGACGATGGCGCCCTCGTTTTTCGACGGTATCAGTACGAAGATGGATGGTATGTGGAGTGTGGGAATCGGGGTAAAGGCACCGATCTTTCATTGGGGTGCTTCCCGGAAAAGTTTACGGAATGCCCGGGCGCAAACGGGAATTATGGAATATAGACTGCAAGAGGCAAAGGAGCAGATCGAGTTACAGGTAAGCCAGGCGGAATTTAAGAGACGGGAGGTAGCCAAGAAGCTGGAAATGGCGGAACATAACCGGCAACGGGCAGAAGAAAACCTGAAGCTTGCCGAAGTGGGATTCAGGGAAGGAACAATTCCGGTGTTGAATGTGCTTGAGGCTCAAACGGCTTGGTTATCTGCTCAATCTGACCGGATTGATGCACAGATCGAAATGAAATTGTGTGAGGTATATTTGTTAAAGGCTTATGGTGTATTGGGAAAGTAGAGCGTACGAAATAGAAAATTACAGAATCGGTAAATATTTAAGCATAAGATACAATGGAAAAACAAGAAAGAAACAAAGTGATCGTGTTGGGTGGGATCGTCGGGTTGATTTTGCTGGTAGCGATTTTCGGCTTTATTTTTTGGGAACCTCAACCGGAGATTATTCAAGGAGAGGCTGAAGCGACAGAAGTGCGTATATCAGGGAAAGTCCCCGGGCGTATCGAGCGTTTTATGGCTTCGGAAGGAGATCGGGTTCAGAAGGGGGATACGCTGGTGATCCTGTGGAGTCCGGATGTACAGGCTAAATTCGAACAGGCCCGGGCTGCAGAAGCGGCAGCTCTGGCGATGAATAAAAAAGTGGACAACGGTTCCCGTTCAGAACAGTTGGCAATGGCTTATCAGAATTGGCAGAAGGCTTTGGCAGCTTTGGATATTGCACAGAAATCGTACGAACGTGTACAGGTTTTGTTTGAAAATGAAGTTGTGTCGGCTCAAAAAAAAGATGAGGCAGAAGCCAACTATAAAGCAATGAAGGCGACGGAACAGGCTGCTCATGCTCAGTATGAGATGGTGAGAAACGGCGCACAGCAGGAAGATAAATTAGCAGCAGAGGCGCAATTGAACCGGGCTAAAGGTGCGGTTGCAGAAGTGGAGTCCTATCTCAACGAGACATTCCTCGTATCTCCTGTTGACGGGGAAATTTCGGAACGTTACCCGAATGTCGGGGAGCTGGTGGGAACCGGAGCTCCGATTATGGACGTTATGGATCCCGACGATATGTGGGTGTCTTTCAATATCCGGGAAGACTTGTTGGGAGATATCCGGATGGGAGAGACGTTTACGGCTGTAATACCGGCTTTGAAAAATAAAGAAATCACCTTAAAAGTGACCTATATGAAAGACCGGGGAAGTTATGCCGCCTGGAGAGCGACCAAAACGACCGGACAGTTTGACGCTAAGACATTCGAAGTAAAGGCTGTTCCTACCGAAAAAGTGGAAGGGCTTCGGCCGGGGATGAGTGTACTGAAAAGTGGAAGTAAACGATAAGCTAAAAATCAGGCGGAATGGTATTGTGGACAATTATGAAACGGGAAATGGTAAGGCTGGCATCGCGCCGGATATACCTCTTTATGATGGTAATCGCTCCGGTATGTTGTTTCCTGTTTTTTGCCGATCTTTTTAAAGAAGGAGTCCCTACGAATTTGCCGATAGCCGTTGTAGACAAAGACAATACTTCGACTTCCCGTTCCTTAACCCGTTCCCTGGATGCTTTCGGGCAGACGGAGATTGTGATGCGTACCGGAGATTTTTCAGAAGCCCGGAAGGCGATGCAAAAAGGAGAAATATACGGTATATTTTATATTCCCGAAAATTTCCGGCAGGAAGCTTCTTCCGGAAAAGAGCCGGTATTGTCGTTTTATACCAACGATTCTTATATTCTTCCCGGTTCTCTGATATACAAAGATATGCGTTTACAGGCTGCACTGGCTAACGGAGCCGTACAGAAAGCTTTGCTGGAAGCAAAAGGAGATACAGATCCCCGGTTGTCGGCCCGTTTGAATCCGGTGGTCGTGGATACTCATCCGCTGAATAATCCCTGGTTGAGTTATGCCGTATATCTTTCGAATATATTGTTACCTGCGTTTTTGGGTATGTTTGCCATGTTTGTGGTTACCTATAGCTTTGGAGAAGAATTGAAAAAAGGGACAGCCCGGGAATTGATGGCATTGAGTCATGATTCGGTGTTGACGGCCGTTACCGGAAAGCTACTTCCGCAGTTGTTGATCTTTATGGTAATCGGTTGCTTTTGTCTGGCTTTATTGTACAGGTTTCTGCATTTTCCTTTAAATAGCGGATTTTTTCCGATGTTTCTGGCGATGTTGTGTCTGATATTGGCATCGCAGGGATTTGCTTTACTGATGACGGGGATTTATAGCCGGAACCGGATCGCATTGAGTACCTGTGCTTTGTGGTCGGTATTGTCGTTTTCTGTCAGCGGCTTTACTTTTCCCGTCCGTTCCATGCCGGAACCGATGCAATATTTTGTTCCTCTTTTTCCGATGCGGCATTATTATCTGATATATGTCGATCAGGCTCTTAACGGAATTCCGCTGATCTATTCCTGGCAGCCCTATATGGCTCTTGTACTTTTTATGCTTTTGCCGTTGCTTGTTATGCCGCGTTTGAAAGCCCGGTTGTTGAAAAATGAGTATTTGCCTTAAGAGGATGCAAAAATGAGAAAAATGTGGTATAACATAGGGTATATTTTTCGAAAAGAATTAAAAGCCGTTTTCGGTGACAGTGCGGTGTTGACCTTTTTTATCGCATTGACATTGGTATATCCGGTGGTGTATACTTATATTTACAGTAACGAGACGGTTTTCGACGTCCCTGTCGCAGTGGTAGACCGGGCAAATGGCTATGAAAGCCGGGAGTTTATCCGGGCGTGGGATGCCTCTTCCGGTGTTGCTGTGGTGGCGAAATGCAGGGATATGGAAGAGGCCCGGCAGTTGTTGTATGAGAAGAAAATATACGGTATTCTGGAAATACCTGCGGATTTCGACCGGGATTTAGTACAGGGCAGACAAGCTCATGTGTCTTTGTATTGTGATATGGGGGCTTTGCTTAATTACAAAGCTTTGTTGCAGGCAGCCAGCAGTGTCGCTATCGGAATGGGGAAGGCCATACAGGTAGAAGGCCTGCCTTATGCTTCGGTCAAACAACAGGAGTTGACAGCTTCTCCCGTGCGGATGGAAGAAGTAAAAATTTTCAATCCCCAAAGTGGGTATGCTACTTTTATCATCCCGGCTATTTTGATTTTGGTTATACAACAATCCCTTTTACTGGGAGTCGGCACTTTGGCTGGGACGGCCCGGGAGCGCAACCGTTTCGGGCGTGTAACACCGTCGAATGGGCATTATGCTGATCCGGTAGCGGTGGTTGTAGGAAAAGCTTTGGCTTATTTACCGGTTTATATTTTGATGTCCGTATGGATATTTGTGGTGGTACCCGGTATTTTTAACCTGACCCGGATTGGGGATAAATGGGAATTGTTTCTTTTTCTGACTCCCTTTTTGCTGGCCTGCGTTTTTTTGGCAATGGCCTTATCGTTTTTGTGCCGGCAGCGGGAAACACCTTTCCTGATATTCGTGTTTACATCGGTTCCTTTGATGTTTATGTCGGGTATATCCTGGCCTTCATCCGCGATTCCGGACTATTGGGTGTTTTTTTCAAAGCTTTTCCCTTCGACATACGGTATTGAAGGATATGTGAAAATAAATAGTTTAGGAGCTTCTTTCGGAGATGTCCGGGGAGAGTTTCTGAGCCTTTGGATATTGGTTGCGGTTTATTTCGTTTTGGCTTGTTTTTTGTATTATTGTGAGGGGCGTAGAATCCGGAAAACGTTTTCCGGTCTTTAGTTCTTTGCTGTTTTTATTGTATGGGATAACGTCGCTTGCCGTAGTGGGGAAATGAAGATCGCCGGGGTGAAAAGCAGGAGAGAAAACCGCGGTAAAGGCTTGTGCAATTGATAATAAGGAGGATTGGAACGGAGTGGTTTGTGGTAAATTTTGCGTGTGTATCAGGTGTAATTTTAGATATTGGAATATGAAACGTAACTTTGGAATTATCCTTTCGGGGGTATTTTTGGTATTGTGTGCTTGCCGGCACAATACGCCCGAAAAAGAAATGTTGCCGACAGTAAAAACAGATACTGTCAGGTGTTTTCAAAATGAATTGCATATCACTTATCCGGGGAAGGTAAAAGCTGCCTCGGATGTTGATCTGGCTTTTCGGATTGCCGGTCCGATTCTGAGGATGCCGGCGGAATCCGGAGCTTTTGTGCGTAAGGGGGAGTTGGTCGCTGAAATTGATCCGAGAGATTATGAAGTGCAGCTGTCAGCAACGGAAGCTGAGTATAAGCAAATCAAAGCGGAAGCAGAACGGGTAATCGAGCTTTACCGCCGTAACAGCGTACCGGTGAATGATTATGACAAAGCCGTATCCGGGCTTCAGCAGATTACAGCGAAATACAATGCTCATAAAAATGCATTGAAAGATACCCGTTTGCTGGCACCTTTTGACGGTTATATCCAGAAAAAATATTTCGAGAAGCATGAGACTGTGGGGGCCGGGATACCCGTGGTTTCTATGATTAATCTCGGTTACTTTGAGGTCGGGATTGATATTCCGTCGAGTGATTACGTGCGTCGGGAGCATTTCAAGTCGTTTGCCTGTACATTCGATGTTTTCCCGGACCGGGAATTTCCGTTGGAACTGGTCGAGATCACGCGGAAAGCAAACTTAAATCAGTTGTATCGGGTGAGATTGCGCTTGAAAGCCGATAAAGAGTCGGCTATTGCGGCAGGTATGAGTGTCAATGTAACGATAGAATACGAACCGGAATCCGTTGTTTTGACGAGTGTGCCGGCTACCGCCTTATGTGAGGAAGATGGGAAAGCTTCGGTTTGGGTGTATGATCCTGTATTGCAGAATGTAAAGCAACGTCCCGTAAAGATGGTCAAATTGCTGAAAGACGGGCAAGCTGTTGTATACGACGGCTTAAAAGCCGGTGATATAGTGGTATCGGCAGGTGTGCATCGTTTGAAAGAAGGGATGAAAGTGAAGGTGCTGAAATCAGTAAGTCCGACAAATGTCGGAGGTTTGTTATAATGCCGTTTGTTGGTTTAAAGTAGAAGTTATGAGTATAACTGAATATGCCTTGAATAATAGGGCTTTGATGAAGTTTTTTATTGCCGTGCTGGTGGGTGGGGGAATTTTCGCTTTTCTTTCCATGAGTAAGTTGGAAGATCCGGAAATCAAGGTAAAACAGGCAATGGTAGTTACTGTTTATCCGGGGGCTTCGGCTCATAAAGTCGAGTTGGAGGTAACGGATGTGTTGGAAAGATCGATACGCTCGATGGGAGAAATCGATAATATCCAGTCGAGGTCTTTAGCGGATGTTTCACAAATCACCGTCGAGATGAAGAGTACGGTTGCTCCGGATGAGTTGGAGCAGGTGTGGGACATGTTGAGACGGAAGGTTGCCAATGCTCAGGCCGGTTTACCTGAGGGAGCGCGTCCGTCGCTGGTGATGGACGATTTCGGAGATGTGTACGGTATGTTTTATGCCATGACGACGGACGGCATCCCGGATGAGGAATTGATGGATTATGCCCGGTTGGTGAAACGGGAGTTGCAGGATGTGGAGGGAGTACGTCGTGTAGAAATCTACGGAGACCGTAAGCCATGTATCAATATCGAGATCATTCAGGACAAGATGGCCAATCTCGGCGTTCATCCTTTAGAGGTGTTGTCGACATTGACCAATCAGAATAAAACCGTGTACCCGGGGTATTTCAATAGCGGGGATATCCGGGTTCGGGTAACTATAAACGACGATTACCAATCGATAGAAGACATCAGGAATCTGATTATTCAGGGGCATGAACAGGACCAATTACGTTTGGGGAACATCGCTTCTGTGACACGGGGATATGATACGCCTTCCCGTAATGAAATGAGGTATGACGGGCAACGGGCTTTGGGGATTTCTCTGTCGATGGAAAAAGGAGGGAATATAGTCGAACTGGGAAAGGTCGTTGACCGGAAACTGGAACAACTGAAAGAAGCCCGTATTCCCCTGGGAGTGGAGTTTCACAAAGTATTTTTCCAGCCGGAGCAAGTACGGAATGCAATCAATGTATTTATGATTAATTTGTTGGAATCCGTACTTGTCGTAATTTTAATATTGATGTTTACGATGGGATTCCGAAGCGGTGCAATTATTGGGGCCGGGTTGGTTATTATTGTTCTGGGTTCTTTTGTCGTTTTGTATTTTTTTGACGGGACGTTACAGCGGGTGTCTTTGGGAGCTTTGATTGTGGCGATGGGGATGTTGGTCGACAATGCCATTGTCATTATCGACGGTATACAGGTCGATCTGGAACGTGGAATAAAGAAACCGGCAGCATTGACCAATATTGTGAAAAAAACGGCCATGCCTTTACTGGGGGCTACTTTGATCGCTATTCTTGCGTTTTTGCCGATTTTTCTTTCTCCGGATACGACCGGGGAATATGTGCGGGATTTGTTTATTGTTCTGGCCGTATCTTTGCTGTTGAGTTGGATACTGGCTCTCACTCAGATTCCGGTGCATGCCGATCGTTTTCTGAAGGTGAAGCCCAGACAGGCAGAAAAGTTATACGATAGTAAGATATACCGCCTTTTCCGTCATTTTTTAAGTTATATGCTCTGGCATAAAAAACTGGCCGTTGGGGTTACGTTGGTGTTGTTGGGGGTGAGTATATGGCTTTATCGGTATATTCCCCAGGGATTTTTTCCGGATTTGAGTTATAGCCAATTGTATATAGAATTCAGTATGCCGGAGGGTACCCGGATTGAACGGGTACAGAAAGATATGGCTTCGATTGAGGATTACTTGTTGTCGCGCCCGGATATCACTCATGTGACGACGAGTTTCGGAGGAACGCCTTCCCGTTATAACCTGGTGCGTTCGATTGCCGAGCCGTCGATGTCGTACGGAGAGTTGATTGTCGATTTTACGGGGCCGGACGAATTGAAAACATCGATCCCCGAATTGCAGAAATATTTGACAGAAAATTATCCGGACGCTTATGCCAGGATTAAGCGATATAACCTGATGTATGAGAAATTTCCGGTAGAACTGATGTTTACCGGACCGGATCCGGCTGTATTGAAACAGTTGGCTGAAAAGACGGAACAAATAATGAGAAATGAACCTTCGGCTATGTTGGTGAGGAACGATTGGGAACCGATGATGCCTGTTCTGACCGTTGATTATTATCAACCGGTTGCCCGGACGGCAGGCTTGTCCCGTTCGGATATCGGGATTTCGATGCTCTCGGCTACGGACGGCTTACCGGTAGGTTCTTATTATGAAGGCACACATTCATTGCCGCTTTATATCAAAAGTGTCGATACGAAAGGGGAGAAGCCGGGTACTTTGAATACGATACCGGTGTGGAGCATGATGCCTTCGACGGCCGTATTGAACAGCGAATCGGTCAAGGGGTTATTGATGGGGACGCTGAAAACCGAGGATTTACTGGAGGAAACTATCGGTTCCATTCCTTTGAGTCAGGCTACCCGGGGGATAGATGTGCGCTGGGAAGATCCCGTGGTGAGGCGGTATAACGGACAGCGTGCGATCAAGGCACAATGTAATAATGCTCCCGGTTATACGGCGGCAGATGTCAGGAGCGCCTTGTTGCAAAAGGTAGATACGATGACGCTACCGGAAGGCTATGCGATGAAGTGGTTGGGCGAATATCGTGCCAGTAGCCAATCGACAAAATATTTGTTCCGGAATTTACCTTGGGCCGGTATTCTGATGATCGGTATTCTGATTATGTTGTTCCGGGATTTCCGGAAACCGGCGATTATTCTTCTTTGTTTGCCTTTAGCTGCTATAGGTATCGTCATCGGGATTCTGATAAGCGGTAAAGATTTCGGTTTTGTAGCGATTGTGGGGGCACTTGGGTTGATCGGTATGATGATTAAGAACGGGGTTGTATTGCTGGACGAAATAACCTTGCAAATCGGTTCGGGTAAAGAGCCTGTTACGGCATTACTCGATTCTTCCTCTTCCCGCTTCCGGCCGGTGATGATGGCTTCAATGACGACGGTTGTGGGAATGCTACCGTTGCTGACGGACGATCTTTTCGGTTCTTTAGCTGTGACTATTATGTCCGGTTTGTTGGTCGGAACAGTGATTACCCTGGTTTTTATTCCCGTGTTATATGCTTTGTTGTTCGGGATAAAAGGAGAAAATAGAAAGAAGTTATGAAAATGTGGATAACCTTAGCGGGGCTTTTAATAGCCTGTGCCTTGCCGGCACAAGAAAAGCTGGATTTGCCGAAATGCCGGCAGATGGCGTTGGAAAACAGTAAGAAGCTGGGGATTGCCGGGCGGCAGTCAGCAAAAGCGACATTTGATAAAAAGGTTTACCGGGCCAATTTTTTCCCGAAGATTTCCGGGATGGGAATGTATGCCTATATGCAAAAGGATTATTCTTTTACGATTGACGGAGGATATTTACCGACTTATGTGCCCGATGCGTCCGGTAAATTATTGCCTAATTTATTGCTTGATGCAGCCAATAGGCCGGTAATCGGTCCGGACGGGAATTATGTGTTCAGGCAATATGCTTTTCTACCGGATATTAATTTGTCTCTGGGCTTGGATAATGCATATACGGTCGGTGGTGTCGTAGAACAGCCGGTATATATGGGAGGAAAAATCCGTTCGGCTTTCCGGATGGCTTCTATCGGCGTGGAAATGGCTGAATTGAATTTAAAATCAGTCCGTGCGGAGGTAATAACAGAGACTGACGAAGCATACTGGCAGTTTTTGCGATTGAAAGAATTGGTCGTTTCTGCCGGAAAATACAAAGATGTGGTTGCTGAATTGGTGCGGAGTCTGACGGATGCTTACCAAACAGGTATGGCTTCTCAAAACGATTTATTAAAAGCACAGGTCAAGCTCAATGAGGCAGAATTGTTGCTGCAAAAAGCACAAAACGGGGAAAAACTGGCGGAAATGAATTTGTGCCGGGTAATCGGAGTGGATTTGGGGACATTGTTACAGGTAAAGGATTCGTTGTATGATGGGATTACTCCCGGTGTTTTATCGGTTGACGGATCCGGGGTGACAGCCCGCCCGGAGTATGGTATGCTGGACAGGAATATAGAATTGAAAAAGAATCAGACGAAACTGACCCGTGCGGATTTTTTGCCGCAGTTGGGCGTATCCGCTTCCTATGCCTGGACCGACGGTATTTCGGTAAACGGAGAAGCCGACGGTATGGCTTCTTTTATGGCGATGGCTTCTTTGAAAGTTCCGGTATTTCATTGGGGCGAAGGACGTAATAAGACAAAAGCAATGAAGGCTGAAGAAGAGATGAGTGAGTTGCAAAAAGAGGATATGGTGCGTCTTATGCAGCTTGAGGAAGCGAAAACCCGTTTTAACGTAGAAGATGCTGCTGCACGGGTGAGGCTGACGGCCAAATCTTTATTGCAGGCGAAAGAAAATCTGATGGTCAGTAAAAACCGTTATGAAGTAGGAATGGAAAGTCTGACGAATTACATGGAGGCACAGGCACAATGGCAGAAAGCCTGGAGTGACTGGATCGATGCCAAAGCCGAATTGCGTGTGAGTGAAACGCATTACCTCCGGGCGACCGGCAGATTGGAGTGAAAACAGGAGCATTTTCTCTCCTGTTTCCACTTGTTTGTTTTATTCTTTTTCACTGACGGCTACGGCTTTTTGGTTTTTCCGGATAAGCATGCGTAAATAAAATAACCTGACGGTTTCCGGTGATACCTTGTATCGTTTCGCAATTTTTTGAAAAGAAAGCCCTTCGGTCCTTAATCTGCATATCTCATCTCTGTATTCATGTAGTTTTCCACAACTGAAACTACCTTTTGGACGTCCCAGTTTCATACCGGCTGCCCGGCGGCGGGCCAATGCTTCGCGTGTACGTTGAGAAATCAGCGTACGTTCGATTTCTGCACAGAGTCCGAAAGCAAAGGCAAGCACCTGGCTGTTGATCGAAGTGTCGAATTTGTACCCTTCTTTGATGCTGTGGATGGTGATGCCCTTTTCGATGGATTGATGAATGATGTTCATGATATTCATCATTTTACGGCTGAGACGGGATACTTCCGTGATAATCAGAATATCCCCCCGCTGCAGGCGTTTGAGTAAAGAACCTAATTCCCGTTCGTTTTCTTTTTTGGTTCCGCTGACAGTTTCTGTACACCAGGTCGTTATTTCCAGGTCATGTTTCTTACAGAAATTCAGTACTTCGCTTTTTTGATTTAAGATTGTTTGTTTGTCTGTGCTTACACGTAGATAAGCTGCTACGATTTGTTTTCGTTCCATTTTTCGTTTTTTTCCCAATGTTGATAATAATATATAGACTAAGGCAGACTGACGGTTACGAACGGTTTCCCAATCCCGGTCGTATCGGTATGTGTCTGCTTAGGTGTTAAGAGTCAGTGCAAAAGGCTGTAGAAGGTGAAAAAGAGTAGTAAGCAGGGGTACATACGCTGTTTTTTCTCTGTGATCGATATAACGAGATATCTAGCATATTTTACCATTTTAGACAATTTTACGACAAATATAAAAAGTTTTAATTAAAACTTGGCTTATATCCGTCTATAGACGTTTTAATGTATTTGTTTTTTCTTTTTTTGGTTAAAATGAAACAATCCTTTTTCGAATGAGTATATAGAAGAGTACTTTTTAATTGTAGATTTATGATTTACGATTTTAGATTAATGGATCTGATAATGAATCAGTTTTCGAATGATTTACAATTGACGATCTGAAATTTACAATTTATATGTAGGTTTTAAGTTTACGATTATAGATAGAGCTTTCAATTTCCGTTTTGTTAAAAAAATGAAAATTGTAATTTTTTCAAAATATATTTATGAAAACAATATTTTTTTTAAGGAATATACTCGTTATGACGGGAATTGCCGTGACCGTATTTTCTTGTCGTCAGAAAACGGAATCTTTATCGATAGCGCAATTGGTAAAAACAGCGGAAGTGAAAACCCGGGAAGGTTTACTGACGGTTACTTATCCCGGTCGCTTACGGGCAGCTTCGGATGTAAAACTGTCTTTCCGGGTGGCCGGACCGATACAGAAAATTTTTGTTTCAGAAGGAGAATATGTTAAAAAAGGGCAGCTTTTAGCTCGCCTGGATCCCCGGGATTATCAACTGCAATATGATGCGGCACATGCTGAGTATATCCAGGTAAAAGGGGAATCGGAACGGGTGATGGAACTTTATAAGCGGAAGAGCGTACCGGTAAACGAATACGATAAGGCTGTTGCGGCTCTCAAGCGGGTGACGGCTGCTTACCATGCACAGAAAAATGCGTTGGAAGATACCCGTTTAAAGGCGCCTTTCGACGGGTATGTCCAGACAAAGTATTTCGATGCTTTCGAGATCGTCAGTCAGGGGACTCCTGTCGTATCGATGATCAATAACGATTATCTGGATGTCGATGTGGAGGTTCCTTCCAGTGATTATATCCGGCGGGAAGATTTCAGGACCTTTTACTGTACAGCGGATGTTTATCCGGATCAGGAATTGCCATTGGAGTTACTGGACATCACCCGGAAAGCTAATTTTAACCAGTTATTTAAGGTCAGGTTTCGTTTAAAGCGGGACAATAATCTGAATCTGGCACCCGGAATGAGTGTCAGCGTTACAATAGATTATGCCCCTACGGCAGAACATCTGGCAGTCGTTCCGGTATCGGCTCTGTTTCAACAAGAAGGCCGTTCCTATGTGTGGTTGTTGGATACAGATAAACAAACCATAAAAATGTTTCCGGTAAAAGTGAGACAGGTGACGAAAAGCGGGGAGGCTATTGTAGAATCCGAACTCCGTCCGGGAGAACAGATTGTTTCTGCCGGAGTAAATAGCCTCAAAGACGGACAGAAAGTACGGATATTGCCCGCTCCTTCTTCTTCCAATGTCGGTCAGCTTTTGTGATCTCTGTTATTTCGACTTTTAGATATAAAAACTATGAATTTTACAGAATATGCATTAAAAAATAAGGCGTTGGTTTACTTCTTTGTGGTGGTACTGATTGTCGGGGGGATTTATTCGTTTATAACGATGAGTAAGTTGGAAGACCCTGCAATTACAGTGAAGCAAGCTATGGTGGTGACGGCTTATCCGGGCGCTTCTGCTTATCAGGTGGAATTGGAAGTGACCGATGTACTCGAGAAATCGATTCGTTCGATGGGTGATCTGGATCACGTAGAGTCGCGTTCGATGGATGATGTTTCCGAGATATTGGTGGAATTGAGCAGTACGGTACCTTTGGCTGAATTGCAACAAAATTGGGATATTTTACGCCGGAAAGTGGTAAATGTACAGGCACAGTTGCCGGAAGGGGCGCAGACTTCTGTCGTTATGGACGATTTCGGCGATGTGTACGGTATGTTTTATGCTATGGTATCGGATGGTTTCGGTTACCAGGAAATGATGGATTATGCTCAGTTGGTAAGACGTACCGTATTGGATATCGACGGGGTGAGTAGTGTCGACATTTATGGGGAAAGAGAACCTTGTATCGACGTTCGCATACTGGAAGATAAAATGGCGAATCTGGGGGTACACCCTGCAGAAATAATCCTGACATTGAACAGTCAGAATAAAACGGTGTATTCAGGCTATTATAACAGCGGGGAAAAACGTATCCGGGTCGGGGTAAACGGGAATTTTAAAGAGATAGAAGACATCCGGAATCTGTTGATCCGGGGGCATGAGGAAGATGAGTTGAAACTGGGCGATGTGGCCGAAATTAGTAAAGGTTATGTCGAGCCTGCCCGGGAAGGCTTGTGGTATGATACGATTCCGGCTATAGCTATTTCTATTGCGATGCAGGAAGGCGGAAATATTATCGATTTGGGAAAAGTCGTCGATAAAAAGCTGGATGAACTGAAACAGGAAATTATCCCGGCGGGGATTGACTTTAAAAAAGTGTTTTTTCAGCCCACCCGGGTAAAAGAAGCAATCAATGTTTTTATGGTCAACCTGATCGAATCGGTTCTGATTGTGATTCTGGTCGTCATGTTGTCGATGGGATTGCGCAGCGGATATATCATTGGGGTTGGCCTGGTAATTGTGGTTTTAGGTTCTTTGGTTGTTTTACATATGATGCACGGTACGTTGCAACGGGTATCCCTGGCTTCGTTTATTATAGCGATGGGGATGCTGGTAGACAATGCGATCGTGATTGTCGACGGAATAATGGTCGATTTGCAGCGGGGAGTGCAAAAACCGGCTGCATTGGTCAATATTACGAAAAAAACAGCCTGGCCTTTGCTGGGGGCTACTACAATCGGAATTTTAACGTTCTTACCGATCTATTTGTCTCCGGATACGACGGGAGAGTATGTTCGTGACCTCTTTATCGTATTGGCGGTTTCTCTTTGGCTGAGCTGGATACTGGCATTGGCTTATGTACCGATACAGGCTGGCCGTATCTTAAAGCCGAAAGGCAAACCGGTCAGCGAGGCAGTGATGTATGAGCGGCCGGTATACCGGTTCTACCGGAGAATATTGCAGTTCTCCGTACACTATCGCTGGATGATAGTTGCGGTTGTCGTCATCTTGCTGGCTATCAGTATGTGGGGATTTCGGTTTATCCGTCAGGGGTTTTTCCCGGATTTGAGTTACAATCAGTTGTATATTGAATATCAAATGCCTTACGGGACAAATCCGGAAACTGTCCGTCAGGATTTGGCATCTATGGAACATTACCTGATGAGCCGGCCTGAAATAACAGCCGTAACGACCAGCCTGGGAGGAACACCTTCCCGTTATAATTTGGTCAGGACAGTGGCAGAACCTGCTTTAAGCTATGGAGAGCTGATCGTGGATTTTACCTCTCCGGCTACCTTGAAAACGAATCTGAATGAGTTGCAGCAATATCTTTCGGAACATTATCCCCAGGGATATGTCCGGATGAAACAATATAACCTGATGTATATGAATTTTCCGGTGCAATTTATGATCTCCGGTCCCGATCCGGCTGTGCTGAAAGATTTGTGCAGACAGGCAGAGAATATCATGCGTCAGGATTCGACGGCTGTTTTGGTGACGAATGACTGGGGGCCGATGACCCCTGTTCTGGATGTAAAGTACCATCAACAAATCGCCCGTATTTCCGGTTTATCGCGTGAGGACGTCAGTCTGGCTTTATTGGCGGCAACGGAGGGTTTACCGATAGGTTCCTATTATGAAGGAGATCATGATTTACCGATTTATATCAAAAGTGTAAACCGTAAGGGAGAACGTCCGGAACAGATTAATAACGTTCCGGTATGGAGTTTGGCCCCTTCGGTAAACGGGTTGAGTATGCAAATGGTCCGGGAGCTGATGACGGGAATGGTGTCTGAAAATGACATCCTGCGGGGAATGATAGGCTCCCGGCCTTTGAACCAGGCTATTAACGGTGTGGATATGAACTGGGAAGTCCCTTTGGTACGCAGGTATAACGGACAGCGTTCGATCTCCGTACAATGTAATAACGCTCCCGGATTTACGGCGGACGAAACACGTAACAGTTTACTGGCACGTATGGATTCACTTCAGATTCCACCCGGTTATACGACCGAATGGCTTGGAGAATACCTGGCCAGTACCCAGTCGAAGCAATATCTTTTTAAGAACGTTCCTATAGCTATCGTGTTGGTAATTGCCATCCTGGTCGCGTTGTTTGCGGATTTCCGTAAGCCTTTGATGATATTGCTCTGTTTGCCTTTGGCTATCATCGGAATTGTAGCCGGGATGCTGTTGGCGGGAAAAGATTTCGGTTTTGTCGCAATTGTGGGCGCATTGGGTTTGGTCGGTATGATGATTAAAAACGGTGTTGTCCTCGTTGATGAAGTAAATATACAGATACAGAGCGGCAAAGAGCCGTTTCTGGCTTTGCTCGATGCCTCTTCTTCACGTTTGAGGCCTGTGCTGCTGGCGGCGATGACGACAATTCTCGGAATGATCCCTCTGGTCAATGACGATATGTTCGGAGCATTGGCGGTTACGATTATGGGCGGATTATTTGTGGGCACGATTATTACTTTGGTTATACTGCCCGTGTTGTACGCTCTTTTTTATCGGATACGTTATAAAATACAGGAGAAAAAAGCGGCAGAGTCAAATTAGTTATTGCGTTAAATAATACCTGTAGCCGTCCGGTGTTTTGAATCCGGATTGATAAAGGAATAGGAAATAAGTCAGGGACTAATAGTTTTAATAAAATGAAGTATTTTGTAATTATAGCTTTGTTGTTTTTTACAGACAATGCCGGTCTTTGGGCGCAGGTCAGGCTGGATCGTCAGCAATGCCGGGAAATGGCACTCGAAAACAGCAAACAGATGGCAATAGCCGGCAAGGAGAAAGAAAAGGCTGTGTATACGCTGAAATCTGTACGGGCCGGTTTTTTTCCGAGATTATCGGCGACCGGTATTGGTTTTTACAATCAGGAAAAATATTCGTACAAGCTGAAAGGCGGTTATCTGCCGACTTATGTTCCTGATGGACAGGGACAGTTACAGCCGAATGTGATGCTTGATCCGGCAACCGGTCGTCCGGTGATCGGTGCGGACGGGAAGCCGGTTTTTAAGGAGTATGCTTTTTTGCCCGATATAGGTATTAAAATCGGAATGCGGGGTGTTTACCTGGCCGGCGTACAATTGGAACAACCGGTTTATATGGGCGGTAAGGTCCGGGCTGCCCATCAGATGGCACGGACGGGAGAGGTGATGGCGGAAGAGAATGTACGGTTCAATCGTTCGGAGATATTGTTACAGGTCGACCGGGCGTATTGGCAGATGCTAAGGGTACAGGAACAAGTGGGGGCAGCTAAAGCTTACCGGGAAGTGGTAAAGGCTTTGTTGCAGGATCTTCGTAATTCACAGGAAGTCGGCATGGTCAGCAACAACGACGTATTGAAGGTGGAGGTGAAATACAATGAAGCTCAGTTGATGTTGCAAAAAGCGACAAACGGGTTGATACTTTCACAAATGGATCTTTGCCGCTTGATCGGTTTGGACCTAAATACCCGATTACATTTGAGCGATACCCTGCCGGAAGCGACTTCGACCGGTTTACCCGATGCCGGTGGGAATGTGGAACAACGCCCCGATTATAAATTGCTGAAAGAAGAAATCGGGTTGAAACAGAAAGAAATAAATCTTGCCCGTTCGGAATTTTTACCGCAAATTGGCGTTTCTGTAGGCTATGGTTATGGCGGTGGACTTGAATTGAACGGCGAAACAGATGCCAGTGCTTCGCTGAATGCCATGGCTTCTGTCCGGATTCCTCTGTTTTATTGGGGAGAAGGAAGGAATAAAATAAAGGTTGCTGAGGTAGAGCGCGAGATGAGCCAGTTGAATCTGGAAAAATCTGCTCAACTGATGGAATTGGAGGTTGCCTCTACCCGGTTTAATATTCAGGATGCCCGTACCCGTATTGAGATGTGCCGGAATGCCTTGAAACAGGCAGAAGAAAATTTGCGCATATCGAAGGCGCAATATGATGTCGGTATGGAAAGTCTTTCGAATTTGCTCGAAGCACAGGCACAGTGGCAAGAAGCCTGGAGTCAGTGGGTGGATGCCAAAGCAATGCTGCAACTTAGTGTATCGGAATACCTGAAAGCCGTCGGAGGCCTGGAATAAACGAATGTCCGGGGAGAGCCCCGGACATTCGTATTTAATTCGCTTTCCGGTTTCTATTTTTTGTTTCCGGATTTATCCGGGAATGCCGGGATAGCCGGTTCTTTCGGTGATTCAGTTTTCAATTTTTCCAGAATGACCTCGATGGCCTTGTTCAATTGTTCGTCTTCACCCATATATTCTTTGTACGGGTCGTTATTGATTTCCATATCCGGGCTGACTCCGGAACCTTCGATGATAAAACCGCTGCCGTCTGCGGCGAATGGGGCATAGGAAGGCGTTACGATAGAGCCGCCGTCGACAACGGGAACCGTACCGCTATAACCGACAACACCGCCCCAGGTACGGTGTCCGATAACAGTACCCAGATTGTTGTATTTAAAACGGTAAGGGAATAAATCTCCGTCGGAGGCTGAATAACCGTTTACCAATAATACTTTCGGTCCGATAAATGTACCTACCGGATTGACAGAACCTTCCGTCTGATTGGTATGCATGGTATAAAAAGTAGGAGTACGTAGCAGACGTTCGGTAATCATCGGAGATACGTTACCGCCTCCGTTCCCCCGGTCGTCGATAATCAAAGCCTTTTTGTTCAATTGCGGATAGTAGTGTTTTACAAATTCATTTAAACCGGCGACTCCCATATCCGGAATGTGAATATAGCCGACTTCTCCGTTGGTGGCTTCATTCACCTTACGGATGTTGTTTTCGACCCAATTGTAGTAGTACAACTGTGATTCGTCGGCTAACGGAGTTACCAGTACCGATCGTGCACCACTGGCTTCGGGCCGGGTGTTGACTTCTATTTCGACGGTTTTACCGGCCTTGTCAATCAGGTATTCGGATAAATTGTCGGTTTCCTTTAATGAACGGCCGTCGATAGAGATCAGATAATCTCCTTCTTTAACGTTTACTCCAGGCATAGTGAGGGGAGAGCGGGTGGCTGCGTTCCAATTGGCTCCCTGAATGATCCTGGCAACCTGGAAATAGCCGGATGCATCTTTCCGGAATTTGGCCCCCAGTAACCCCATCGGAATACGGGCCGGTTCCGGATGTTCTCCGTTGGCGGAATAGGCATGTCCGACACTCAATTCCCCGATCATTTCTCCGATGATGTAAGTAAGGTCTGTACGGTGGTTTACATAAGGAATCAATACTTTGTATTTTTCATATACGGCATTCCAATCCACTCCGTGCATATTTTTTGCATAGAAAAAGTCCCGCATTTGCCGCCAGCTTTCATTATATATCTGCATCCATTCCTGATGGTAGTCAATATTTTTCTTGACGTCTTTCAGGGATATCGGTTTGCTGATATTCACGGCAGAAACGGGAATGTCGATCACTTCCATTTGTCTGCCGCTCATTGCCAATGCTTTTTTGTAGCCGGGACCAAAGCCGATACGGGCATTCAAAGCCGTTTCCTGCCGTTTGTCGAGGTCGTAGAAATAACCTTGTCCGTGACGGTTATAATACACCTTATTGCCGATCATTTCGATGCCGTAGTAATTGGCGGCCATAATCGGCAACTCTATGATCCGGTTGCTTAGATTGTCAAAATCATAAACGATTTTGTTGTCATTTTTGACCGGCTTATTGTTTTTCGATTCTTTAGCCGTACTTTTTTCCGGTTGGGGTTTGTCCTGCTTTACCCGGTCGTTTTCCGGTGCGAATGGGATGTCGGCGTCTTTTGCCAGCGGGAGTATATACACTTTATTCATATTCGTATATACATGATTCCATTCGGTTTGGCTATAGGTCGGATTGAACGTACGGGCGGAACTGAAAACAAGGTATTTACCGTCTGTACTGAAATTGGGAGAACCGGTTTGATACCAACCGTCGGTAATTACTTGCTTTTCTCCGTTTTCGGTATTGTAAACGATAATGTTGTTCATGCCTTTTTCCGGACGGATAAAAGTAAGGTATTTGCTGTCAGGCGACCAGTTGTAGGAATGAATCGGAGCGATCCCGGAAGTTTCGACAACGGTTGTTGCTCCCGATGATACATCGGTGATGTTCAATGTATTACGTTTTTCATTCCAGGCAATTTTTTTACTGTCGGGCGACCATTTCAAATCGAAGATATATGTCTTTAAATCTTGGGTCAGTTGTCGTTCCTTACCGTTGAAAGCATCCCGCAACCAGATATTGAATTCCCCGCTTTTATCGGAGATATAGGCAATTTGTTGGCCATCGGGCGACCAGCTTCCGGCAAAATCATTGGCATCGGAAGAATTTGTCAGGTTGTAGGTCACTCCTTTTTGTGCCGGTACTGAAAATAAATCGCCCCGGGCAGAAATCAGGAGTCTTTCTCCATTGGGAGATATATCGGCGGAAGCGATCTGATTACTGACATCTTTCAGTTCCGGGCGGGAGTATATCTGGTCATTATCGATATTTACATTTACTTTTGTGGCCTGTTTGCTATGGGTGTCGAATTTATAAATATAACCACCCTGCTCGTAAACGATCTGGTCTTTTCCGATAGCCGGGAATTTGATATCGTAATCTTTGTAAAATGTGAGCTGCCGGGTTGACTGATCACTCAGGTTGTATGCAAACAGATTCATGACGTCGTTGCGGTCGGAAATGAAATAGATCTCTTTTCCGTCGGCAGACCACATCGGAATAATATCCTGCCGTTTGTTATCGGTGATTTTTTCCGATTTTTTTGTGTCGAAGTCAAAAATACGAATATCATCGGCCATACCTCCTTCATATCTTTTCCAGGTCCGGAATTCCCGGAAAACGTGGTTATAAGCCAGTTTTTTCCCGTCGGGAGAATAGGAAGCGAAACCGCCGTCACTCAAAGGAATTTCTGCCGGCATACCGCCTTCTACCGGTACGGTAAACAGTTGGCCCGTAAAATCGTTAAATGTATAACAGCGGGACCGGTAAAGGATTTGCTTGCTGTCGGGAGTCCATCCGATAACGATATTGTTGGGACCCATACGGTCGCCCAAATCATCGCGTCCCAAAGTGGCTGTAAAGGTTAATCGCCTGGGTTCTCCTCCCTCTGCCGGGATAACAAAAACCTCGGTGTTACCGTCGTATTGCCCTGTAAAAGCAATGTATTTTCCGTCGGGAGAAAATCTGGGAAACATTTCGTAGCCGATATGAGATGTCAGGCGGCGGGCTGTACCTCCGTCAGCATCTACCGTGTACAAATCTCCGGCATACGAGAATACGATTTTATCTCCGTTTATGTGCGGGAAACGTAATAGCCTCCCTTCTTCGCCATAAGAAAAAATCACTGAAGCCAATAGGCCGAGTGTCAGTAAAATGTTTTTCATATTCGATGTATTTATGATTATAAAGCTGTTGTAATTAATATTAGATGTATTATTGAGATAAAGGTTTATTCCGTACCGCTTATTTTGTAACAATTTTTCGGTTTTGGGATTTCGCAGATTTTCTTGATCCCGGTGATTTTAATTATTACCAATTTTATTTCAACCCGATTTTGTTCCGATTGGGTTTTGTGCTTCCGGTCAAATATAGCGTTCTTTTTTCAATTTAAATATGAACATAATCAAAAAAACGGGAAAGGAAAGTATAAAAAAACTGCACAAACAATCCTTTCTCAAACAAGCTTGGTAAATGTATGAAATCGGTTGTTTGTGCAGAAAACAGATCAGAATGACTTGGGATCAAAGAACCTCTCTGTTTTTTTTCCATTTTTAAGAGTCTCTCGCACATTAAGAAGGTTGCCATGCCCCGACTTGGGAAAGGAGCACGGCAACACGAAAAATTGACTTATTATCAACTTGGGATATCTTTATTCAAAAACTTGAAATTGTGCTACTTGAGCTGTTTCACTCGAAATGAAACAATAAATTTTGTAATTGCCCGGAGCAAGTGAACTGATATCAATTGTTGCACTTCCCCCTGTAAAGGCTATCGCTTCTTTGGTAATAAGCGCCTGGTTATTCATGTCCGTTACCTGGAACACAACTCTGCCCATATTTTCAAAGAACGTATTTACTATAGTCTTTTTATCCGATGATAAAACTCCTTTTATTAATGTCGGCTGTACTGAGGTCGGATGTATAAAATCTCCTACATCAATTCCCTGATATTCTAACTCCTCATCTGTTATGGAGAATGCAGGCGAAATAACTAAACCGATTAATACAATAATTAAACTGAATAATTTTATTTTCATGACTTCGATTCGTTTTGGTTATTGAAGCTGTGACAAAGGTAAGGCAAATATTCCCCGGTCTCCAAGTCATTTTCTTGGACATCCCTGGGGACAAAATCATTTTTTTAATTGGATATACGTATTGATTTTAAGTATATTAATCTAAAATAGGCCGGGGACATCCCTGTTTTTACCCCTTTTTTCAGCCTATTTTTTTATAATAAATGTATCTTATAACTGACTCAAATATTCTTCCAGTGTGACTTTCGGATTGTCGTTTCCGACCAGTTTGAGTTTTAACCGGTACTTCCTTTTTTTCAGGGCATCGAAGGAAATACGGAAGATCTGTGCGATATCGCTGATGTTCCATTGGTGGCGGAGCATCGATGCCAGCAGGATTTCCTCGATCGAAATATCCGGACATTGCAGCTTAAGCTTTTCAATAAAGCGGTTTTCGATGTTCATCAGGGCGGCAAACAGACGGTCAGAGTAATTGCTTTTCTGGTGGCGGAAAGCGTCCTGAAACTCATCGTACACCTTTGTCGGAATGATATTGACATTTCTGTAAAGAACCCGTTCGATTTCCGTATAGGTGTCGTTATTGTCGTTGATCAGTTCCTTGGATAAGGCAAATCCCCATTGGGTTTTTTTGATCTCTTCGGTTAAACGGGTATTCCGTACTTTTAGTTTGCGATGGTTCCACATAAAATACAAGGCAATGATACAAGCTACCAATGCGATGATAAAGATGACCATGATAATGCCGAGACTGCGGTTTTTGGTTGCCAGATTTTCTTTTTCCTGTTTTTCGAGTTTGTATTTATTTTCCAGTTCCTTTAAATCGGCATTTTTATTTTGGGAATGGATTTTATCTTTTACCTCGTTGTATTTTCCCCTTAATTCGCAGGCTGTTTTATAATTGCCTTCCGTTTCTTCCAATTGGAAAAGGATGCTGTAGCCATTGGCGATATTATATAAATTGCCTTCTTTTTCGGCAGCATTCAGCATTTTCATACAGTACAGCCTGCAATTGATAACGTCTTTTTTGTATTGATATATTTTTGTAATTAATAAGTAAAAAGGAGATTTTTTGGAAAAATCCCGTTTTTCCATAATAGATATACATTGTTCGCTAAAAGTTAAAGCTGTATTGTAATCATTGATTTTCTGGTATAAATAACCTTGATAATTTAAAATGCTTAAATGAAGGTCTGTGATATTGGTTTTTTGTCCGTCGTCTATTTTGCGGATAATTCGGGTTGCTTCGGATAATTGTTCTTTTGCTTTTTCAAATTTTTTTTGTTGTATATACAAGATGCCGAGTTGCCTGTGCGCATGAGTTACTGATACCGAATCTTTTAGTTTGGAATATAAATCAAGAGCATCGTTGTAATAATTCTCTGTCTCTGAAAAATTGCCTTGTCTGTTTTGAATTTGCCCCAGCCAATAGTAGATCAATCCCAGGATGTGCGGGTCGTCTTTACTGCTTTTGTTGTAGTTGATTTCGGCTTGCTTTAGCAAGTTATAAGCCTGTTCAACATCCTTTCCTTGCAGATATAGATGTTCACCCAGATAAAATTGGATACGGGCCAGTTTTAGAAAATCGTCTTGATTTTGATAGTATTGATAGGCAAACTGTAAAGTGGAATCGTTTTTCAGCCTTGTTCCGGTTTTATCCCCACTGGCAGCCTCCAGCAAATAGAAGTAGGCCTTTTCTTCTTTATTCAGAAGATCGGGATCGAGATTTTTTAAACTGTCTTTTACAGCGAAAGGGTCTGTTTTCAATAAAAGATCCCATTTTTCCAGTTGTCGGAAATGAGAAGAATTGAAATTACAAGAAATAAAGAGCCCCAAGAAGATAATTAAAGTCAAAGTTATTTTCATCACACACTAATTTTTTGCAAAAATATACTAACTTTAATAATAAATCAATGCTTTCCGCAGACTCTTTTTTTACTGGAAATGTTTTTTTTAACATTTAACTTTTAATTACCTTTCAATTTATCCTTTTTTAATCCTGAATTAAAAAATTGAAATATTTATAAAAATCAGACATAATGTAATTTTATTCTGATAAATCCGGTGTTT
>NZ_DOED01000026.1:0-43918 GCF_003524185.1 Culturomica sp.
GATTTACGATTGGGGAGATTGTTGATTTGTAGAGGGGGTTCGAAGAGGTTGTTTGGAATTTTAAATTGTAGATTTTAGATTTTAAATTGGGAAACAGTGAGGGAGAAAATTACACACTGGGACGGGCTTATTGTGTAATTTACGATTTATGATTTTTGATTTACGATTGGGGTGAATGCTGATTCGTAGAAGGGTTTAGAAGAGGTTGTTTATGATTTTAAATTTTAGATTTTAGATTTTAAATTGCTTGGCAAAGGGATTTGTCGTTGGATTTCGTTTAATCTAAAATCGCAAATCTACATTTTATCTAGGTTTTGGATTGAATATGGAGCAGATACGTAGCCCGAGAAAGGGTTTACGATAGGAATAAATGATAGCTGATGTTATGGAAACGGGATCATAAATTAAGAATTGTTAAAAATGAAATGAGTTTGGGAATGCCGAAGTTCTATGAACGGCCGGTTGACCTTAATATGTGGTTATTTTATAAGAGGTTGGTGTCTTTGGGACTTTCGACTTTTATATCTATCTTTGCACCGCTAAAATATATGTTACTACATGAGTCATAAATCAGGATTTGTAAATATAGTCGGTAATCCCAATGTAGGAAAATCTACATTGATGAACCGTTTGGTAGGAGAGAAGATATCGATCATCACTTCCAAGTCGCAGACGACTCGCCATCGGATCAAAGGAATTGTGAATGAACCAGATTTTCAGATCGTATTTTCCGATACACCCGGAGTTGTAAAACCGAGTTACAAGATGCAGGAGTGTATGCTTGAATTTTCGAAATCCGCTTTGGTGGATGCCGATATTATCCTGTATGTGACGGATGTGGTGGAAGATATTCGGAAAAATGCCGATTTTATAGAGAAGGTAAATCACATGAAAGCCCCTGTTTTGTTGGTTATCAATAAGATTGATCTGACAGACCAGCAGAAGTTGGAAGCTTTATTTGAGAATTGGAAGACATTGATTCCGCGGGCAGAAATTTTTCCGATATCTGCGACTGAAAATTTTAATGTGGATAATTTATATCGGAGGATTTTGGAGTTGTTGCCTGAGGGTGAGCCTTATTTCCCGAAAGACGATCTGACAGATTTGCCTGCCCGTTTTTTTGTCAATGAAATTATCCGGGAAAAAATATTGTTGAATTATGACCGTGAGATACCTTATTCGGTGCAGGTAGAAGTGGAGGAATTCCAGGAGGACAATAAGCGGATCAATATTATGGCCGTAATATATGTGGAACGGGAATCGCAAAAAGGTATTATTATCGGACACCAGGGAGCTGCTTTGAAGAAGGTCGGCACAGAGGCCCGGCAAGATATCGAACAATTTTTCGGGAAAAACGTTTTTTTGAGTCTTTACGTTAAGGTGCAAAAAGACTGGCGGAATAAGGATCAGGATTTGAAAAAATTCGGATATGTACAGTAAATTATTTTGCTGTTTTCATTTAAATTTAATCTGAATAGGATATTTATGAGTAATATAGTTGCAATAGTCGGAAGACCCAATGTCGGGAAGTCTACACTTTTCAACCGGCTTATCGGTAGCCGGAAAGCTATCGTGAACGAGGAGAGTGGAGTGACGAGGGACCGGAATTACGGAAAAGGGGAATGGAACGGAAAAGAATTTTCGGTCATTGATACCGGAGGGTATGTGTCTAAAAGTGATGATATTTTTGAGGAGGAGATCAATAAGCAGGTGCTTTTGGCCCTTGATGAAGCGGATGTTATTCTCTTTATGGTAGACGTGGAAATAGGTCTGACCGGATTGGACGAGAATTTTGCCCGGTTATTGCGCAATGTCAAAAAGCCGATCTATCTGGTCGCCAATAAGGTCGATACCAATGACCGGATATATGATGCCAGTGAGTTTTATCGTTTGGGTATCGATAGTGAAGTTTACTGTGTATCTTCTGCCAGCGGTTTTGGAACCGGAGAGTTGCTGGATCAGGTTGTTTCTAATTTTAAGGAAGATACGATTGAAGATACAGATCATTTACCGCATATAACGATAGTGGGACGTCCCAATGTCGGAAAGTCTTCTACGATTAATGCTTTGATCGGTGAAGAACGGAATATTGTTACAGATATTGCCGGCACAACCCGGGATTCCTTATATACCCGTTATAACCGTTTCGGTCATGATTTTCTTTTGGTAGATACGGCGGGATTGCGTAAACGGGCTAAAGTAAATGAGGATGTGGAATTTTATTCCGTGATGCGTTCGGTGAGAGCTATCGAAGATGCTGATGTGTGTATGCTTTTGATCGATGCTACGCGTGGAATGGAAGCCCAGGATTTGAATATATTCCATTTGATCGAGCGTAACCGTAAAGGAATCGTTATTCTGGTGAATAAGTGGGATTTGATCGAGAAGGACCATAAAACGACGATTGTTTTTGAAAAAGAGATCCGTGAAAAAATAGCGCCTTTCAGGGATGTTGATATTATTTTTACTTCGGCAATAACCAAGCAACGTTTACTGAAAGCACTCGAAGCAACGATAGCGGTATATGAACGGCGTACCCAGAAGATTAAAACATCCGAACTCAACCGGGTAATGTTGGAGGCGATCGAAAATTATCCTCCTCCAATGGTAAAAGGAAAATCGGTAAAAATTAAATACGTTTCTCAACTTCCGACACATGCGCCTTCTTTTGCTTTTTATTGTAATTTGCCGCAATATGTGAAGGAGTCGTATAAACGTTTTCTTGAAAATAAACTGCGGGAAAATTGGAATTTCACCGGCGTTCCCATTCAGATATTTATGCGGAAAAAATAATGGGTTATTTTAGATTTTAAATTGTAAATTTTAGATTGACAGATAAACGGATCTGCTATTGGGGTGACCTGATTTAAAAATTTTAAGTAGTTTTGGTTCTAAGAGAAACAAAGCTGTCATCCGAAGTCTGACTTTCCTAAAAACAATCTAAAATTTACAATTTAAAATTATTATATTTTGACTTATTCTCCGTTCCAGGAGGAAGCTAATAACTGGTAGTAAATAACATCTTCCCATTCGTTTCCTCTTTTCAGCCACTCTTTACGATAGCCGGTGCGGTCGAATGTCAGGGAGTCGAATAATTTCTGACTGGCGATGTTACAACTGGGGACGCTGCTGTATACCTGATGCAATCCAAGGACTTCGAAGCAATAGTCGATAATCAGTTTGATCGCATTTTTAGCATATCCTTGTTTACGGTTTTCTTTATCATAAATCATAATTCCCAGGCCGGCCCTTAGGTTGTAGGGATCGAAATCGTATATGTCTGCCAGACCGATAGGTGTATTGTCTTGTTCTTTGCATATCATTAAACGCACCTGTTTGGTTTCGTAAATATCCCGGTGAGAGTTTTCAATGTATTGCTTCAATGCAAAATGAGAGAAGGGAGTGAGTGTATCACTGACTTCCCATAAATCCATATTGTTTTCCCATTTATATAAATATTCTAAATCCTCCGGTTCCAAGGCTCTTATAAGAACCAATTCGTCTTTCATCATGGTATTAACTTTTAATTATTAGGTGTAATTTTACTCGTTTAAAAACGGACTTAATTTATAAAATTATTTTATTTTTTCCATATTCAGATCAATAGCTTTACCTAGTTTTTCTTCATCGAATTCGCGAATGAAAGCATCGGGATATACTTTTCTGACTTTGGGTAAATCCTGCCGTGCTGCTGCCAGGGTATAATATACGGAGTAAACATAGCGGTATAAATCTCCCATACGCATGACTTTGATTCCGTATTGTCCTTTGAAGAAAGCATCGGATAAAGGAAAACTCATCGAACAGATCTGAATGGTATATTTGGTGTTTTTTTCCGGCTCGCCGATTGTTCGTGTGGTGTCTGATCGGTTTTGTTCTTCTGTCGTTTCAATCGGGAGGGGAGTCGTTTGTTGCCCCGTTTTCCCGGAAGTCATCTTGTATGTCCGGACTTGTTTGTTACAGAAGTTGATTTCCTCTTCGATAATGTCCAGTAACTCTATTGCATTTGCCGGGATAGATTGCTGTAATTTATTATATGTTTTGATGGCTTCGATGTATTCCCGATTGGCCGAGTGTGCTTTTGCCAGGTGATAGAGGATGCTTTTGTTCAGTGATTTTTCCTGGTTTTCAGCATAAGCGGTTTGTAATATCCCGACAGCTTGTGAGGAAAGGGAGTCTGTATGATAGTAGCATATTCCTTTTAACAGTAATATTTCTGTGTCGTATTGCCACTTTTCCGGAAGCCGGGTAAGTGCTTCCAGGGCTTTGCCGTAATTTTTTTCACTGATCCATTTTTCTATTGCTTTCCGGGGTTTATCCGGAACGGCACAGCAGATGTCCGGAAAAACTGTGATGAAAAGTAGGGGTAGTAATATATATTTGAGCATGGAATGTTTGTCGTTTAGTCGGGTGTAATGAGACAAATATAGTCTGTTTTCATGAAATAGAACATATTATTAATTACTTTTGTCTTTGCCCGTTGACAGAGTCGGTATTGGCTCTGACCGGGGTACAGACACGATTTATATACGAAAAATTAACTAATAATGTTTAATCTTTTATGTGTATTGGGGCCGACTGCGAGCGGTAAAACGGCCTTGGCCGTCCGGATGGCGGCAGAATTAGGCGGGGAGGTTATCAGTGCCGATTCACGGCAGGTGTATCGGGGGATGGATATCGGGACCGGCAAGGATTTGGAGGAATATGATTATGAAGGGCGGTCCATACCTTATCATCTTATCGATATTGTGGATGCCGGATATAAATACAACGTTTTTGAATATCAGCAGGATTTTGTAAAAGTATGGAAGGATTGTAAAAACAGGAATGTTTTTCCTGTTTTGTGTGGTGGTAGCGGGTTGTATTTAGAAGCTGTTTTGAAGGCTTATCGTTTGTTAGCTGTGCCTGTGAATGAAGCATTGCGGAAAACACTGGAAAATAAAAGTTTGTCTGAATTGAGTGTTATTCTGTCGGCATATAAACGAATGCATAATACAACAGATGTGGATACGGTAAAGCGGGCTGTGCGGGCTATCGAAATTGAGGAATATTATAAACTGCATTCTTGTATCGAAGGGGAGTTTCCGGAGATTCATCCTTTGATTGTCGGTGTGGATGTCAGCCGGGAAGTACGTCGGACACGTATCGATAAGCGTTTGCAGGAACGATTGAAAAACGGGATGGTTGAAGAAGTGCAACAATTGCTGGAACAAGATATTGCACCTGAGGATTTGATTTATTACGGATTGGAGTATAAATACCTGACTCTTTACCTGACGGGACAGTTGACTTATGAGGATATGGTTGAAAAGCTGAATATTGCCATTCATCAATTTGCTAAACGGCAAATGACCTGGTTCAGAAAGATGGAACGGCAAGGATTTTCCATCCATTGGATTGACGGTAATTTGCCTATGGATGAAAAAGTCATGCTGGTTCGTGAACTGATGGAAACGGGTTGTCAGTCTTCTTCGGTGTAGTTTGTCAGGAAGTGCAGCGCATTATCGATCAGAAATTGTTTTTCTTCACTGGGACTTCCTTGTTTTAAGATACGAATTGCTGCTGTGCGCTTTTCTTCATCTATTCTATGGATATTTTCTATGGCTGTAGAAGCTTCCAGAGCAACTATGAAATCCTCCTGTAGAGTCAACTCTGCAAAGAGAACGATGTAAGGAGAGAAATCCAGTGCTGATTCCCAGCATAATCTCAATAACCGTGATTTTGGGATCGTTTCGGTTGTTGTCCGGATCCGGTCGATTACAATTTGCGGGAAGGCATTGTCTTTGATGTCTGCCAATAGATTGACTAATTCTTCTGTTGTTTTGTGATCTTTTGCAGTTGTCAGAATATCCAGTAAAGCCGGAACGATTGTGATGTCCCCTTCGTTTTTAACAGCAGCCAGGGCTTCTTGTCTTAACTGGATTTCTTCGCTGCCGAGTTTTTTCAATATATCTTCTTTGTTTTCCATTGTTGTCATGATTGATTACTTAGGAGTGCGAAGATAAAAAAAGAGCGTTTATTTAAACGCTCTCTTTGAAATTATTTCATTCGTTCTTTTTCTTTTTTTCTTCCTTTTCCTCTTTTTCCTGCTCTTCTTTGATGATTCGCGGATGATATTTACTGAGGGTTTCTTTCAGAAAATTATTGTTAAGATGAGTGTAGATTTCTGTTGTCAGGATGGATTCATGTCCCAGCATATCCTGTACAGCCCGTAAATCAGCACCGCCACTAACCAAGTGTGAGGCGAATGAATGACGGAACGTATGCGGAGATACCTGTTTGGTGATTTTAGCCCGGGTGGTCAGATGTTTGATAATATTGAATACCATCACTCTTGAAAGGGCTGTTCCGCGTTTGTTCAGGAATAAGACGTCTTCGTATCCCGGTTCTATATCCAGGTAGCTTCGGTAACCTTTCATGTATAATTTGATTTCCTCTTTTGCATTTTTGCTCAATGGAATTATACGTTCTTTGTTCCCTTTTCCTTCGATTTTAATATATCCGCCACGGAAATTGATGTTGGAGATTTTTACACTGATCAATTCCGATACACGTAATCCGCAAGAGTAGAGTGTTTCGATGATTGCTTTGTTTCTTTGTCCTTCCGGCTTATACATTTCGACGGCACGTAAAATGGCATCGATTTCATCTACAGTAAGGACACTGGGAAGTTTACGTCCGATTTTCGGTGCTTCCAGCAATTTTGCAGGGTTGTTTTCCAATACTCCGTCATAAGCTAAATATTTGAAGAAGGAACGGATGCTGGAAATACTTCTGGCTTGAGTCCGGTTGGTTACACCTGCCTCATTTACATAACTGATATAATCTTTCAGCATGTCATAGGAGATTTTTTCCGGTCCTTTTACTTTCAAAGTTTCTTCACAATAAGTAGCTAATTTTCTGACATCATTCAAATAAGCTTCAACTGAATTGGCTGAGAGCGATTTTTCGAGAATTAAGAATGTCTTGTAGCTTTCAATGGCATTTTCCCAAGTCATGTGTGTTAGTTTAAAGTTATTAATAAATTATCCCAATGTATCGATATAAGTGTATTCATATAAATATTGTTTTATCGATATAATATAAATTCGTCGGTAAAGATATATATTTTTTAATTTATCTCACTATAATTATCTCAAAATAATAATACAAAGTAAATTAATTATTAGATAAAAGGCAAAATTTCTTATGCAAAATTTAGAATTTCGTCCAAAAATGCAATATCATTCTTTACATAGTTTTGTCATAATGATAATTTATTTGGGAGGAGCGCTATTAACGGATAATGATTAGAATTGTGTTCAAAATGTATGAAATCGTCTTTTGGAAGTCAGAAAATGAAACGGTATATTAATATCAAGAATCCTTCTTTTTTGATTTTTAACCTCGAAAAAATGACTAAATTTGTGAACTGACAGAAATATTGAATGATGAATGGGAAAATAATGATAATGAATGGTCCCAATCTGAATTTACTCGGTATACGAGAGCCGGGTATATACGGGAAAGAGGGATTTGATGAATATTTGAACGTGTTACGTGAAAAATATGAAGGTATAGATATGGACTATTTTCAGTCCAATATAGAAGGCGAACTGATCAATAAGATTCACGAGACGGGTTTTTCTTACGAGGGTATTATATTGAATGCCGGCGCCTATACACATACGTCTATTGCATTGGCCGATGCTATTTCTGCTGTGACAACCCCTGTTATAGAAGTACATATTTCCAATACTGCCCGCCGGGAGAATTTCAGGCATGTATCTTTTTTATCGGCAGTGTGTCTTGGAACGATAACCGGATTCGGGTTGGATTCGTATGAACTGGCATTACAGGCATTGCTTTTACGTAGAAAATGATGCAGATTTGAAAATAAAGAATTCGGAGACAGAAAATTGAAAAATTATGAAGAGAACAAAAATTGTAGCGACGATATCGGATAAAAGATGTGATGTGGATTTTTTGCAGGATTTATATGCAGCCGGAATGGATGTGGTGCGTTTGAATACGGCGCATCAAACTCTTGACGATGCTATGAAGGTGATCCGTAATGTCCGGATTGTATCTGATAAAATACCTTTATTGATAGACACCAAGGGACCGGAAATAAGAACAAAGCTGATCGAGCAGCCGATGGAGGTGGAAAAAGGGGAGGTCATATATATTACCGGGGACGATACTTTGACATTGGATGAGAAACTGATCCATGTTTCTTATGAAAATTTTACGGCCGATATAAAAGTCGGGGATAAGATTCTGATTGACGATGGGGATATGGAGTTTATTGTACAGGATAAATATACTGATCGTCTTGAGGTTGTAGCGACGAATCCCGGATATGTAAAAGATAGGAAAAGTGTAAACGTACCGGGGGCGATGATGAAATTGCAGTCGTTGAGTGATAAGGACCGTACATTTATCGAATTTGCCATCGAAAACGAAGTGGATTTTATCGCCCATTCTTTTGTCCGCAATAAAGAAGACGTGCTGGCTATTCAGCAAATCCTGGACCAGCATAACAGTAACATCAAAATCATCGCTAAGATTGAAAATCAGGAGGGAGTTGATAATATCGATGAGATTTTAGATCATGTTTACGGTGTAATGGTGGCCCGTGGGGATTTGGCTATTGAAATCGATGCGGAAAAAATTCCTCGGATTCAACGTTATATTGTGACGAAATGTATCGAAAGTAAAAAGCCTGTTATTATTGCCACTCAAATGCTGCATACGATGATTGACCATCCGCGTCCTACGCGTGCAGAAGTGAGTGATATCGCCAATGCTGTGTTTATGGGGACGGATGCGATTATGTTGAGTGGGGAGACGGCTTATGGGGAATATCCTTTGGAGGCTGTAAAAGTGATGACGAAAGTGGCTGAGGCCAACGAACTGATGACACCTCCTGATTCCGGCCGTAGCTTAGTGCGTATCAATAATGAGATTACTGCAGCTTTGGCACGTGTGGCAGTAAAGACGACAACCATGCTGCCCATTAAAGCCATTGTCGTGGATACCTTAAGTGGACGTACAGCCCGTTATTTGTCAGCTTTCCGGGGTGCATTGCCTGTGTATGCCCGTTGTTATAATCAGAAAGTGATGCGGGAACTGGCACTTTCTTTTGGGATACGGCCTTATTTTACGGAAAAACCCACCTCGCGGGATGAGTTTATCCGTGATATTCCGGATGTGTTATTGCATGCCGGTTATGATCCGGAAGATTATATTCTGGTTATCGGAGGTAGTTTCGGGCATGTCAGGGGAGCTTCTTTTATGGAAATATGTAAAATCAGCGATATTAAATAAGTCAAGAAGTCGCTTTTAAGTTTCGCTAACATTTTATAGGATAAAATACGGGTATTTGTTGTGAATGCCCGTATTTTTAGTATCCGCTCATCACAGAATGTTTCATAACTTTGTGTTTGTATAAACTAACTAAACTAGAGCGAAATGAAAAAATTAGTATTGGCGTTGATCGCGGGGATCGCTCTCTGGGGTACGGCGCAAGCACAGACCGAATTCCGATTCGGACCGAAAGTCGGGTTGAATGTGACGAATTTGACCCATTCCGACGGAGATAATAAAGTCAGTATAAATGTAGGAGCTTTTGCAGAGATGCGGATTAACGACCTGCTGGGTATTCAGGGGGAATTACTTTATTCCCGTCAGGGATGGCGTGATAAGGTGGATATTGACGGGGATAATGTGAACGTGAAGTATCGTGTAAATTACCTGAATATTCCGGTTATGGCACGCCTTTATGTCATGGAGCATTTGAGTGTGGATTTGGGACCACAACTGGGGATCGCACTGAATGCCAAGGCGCGTTATAAAGAGTCCGGTACGACTGTCAAAAGTAAAATGCGCAATTTAAATACGATCGAGTGTAGTTTCCTTTTCGGGGTTTCTTACGATCTGTTCGACCGTTTTCTGTTGTCGGCCCGTTATAATTTAGGACTTAGTAATGTGTTTGATAAAGATAAATTCGGAAGCAGTAATAAAAATCATGTCTTCCAATTGTCTGTCGGATATCGTTTGTAAAATGGAATGCAGGAGGTTGTCCCGGGAACTTTTTTATTGTCCCATGGGAGGATTCGGTGATCTTAATCAATTGTTATCATTTGAATTACGGATTATGGCGTGAGATGACGTGATGATAATTCTGTTTTTTGTGGCAACCTCTTTATTTATTTTTGTTTGTTTTCTTCTTTTTTGGCATGATTCTTGTATTTTATTTAAAATTGTGAAATTTTAAATTGCGGTTTTGACGACTATATCTCAATTTAAAGTTTACGATCTGAAACAATAGAGGAATTCATATTAAAATGAAGAGAAAATGAAAAAAATTATTTTACTATTCGCAGTATGTATGGCGTCTGTCGCCGGACTTAAAGCCCAATCGATTGTTATCGGTCCGAAAGCCGGATGGAATATCACTAATATTTCGAACATCGATGACAATAAGAATAAACTTAGTTTTCATTTGGGTGCATTCGCCGAATTCAAGGTAAACGATTATTTTTCGGTTCAGCCTGAGTTGGTGTATTCCCGTCAAGGGTTGCGTGCAGAGAAACTCGAAGGCTGGAAGCGTAGGGCGCGTGTGAATTATCTGAATATACCTGTTTTGGCTAAATTTTATGTATGGGATGAATTGAGTGTGGATTTAGGGCCTCAGTTCGGTTTTGCGTTGAACGGTAAGTATAAATTTTCAAAAGACGGAGATTCTGAAAAAAGGAAAATCCGGGATCTTAATACCTTTGATTTGAGTTTTGCATTGGGACTATCTTATAATTGGGAAGATTTTATGTTTTCAGCCCGTTATAATTTTGGTATTACCAATGTGATAGATAAGGATGCTGCGGGAGATAACAATAAGAATCATGTGTTCCAATTGTCGGTGGGATATCGTTTCAATGATTTGTTTTAATGTGATGTAGAAAAGATCATTTATTTTTATTATCAACTTTTCGGGCGATTCTCTATGAGGATAGAGAATGAATGACGGTTGGTACCGGTGTCCTTGGCTGGAAACGGTTCCAACCGTTATTTTATTGAAAATGATTGAGTCTGTCTGAAAATATCCGGAATTGTGCGTGCAGTGTGTTTCTAAAGGCTGGTTTGCAGATATCCGGGAAGAAACTGTTTTATCGCTTTTTTGTAAAAAATTTTAGAATCGAGGATTTATTCTATATGTTTGTAAAATAAAAGAAAACCGTTTTTCCGGAAAAATAAGAAGTTATTTTATTGATCAGAGAGAGACTCTTGTAAGTAGTTTGTTTGATGAAATGGAGAAGTTGGTAAGAGAAGCCGGTGTTGCTCGTATTAATTTTGAAAATCAGTTTGTGGTGTCTGAGATGTATTCCGGAGTCCGATTCTCTGATTAATCCGGAACATGCTGAAAAAGTCGGTCGGGAGTCTGAAATTACAAATTGGTTATCGTGTGATTATGAAGTTTAAAGTTATTCTTGTATCCGTTTTTATTCTTGTCGTTCATTTTTGTTCCGCTCAATTGGTGCGGAGAGTGGACTACGATGCAGCTATTGCTGTTCAGGCCGGCGGAAGTACCGGTATCCTTTTACCGGGAAAGATCAACGGTATGAAGTTTGATGGTATTTACGGATTGAAAATGACGTTTCCGTTTACCCGGAGGTGGTTTTTGGGGGCGGAGTTCAATTACAATCAGCTAAGAACCCAGAATAAACACAGCTTTTCTTTCTCTGAGGGAGAAAATATTTATCAACGGGATGTGGAGGCTGATCTCAAAATACAGGCTTTAAATGTACCGGTTTATGTTAAATATCTGCTTGGGCCTTATGGTAATAGTATTTTATGTGGGGGGTATTTTTCATGGATATATAAGGGACGATTGGCTGTTTATGAAAAAAAGAAACGTTTTCAGGCAGATACGGATAAATGGGATGCGGGGGTTGTGATCGGGGTCGGGCAGAGAATTGTCAAGCATCTGAATCTGATGTTTAAGATCAATGTCAGTGTAAAGGATTTGATGAAAAAATCGGATTTGTATCCCAAAAAGATATTTCCTGTACAGGCGAATCTGACGTTAAGTTATGATATTTTTCGGATCGGTGATTGCGGGTGTGATTAGAAGGTTCTTTTGTATAAAGTCGTAAATTTAAAATAAATAATTATGATCAAGTTTGTTTTTGGGTTATTTCTGTGGTGTGGATTGTATGGGTGTAATTCTTCGTGTCCGACTATTTCTTTGCGTATGGATAAACAGGTCGCTCCTGTTTTTATCAGACAGGAGGAGAATTCTGTTTTGCATATCCAGGTCGACAATACAACGGATAAGGAATTGGTTTTGAATAAACTTGTATTATCTGCTAAGGGAACGAGCCGTATAGAAGCTGTGAAACAGGTCCGGATTTATTTTACAGGTTTGAATCCTAATTTTAGTTCTACGGTTTTGTTCGGTCATACACAAGATGCCCGAGAAGTCAATACATTTAAAGGACAACAGGCTTTAAAGCCGGGTATCAATCATTTCTGGGTGTCCGTTTGTTTGTCGGAAAATGCATTATTGTCCGATAAGATTCATTTTACCTGTACGGATGCGACGTTATCAGATGCTTGTGTCGTTGTGGCAGATAGTCTGCCTTTACTGTCTTCTGCTGTAGGGTATGCTGTCCGGTTGCGTGGGGACGATCAGGTAAATGCTTATCGGATTCCCGGGTTGGTGTGTACACCTAAGGGAACTTTGATAGCTGTATATGATGTCCGTTATAACAGTGCCGTCGATTTGCAGGAAAATATCGACGTCGGTGTTAGCCGTAGCGTGGATGGAGGTCAGACCTGGTTACCGATGCAGATTGCAATGGATATGGGGGAATGGGGCGGACGTTCCCATAAAGAAAACGGAATCGGTGATCCGGCTATTCTGGTTGATCCGCAAACCGGCCGGGTTTGGATCGCTGGTTTATGGTTGCACGGTAATCCGGGCAAACGGGCGTGGTGGGCTTCTAAGCCTGGAATTACGCCTGAAGAGACCGGTCAGTTTGTATTGGCTTATAGCGACGATGATGGAGCAACCTGGTCAGAACCGATAAATATTACGTCTCAGGTAAAGAAGAAAGAGTGGTATTTGTGTTTTCAAGGACCTGGAATGGGAATTACGACACAGGAAGGTACACTTGTTTTTCCGGCCCAATTTAAAGATAAGAATCAGGTGCCGTATTCTACAATTATTTATAGTAAAGACAAGGGTAAAACCTGGGATATCGGTACCGGTGCGCGTTCTAACACGACAGAGGCTCAGGTTGTCGAATTGACAGACGGAAGTCTGATGTTGAATATGCGGGATGACCGAGGCGGCTCGCGGGCGGTTATGATTACCAAAGATTTCGGTAAAACATGGACAGAGCATGTTTCTTCCCGTTCAGCTCTTCCGGAGCCGGTATGCCAGGCGAGTCTGATTCGTATTCATTTGAAAGGCGGGAAACCTGCGCTGGCGTTTTTTAATCCGGCAAATACGCAGGGACGGGTACATTCTACGTTGAAAATCAGTTTGGATGAAGGGGTTACCTGGCCGGAAAAATACCATACTTTGGTATATGAACCGGGTAGCTATGGATATTCTTGTCTGACACAGATCGATTCTACGACTTTGGGGGTTTTGTATGAAGGTGCCGGTGAACTTTATTTTCAGCGGTTAAACATAGGAGAATAAGTGATGAGTAGATTTTAGATTGTAAATCAGAAAAGCCGATAAAATCTGTTTGCCTTTAATTTACAATCTAAAATCCAAAATAAATCAGCAGGATTGACCGAGGTATTATTTTTCTTTTAGAATATCCCGTATTTCAGTGAGTAATGTCTCTTCTTTGCTGGGTGCAGGAGGAGGTGGGGGTGTTGTTTCTTGTTTGCGATGCAGACTGTTTATTCCTTTGATAAATAGAAAGATAGAAAAAGCGATAATAAGAAAGTCCAAACTGGTCTGTATGAAGTTGCCGTAATTGATGTTGACGGCTTCAGTGGCTTTTCCGGCTGCGTCTACTCCGGCCGGTTTGAGATGAATGACCAGGCTCTGAAAATTAACGCCTCCGATTAAAAGTCCGAGCGGAGGCATGATGATGTCTGTGACGAGGGATGAGACGATTTTACCGAAAGCTCCGCCGATGATGATACCGACTGCCATGTCTACAACATTGCCTTTCATGGCAAAAGATTTGAATTCTTTTATAAAACTCATGATGGTGTAAGTTAGGGGTTAGTACTGGTTTGTATTTTCACTTTTTGTCCGTTTTGTAAATCGTATACTCCGGCCGTAACAATGATATCATCGGAGGCAATTCCTTTTTTGACCAGTGCTTTATCTTCAAAACGAAGAATATCAACAGGTCGTAGATTAACGGTTTGGTTTCGGGGATCGACGATCCATATATAGAATTTCCCGTTTTCTTCCCGTAGTGCACTTGCCGGAATAACGAAATTGTCGGATATTGTATTTTCTATTTTAAATAATACTTTGGCAGAAAATCCCGGATATACTTCTTCACTGAAAGGGGCAAAAGCCGGGTCTGTGATGCGTAAGGTAACGGGAATACCGGAACCATCGGACGAGTAAATGTATTCTTTGATATCGGCCTCAAACCATTGTCCCGGGCGGGTGTCGAACTGTACATAAATTGTTTTGGGAATTCCGATCAAGCGGATAGCCGTTTCGGGCAGGATGAAACGGACGTTGATTTTATCGGGATTAACCAGACGTACGATGGGATCGCCTGTCAGTATTTCCTGAAAGTTTTCGGCATATTTTTTTTCAATAAGTCCCCGGAACGGAGCTGTAAGTTCCGTATATCCCAGTGTACGTCGGGCAATATCGAGGGCAGAGGAAGCTTTGACGTAATCGGCGCGGGCAATTTCGAGGTTTTGAACAGCCGTTGCGTTTTGTTCCAGTAGCCGCCGGGTGCGTTCGTAAATGGATTTTGCCGCCTTATAATTGGCTTCGGCAGTTTGGTATTTGAGCTGGTAATCTGTCGGATCGATGCGGGCTATTCGTTTGGACTGCGGGAGTATCTGGCCTTCGGTAACCGGGAAATCCGTAATGGTTCCGGATACTTTAAAAGCGAGTATACTGAACTCTTCTGCTTCCACGGTGCCGGTGTACGAGTTGTCGATGGTACCCAGACTCCCGACTTTTACAACCTGTACGGGTCGTATCGGAATGTTTTCGGAACGATCGGCTTCTTGCTGGCAGGCGGTCAGGAGCAGCAGAAAAAGAAAAAATAGATAAATATTTGACATCTATGACATTTTTTATTGCTTGTACGAAAAACTCCGGGAGTCTTGTTACAGTACAATTCTTATTTTCTTTGTATTTTTGCAGAAGCCTGTTTCGTTTTTTAAATAAACGGGCGGACAAATTTTATATGATTGGCAGAATTGTATACTCTATATCAAAATAAATCGGAGCTTATGGAAATCGGGAAATACAGAGAGGAACTGAAGATACATAATCATTACACAAACTATAAAGGACGCTTGTTTATAAAAACCTTGTGTGATTTATTCAACGATGTTGCAGAAGGACAAACGGAATTATTGGGGGTGGATGTGGATACCCTGAATAAATCGGGGTTGACCTGGATGCTTCATCGTCTGCATATTCTGATACATAAGATGCCGCAGAAAGAAGAAAATGTTGTGGTAGAAACCTGGCCGTCCGGTATCGACCGGTTGTTTGCTTTACGGGATTACCGTTTATTGCGAAATGACGGAGAAGAGCTGGTACGGGCGACGTCGGAATGGATGACCGTCGATTTGAATCGCCGCCGCCCGGTAAGGCCGTTGGCCCGGGTTGTGGAAATGAGTACTTCGCACGGGATTGAAAAGTTGCCTATAGAGCATCTCTTGCGGGAAAAAGAGATGCCCGGGGATATGGAAGACTGTCGTTATTTTACGGCGACATTTGATAACATTGATTTTAACGGACATGTCACACAGGCTTCCTATATGCGGTGGATCACTAATTCATTGCCTTTCGGTTTTTTAAAAAACCACATTCTGACAGAGGTCGAAGTGGTGTATGAACATGAAATTATGCCGGATAGCCTCATTGTCTCTTATTATAAGATGCAGCCGGAAGGAAATAGAGTTGTTGTTTATCACCAGATCAGGAATGAAGAAGGTTCTCTGATGCATTGTGTGGCCGAAACCGTATGGATGGCACATGCAGATACACGGACACCCCAAAGCTGACAGGAGGCTTGGGAAAAACTGCGGCTGTGGGATAACCGTCAGATTTCCTTTTCGATCTGATATACGTTACGATCTGTTGCGGAGCGGGATACCAGTTCGGCAATAAAGCCTGCGAGGAATAATTGTGTTCCCAATATCATCGCTGTGAGAGCAATATAAAAATAGGGTGTATCGGTTATTAACGGTGCTTTTATCCCTTTGGTAAGGCATAAATATTTGTCGATACCGATCCAGAGGATGGAACCACAGCCGATGAAGAATAATAAGGTGCCTAAAGCTCCGAATAAATGCATCGGCTTTTTGGAAAATCGGGTGATGAAAGTTATAGACAACAGATCCAGAAAACCATTGATAAAACGGTTCAACCCTCCGAATTTTGTTTTACCGTATTTACGGGCACGGTGTTGTACAACTTGTTCTCCGATGCGTGTAAAACCGGCCTGCTTAGCCAGAATGGGAATGTAGCGATGCATTTCACCATATACTTCGATGCTTTTTACAACTGTATTTCTATAGGCTTTCAAGCCGCAGTTGAAGTCGTGCAGCCGAATGCCGGAGGCTCGCCGTGCCGTAGCGTTGAATAATTTTGTCGGAATGGTTTTTGAAATGGGATCGTATCGTTTCTTTTTCCAGCCGGAGACCATATCATAATCTTCTTCCATAATTTTACGATAGAGCTCCGGTATTTCGTCCGGGCTGTCCTGCATATCGGCATCCATAGTGATAACTACATCTCCTTGTGCCACCTGAAAGGCGGAGTGTAAAGCTGCGGATTTACCATAGTTACGGCGAAATTTGATGGCCCGGATAGACGGATTCTGAGCTGCCAGTTCTTCGATAATTTTCCAGGAACGGTCATTGCTTCCATCATCGACCATGATAATTTCGTAGGTGAAATTATGGGTCTCCATTACTTTTTTGATCCAGGCTGTCAATTCAGGTAAGGATTCTTCTTCATTGTATAGCGGAATGATTACGGAGATATTCATGATGATGTGTTTTTATTTTGCCGATTACTGATAACGGGCTATTCCGGTTTCCTTTTTTTAAGTATAAAAGCGATGACCAGGGTATAAATCAGGCCCATCAAAGCTTTTGAAAAAAATTCTGTAATTCCCATCGACACGGGCGTTGTGAATGCCTGAAGCATTTGTATCATGTTGTCAGCCCAAGGTGACTCGGGGTAAAGTTGCCTGAACAGGCTTTCTGCATACATCAGGTAATTCTCCAGCGTGTCCGGATGTTTCGAGTAGATGATGAGAGCATAAGAGCCATAGAAAAAACCTGCGACAGCGGACAGGTACATACCTGTCAGAAGAGCTCTCCCGTAAGAAATGTAGCCCTTGAGTTCTTCACTTTCCCGGTATCGCCGGATTTGCATGAAAAGCCCAATGACAAATAGAAAGGTTATGATCCTGTCCAGGGACGGATTAGCATAGATGTTGCCTGTCTGTTTGAAAAATACGTATGAAGCTGCCACACAGCAACAGCCGATTAGCATCCCGAAAAGGGTGTTTTGTTGAATGAATGTCGGTTGTTTATGCTCCATAATTTAAATTAAAATCCGGCTTTACTGCGGAGGTATATTTTTTCACCTTCAACGAGAGGGGTGTTGCTGTTTATGTAATTGTACTTGACCAAACTTTTGAGCCGTACACCGTACATTTGAGAAATGAGGTAGAGTGTGTCGCCGTTTTTTACCCGGTGGAATTCATATCCTTTGGCGGCTCTGCTTTTTTTCTTTTTCAGATAAATGTACTGACCGATTTGGAGGTTACTGTCCTGCTTGTCGTTGAATGCCTGTAATTTCTTTAGTTTAATGTTATAATAGCGGGCGATGCCTTCGAGGGAATCACCTTCTTTGATTTCGATACAAATGATACCGTTTCGCATTTCTTCCCGTTTCCGGTAGTTTATGGTGGTGGTAACCGGATTCGGGTCTGATGCTTTTTCAATTGCAGAGACCCGTATTTGTTCGCCTGCAGTCGGATGTTTAACCCGGTGATCGTACAGATAAAGTTCTTCTTCTTCTATGATTTTTATCAGCATGTCGGCATATTTGGGATTGGTGGCGTAGCCGGCAGCTTTTAATCCTCTGGCCCAGCCTTTATAATCTGTCGCTTCTAATTTAAAAAGGGAAGCGTAGCGAGGGCGTGAAAGCAAAAACTCGCTGTGATCGATCCAGGATTGTTCCGGATTTTTGTATTTTCGGAAGCATTCGTCGGCTTCATCGTCGTCCATGTGAAAAGCCGGGCCTATCCAGTCGTGACATTTGATTCCGAAATGATTGTTGGCTTCGGTAGAGAGGGGAGAACCCCCGCAACCGGATTCCAGGATGCCTTGTGCCAGCTTGATGCTTGCCGGTATACCGGTACGTTCCATTTCCTTGATGGCGATATGTTTGTATTTGCGGATAAAATCTTTCCGGGACTGGGCGAAGAGAGTTAATGTGAGTGTACTTAATATCAGAAGAAGTAATATTTTACAAACTGTTTTCATAAAATTTAAATATGGCGATGGCCGCTATGCGATTAAAAAATATATTTTTAGTGGTATTCTGATAAACTTTTACGAACTTTACCGGTCCGTTATCGGGCTGTAAAAATAATAAAAATAAGCGATGGATAAAAGAGAAGTAAAAATAGATTATACGGTTTATGAAAATTCCTGCCCTTCGGCTTATGAGGTTATATGCCGTAAAGCAGTTGAGGTCATTCCGAATGCATACAGTATTTATTCGGGCTTTTCGGTCGGGGCGGCTGTTTTGCTGGAAAACGGAGAGATTGTAGCCGGAACGAATCAGGAAAATGCAGCTTATCCGAGCGGTCTTTGTGCGGAACGTACAGCTTTGTTTTATGCACAGTCGGTTTATCCGGGAGTAAAGGTTAAAGCATTGGCTATTGCGGCTTTTAATAAGGGAATACAGACGGAGGATGTTGTTACGCCCTGTGGGGCTTGCCGTCAGGTTATGGCGGAAGTGGTCAAACGTTATGGGGATTTTGAGGTCATTATGATAGGCCGGGACCGTTCGGTTTGTCTGAAGGCTTCCGATTTGCTCCCGTTTGCATTTACATTGCTGTAAATATACGTATTACGATTCAGAGAAGCTTACCCGATTGACAATTGAGCGTCCGAGGGTCAATGCGTCGGTATACTCCAGATCATTGCCGATGGAGATACCTTTGGCGATGGTACTGATCGTCAGGTTTTCCCGGTTTTTGATTTTTTTATAGATGTAATAACCGGTCGTATCGCCTTCAATGGTTGCACTCAATGCAAAGATGATTTCTTTTATTTCATTTGTAGCGATGCGTTGCAGCAGACTTTCGATGTGTATGTCGGCGGGGCCTATTCCTTCCATGGGAGATATAATACCGCCCAGCACATGATATAGGCCGTGATATTGGGAAGTTGCTTCTATCGACATAATATCCTTTATGCTTTCTACAACACAGATCAGAGAGGTTTCCCGTTTCGGGTCCGAGCATATCTCGCAGAGTTCCCCGTCGGAAATGTTATGACATTCCCGGCATTCGTGTATGTTTTCTTTCAGGTCACTGAGGCTTTTGATAAATTGCCGTACTTCTTCCGGATTTCTTTTCAGAAGGTGCAAAGCGTATTTTAATGCTGTTTTATGCCCGACACCGGGCAGGGATGCAAATTGTTCTACGGCTTTTTCCAGTAACTTTGAAGAGAAGCTTTGCATATCGGTTCTCAGGCTTTGGATTCTTCGTTTCTTTCGTTTTCTTTTCCGGAGGTGTTGAATCGGATGTCTTTCAGTATCATCTGTATATCCGTTTTTCCCATAAACTCATTTTCTTGTAAGGAATAGCAGATATCAAAATATTTTCCGGAGTTCACTTCATCATACAGATACCCCATGTTGAAACCGATGCCGCTACGGTCTTTACAAACCCGGGTATCGTCGACAACGACAAGTTTCAGATGTTCGTGATTGCGTCCCACCCTTCGCGTACCGATAAAGTTAACGACGTTTTCTGTCATGAATACGGGGATTGAATTGTTGGGGCCAAAGGGAGCGAATTTTTGCAGCATATCATACAATTCCGGGGTAATGTCCGAAAGTTTAAGCTGGGCGTCGATGTTGATTTGAGGGGTCAGCATCTCTTCGTTTATCGTTTCGCGGACGATCTGTTCGAATTTTTCTTTGAACAGTTCTATGTTTTCCAGTCTGAGTGTAAGACCGGCAGCATATTTATGTCCGCCGTAGTTTTCCAAAAGCTCGCTGCATTGTGAAATGGCGTAATACAGATCGAAGCCTTCAACCGAGCGGGCAGAACCGGTTGCCATCCCGTTGGATTCAGTCAATACGATGGTCGGACGATAGAAAGATTCTGTCAGCCGGGAAGCCACGATTCCGATAACTCCCTTGTGCCATCTGGGATTGAAGAGTACCGTGGTTTTTTTAGACGGTTCTATTTCTGAATGAAGAATATGTGCGATGGCCTCTTCTGTGATGTCGTGATCCAGTTTTTTTCGCTTGTCATTAAAAATATTAATGGCAGAAGCGATGTCATTGGCTGAAAGTTTTTCATCGGCAGTCAATAAGGCAACTGCTTTATTGCCGGATTCGACGCGTCCGGCTGCATTGATGCGGGGACCGATACGGAAAACGATGTCGTTGATGGTAATTTCTTTATCTATACCGGAAACTTCGATGATGGTTTTCAGACCGAGACTGGGTTTTTCATTCAGTTGTTGCAATCCGAAATAAGCCAGTATACGATTTTCTCCGGTAATGGGGACAATATCACTGGCAATACTTACACAAAGCAGATCGAGTAATCGGTACAATTCGGACATGGGCAGGTTGTGCTTGATGCTATGCGCCTGTACCAGCTTGAAGCTCACACCGCAGCCGCTCAACCATTTGTATGGGTACTGGCAATCTGCACGTTGGGGGTCGAGTACTGCAACGGCATCCGGCAATATTTCACCGGGAGTGTGGTGGTCGCAGATGATGATGTCAATGCCTTTTTCTTTGGCATAACGTACTTTTTCTACCGCTTTTACTCCACAATCGGTCACAATGATAAGACTGAAACCGTTTTCAGCAGCATAATCGATACCTTTCACAGAAACGCCGTAGCCTTCGGTGTAACGGTCCGGAATGTAGTATTCCAGATTATTTTTATTGCATTTATTTTTGAGGTATTTGTATAATAAAGCTACTGCGGTGGTCCCGTCTACGTCGTAATCACCGTATATCATTACTTTTTCTTCCCGGGCAATGGCTTTGTCCAGCCGATCGACAGCTTTGTCCATGTCCTGCATAAGGAACGGATCGTGAAGCATGTTGAGGGATGGATAAAAAAAAGCCTGGGCAACTTCCGGGCTGTTGATTCCGCGTTGTAACAGAAGGTTTGCAATGATCGGATTGCAATTTATTTTATGTGCGAGTTCTTGTATTTTATTTGTCTCCGGAGGAGTGTTTATAACCCATCTTTTTTTCATTATACTTTTCTCCAATTCTGTTACAAAGAAGCGGAAATTCCTTGGCATTTCAAAACTAAAGAACTATAAATTTTCAATAGTTAAAACATAAAATGGGTATAGGGTTACAAATCAAATGAATAGAATAGGATTCTTTTATTTTTTATTATCTTTGCAATTCGAAATGACCTTTGGAAAAGGTAAGGTGTTGGATATAAAATGATTAAACTAAAATAAAATGGGTTTTACTGAATTGAGTGAACAGGAAATTATCCGGAGAAATTCATTGACGGAGTTGGAAAAGCTGGGGATAGAAGCTTATCCTGCAGCAGAATTTACAGTAACTGCACATGCAGCAGAGATTAAAGATAATTTTGATGATGCTGCTCCTAAGCGGGAGGTTGTCATTGCAGGGAGAATGATGAGCCGGAGGGTGATGGGTAAAGCTTCATTTTTTGAATTACAGGATACGACCGGGCGTATACAGGTATACGTGAGCCGTGATGATATTTCGAAGGATGAGAATGCCACGATTTACAATACTGTTTTCAAGAAGTTAATGGATATCGGTGATATTGTCGGGGTGAAGGGGTTTGTTTTCCGGACGCAGACCGGCGAAATTTCCATACACGCACAGGAGTTGGTGATGTTGTCAAAATCATTGCGGCCATTGCCTATTGTGAAGGAAAAAGACGGGAAGCTGTTTGATGCTTTTACTGATCCGGAATTGCGTTATCGGCAACGTTACCTTGACCTGATTGTAAATCCGCAGGTAAAAGATGTATTTGTGAAACGCACGAAGATGATTAATGCCATTCGGGAGTTTTTCAATAGTCAGGGGTATCTGGAAGTGGAAACTCCGGTATTGCAGGCTATTCCCGGTGGAGCTTCTGCCCGTCCGTTTATCACACATCACAATGCATTGGATATTCCTTTGTATCTTCGTATTGCCAACGAATTGTATCTGAAGCGTTTGATTGTCGGAGGATTTGACGGAGTATATGAATTTTCGCGGAATTTCAGGAATGAAGGGATGGACCGTACTCATAATCCGGAATTTACCTGTATGGAAATTTATGTGGCCTATAAGGACTATCAATGGATGATGAATTTTACGGAAGAGATGGTATCCCGGGCTGCTATTGCGGTAAACGGTACGACAAAAGCTGTCATCGGAGATCAGGAGGTTGATTTTAAACCGCCGTTCCGTCGGGTGAAGATGGCGGATGCCATTAAGGAATATACAGGATACGATATTGAAAAAATGTCCGAGGAGGATTTGTATCAGGCCTGTATCGATATGAATATTCCGGTAGACAAGACGATGGGCAAAGGAAAGCTGATCGATGAAATTTTCGGAGAAAAGTGTGAAGGACATTATATACAGCCGACATTTATTTATGATTATCCGAAAGAAATGTCGCCCTTGACAAAGAAACATCGTGCAAATCCGAATTTGTCGGAGCGTTTCGAGTTGTTTGTCAACGGCAAGGAAGTTGCCAATGCTTATTCGGAATTGAACGATCCGATCGATCAGTTGGACCGGTTCCAGCAACAGATGAAATTACAGGAGCGGGGAGACGATGAAGCGATGTATATCGACTATGATTTTGTACGGGCTTTGGAGTATGGAATGCCGCCGACGTCCGGTATGGGTATCGGTATCGACCGCCTTTGTATGTTCCTGACGAACAGCTCTTCCATTCAGGATGTATTGTTTTTTCCGCAGATGAAACCCGAGAAAAAAATAACCGTAGATGCTGATGACAAGTTTGTTGAAATCGGAATACCGATGGAATGGGTTGCTGTTTTGCGTAAAGCAGGTATACAAACGGTCGAGGGATTGAAAGCAACGGAGAATCCGAACAAATTGCATCAGCAGTTATGCGGTATCAATAAGAAGGAAAAACTCGGTCTGACTGCACCTGCTCAGGAAGACGTCAGGAGATGGGTTGAACAATAAATGATAAGGAATATGTTTTTGCTTTGCGGGTATACGTAATCGTGAAGTAAAAACGTAATCGTAAATATTATTTTTATGGAACTACCACAAAAACCGAGGCTCGGAATCGTAGGGGGAGGAAGTTGGGCAACAGCCATTGCCAAGATTCTGACGGAGACGAATGACCATATCAATTGGTTTATGCGGAATATTGATACGATCAAGGCTTTTCGCGAGTTAAGTCATAATCCGCGTTATTTGTGTGAAGTAGAATTCGATCTTTCGAAGATTACTTTTACGGATGATATCAATCGGTTGATCGGAGCTTGTGATATTATCATCTTTGCCATACCGAGTGCCTTTTTGAAAAATGTAACGGCAAACATTACCGTTTCTTTGAAAAACAAGGTGGTGGTATCGGCTATTAAAGGGCTGATACCGGATGATAATCTGATTATCGGGGAATTTTTCAATATGCGTTTTGAGGTGCCTTTGGAGCAGATTGCCGTTATTTCGGGTCCTTGTCATGCGGAAGAGATTGCTTTGGAGCGACTCTCGTATCTGACATTTGCCAGCAATGATCTGAAAATGGCCCGTTCGGTGGCGCAGACATTCGATTGCCATTATGTAAAGACGAGTATTTCAGACGATATTTACGGTACGGAATATGCAGCCGTATTGAAGAATGTGATTGCTATTGCAGCCGGTATTTGTCATGGATTGCGTTACGGAGATAATTTTCAGGCGGTGTTGATTTCCAATGCAATTCAGGAGATCGAACGTTTTGTGGCGGCAGTACATCCGATTCATCGTGATATAAAAAGTTCGGCTTATCTGGGGGATTTGTTGGTGACGGCTTATTCGCAATTCAGCCGTAACCGCACCTTCGGTACGATGATCGGAAAAGGCTATTCGGTGAAATCGGCACAAATGGAAATGTTGATGATTGCAGAGGGGTATTTTGCTGTAAAAGGAATTAAGGAGATCAACAAACATTACAATGTACATATGCCGATAACAAATGCAGTATATAATATTTTGTACGAGCGTATCAGTCCGACGATGGAAATTCGTTTGCTGACGGAGGAACTGAGGTAAGGGGGGGATGTTTGGATTTATAAGTAAAAACCGTTGATTAAAGAACGTATATTCAAGTGTGTGCGGAATGCAGTTCCGGTAGCATTGAGGACCTCTTGCTGGTTTCTGAAGATTATGTTACCGGTTACTCTTTTTGTTACCTTGTTGTCTTATTTCGGGATACTGCCTTATTTGTCTTCTTTGACAGCTCCCTTGTTCCGGTTTCTGGGTTTGCCGGGAGATGCTGCTTTGGTATTTGTGACCAGTATTTTTACCAATATTTATACCGTAATAGCCCTTATCGTAACTTTGGACTTCACGGTTCGGGAAGGGATCATATTGGCCGTGATGTGCCTGATTTCACACGGTTTTATCATTGAGACATTGGTTCAGAAGAAGACCGGTTCTGCCGCCTTACGTATGGTTTTGCTGCGTTTGTCGGGGAGTCTCATTGCAGCCGTCGGTTTGAATTGGGTTTTGCCTCAGATGCCGGAGGTTTTATCTTCGACAATGGGAACTGCTGTCGGATTCACAGAAACGATGCTGACCTGGCTGAAAGGAAGCTTGATTTTGTGTGTCAAGATTTTTGCGATTATTATCTCTTTGATGATATTGCAGCGTTTGTTGGAAGAATTCGGAATATTAAAGGTATTGTCTCGGCTGTTTGCCCCTTTGATGTATTTGTTCGGTTTGCCGGCTTCGACTTCTTTTTTGTGGATTGTCGGAAATACAGTAGGTTTGGCCTATGGTGCGGCTATCATGATGGATTACGGTGCATCCGGTTATTTGAATAGGAGAGAGGCGGATTTGCTGAATCACCATCTGGCAGTTTCTCATTCGGAGCTGGAGGACCCTTTGTTGTTTATGGTTATCGGTTTGCCTGTTTTTTGGTTGATTATTCCGCGTTTAATCCTCGCTATATTGGCTGTGTGGGAGCGAAGGCTGGAATTGAAATTGTCGGAGATGGGTAAACTGAAAAATTATAGAGTTTCAATACGGCAGGACCGTATGTAATATTTGATTTATGTATTCGATAACTGAAGTAAAAACGAAAGAACAGGAGGAAGCTTTTATTCTGCTTCCGGTGAAATTATATAAAGATACCCTTTATTGGATTCGTCCGTTGGATAGCGATATACGCCATGTATTCGATAAAGATAAAAATCCCTGTTTTAAGAACGGAGAGTGTGTACGCTGGTTGTTACAGGATGACAAGGGGGAGGTTATCGGACGGGTTGCGGCTTTTATAAACGGAAAGACTTGCCGTTTGGATCATTATACGGTAGGACAGATGGGCTTTTTCGAGTGCATTAATGATGAAAAAGCCGCATTTATGCTTTTTGATCAATGCCGCAAATGGTTGGAGGAGAAAGGCATGGAAGCTATGGAAGGGCCGGTAAATTTCGGAGAACGGATTGAATGGTGGGGGTTGCTGGCGGATGGGTTCGACCGCTATCCCAATTATGCGATGCCCTATACTCATGCCTATTACGTCAAATTTTTTGAAGATTATGGTTTCCGGGATTATTTCCGTCAATTTACGTACCGCAATCGCCTGTCTATAGATAGTCTGGCACCGGTTGTCGTGTGGAAAGCCGATCGTTTACTGAAAAATCCGGATTATGCCGTGTATACTTACCGGGAAATCGGTAAGCAAAAGGCCATCGATTCTTTATTGGAAGTATATAATAAAGCCTGGAATCTGGAAGTTCATGGGGTAGACGGGATTACCCGGACACAGGTGGAGGCGATTTATAAAAGTTTGCAACCGGTCATTGATAAGGATTTGATATATTTCGGGTATTATAAGAATATTCCGATCGGCTTCTTCCTGATGTTTCCGGAAATGAATCAGGTGATCAGGCATATGAATGGGAAGATGAATCTGACGGGAATATTGAAATTCCTGTATTATCGTCATATAAAGAAAGTAGATGTGGCTTTGGGACAGTTGTTTGGTGTCATACCTGAATTTCAGGGGAAAGGTGTAGAAGCTGCTTTGATTAAATGTTTTTGTGAGACGGTCGTGAAACGAAACAGTCATTATAAGTTTTTGGAAATGAATTGGGTCGGTGATTTTAATCCGCAAATGATGCATTTGATGGATTATTTGAGTGCTACTGCCGTAAAAACCCATATTACTTACCGGAAGTTGTTCCGGGAGGATATTACTTTCGTCCGCTCGGCCGACAAATGATGCCGTAGATAAGAATTTGGTGGGAATTGTATAATAAAACAGGGGCTTTTTACATTTTAGTGAAAGCCCCTGTTTTTATAAACGGTAGTGTTAATTTCCGTGTTTAGAATGGAATTTCAGACGCATCAGGCGTAGGTCTTCTTCGGGATATTCGCCATCGAATTCATCGAATGCTTCTGAGATATTATCTGTTTGAGCCTCCATGAAATAATCAAATATTTCTTCCTGTTGCTCATCGTCCAGAATCTTATTGATGTAATAGTCGATATTTAATTTTGTACCGGAAAATACGATCGCTTCCATTTCTTTAATCAGTTCTTCGTAAGACAGGCCTTGTGCAGACGCAATATCTTCGAGGTCGATCTGTCGGTCGATATTCTGAATGATATATACTTTGTAGCGGGATTTATTGGCTACGGTTTTTACGACCATGTCCTGTGCCCGTTCAATTTCATTATCCTCTACATATTGCTTGATGATGTCAATGAATTCCTGTCCGTATTTCTGGGCTTTTCCCATGCCGACCCCCTGTATGTTGGCCAGTTCTTCGAGAGTGATCGGGTAATTGATACACATATCTTCCAGTGAAGGATCCTGGAAAATAACATATGGGGGCAGTCCGTTTGTTTTAGCTATTTTTTTACGTAAATCTTTCAGGATGGCATACAATGTATTGTCTAATGCAGAAACGCCACCTTTTTCCTGGATTTTGTCTTCACTTTCCTCAAAATTACGATCTTCCATCATCTTAAGTTCTTTAGGATGTTCTAAAAAGTCTAAACCTTCTTTTGTTATTTTTATTACACCATATTGCTCGATATCTTTCTCGATAAATCTGCTGATAAGTGCGCGTCTGAATACCATTGTCCAGAATTGGCGTGTTTTTTCGGTACCGCTTCCGAACATATCCAGTTTATCGTGCTTGTATGCTTTTACGGCAGAATCAGCTTCTCCGATCAAAATATTAACGAGATGTTCTATCTTAAATTTTTCTTTTACTTCAGTAACCAAAGATAAAGCATCCTGCATATATTCCCGTCCGTCGAATTCTTTTTTGGGGTAGAGACAATTGTCGCAGCATCCGCAGTTGTCTTCGGTGTAGTTTTCTCCGAAATAGTGAAGAAGTACTTTGCGGCGGCACATGGAGGTCTCTGCATAAGATACGGTTTCCATGAGCAATTGTTTCCCTATTTCCTGTTCGGCAATGGGTTTTCCCTGCATGAACTTTTCCAGTTTTTGAATGTCTTTGTAGCTGTAATATGTGATACATATTCCTTCGCCTCCGTCTCGTCCGGCCCGTCCGGTTTCCTGGTAGTATCCTTCCAGGCTTTTGGGAATATCGTAATGGATGACAAACCGTACATCCGGTTTGTCGATTCCCATACCGAAGGCAATCGTAGCAACGATGACATCTACTTCTTCCATCAGGAATTTGTCCTGGTTGGCACTACGCGTAGCAGCATCCATACCTGCGTGGTAAGGTGCAGCTTTAACGCCGTTGATACATAATACTTCTGCCAGCTCTTCGACTTTTTTCCGGCTGAGACAATATATAATGCCGGATTTTCCTTCGTGATTCTTGATGAATTTGATAATGTCTTTTGTCGGTTCGTTTTTAGGTCTTACCTCATAGTAAAGGTTGGGACGGTTAAACGATGACTTGAATACCTGGGCGTCCAGCATATCCAGGTTTTTCTGAATGTCATGCTGAACTTTAGGGGTTGCCGTTGCTGTCAGGGCAATGATGGGGGCTTCCCCGATTTCTTCGACAATAGGGCGTATTTTCCGGTATTCCGTCCGGAAATCATGACCCCATTCAGAAATACAGTGAGCTTCATCGACGGCAAAGAAAGATATCCTGATTTTTTTCAGGAATTCGACATTACTTTCTTTGGTGAGCGATTCCGGTGCTACATAAAGCAGTTTTGTTTTGCCTTGTAAAATATCTTCTTTGACTTTCAGAATTTCGGATTTCGTCAAAGAAGAATTCAGAAAGTGAGCTACTCCGTCTGCTGCACTGAATGCACGCATGGCATCGACCTGATTTTTCATCAGGGCAATCAGCGGAGATATAACGATGGCTGTCCCTTCGAGTATCAATGCCGGTAATTGATAACATAGAGATTTTCCCCCTCCGGTCGGCATCAATACAAAGGTGTTTTTCCCGGCCAATATATTTCTGATTATGGCTTCCTGGTTTCCCTTGAAATTATCGAAGCCAAAATACTCTTTTAATTTTGTATGTAAATCAATTTCCAATTTCATCGCAATATTGTTTTCGCACACTTTTTCGAAAAAGGAGTTGCAAATTTATAACTTAATTCGAATGAACAAACAAAAATACATCCATAATTCAGAAATCCGAAAGTTCTCAAATCTTTTGAAAGAAATGATGTCTTTGCAATGTTGTAAGACCTGTTCCGTTCATTTAAACCTACATATAAATTGTAAATTTTGGATTGTAAATTTTAAATTGCCTGACAAACCAGTCCGTCGTCGGATTTATTTAATTTAAAATCTAAAATCGTAAATCTACAATCTTAAACCTACTCTTCTTATGGCTGTATTATAAAAAAATGATACTTTTGCCATTAGTAAAGTTATAGCAAAAAATGGTTGTTACAATAGTTTCTTACTTTTTTTTTTGGCATAAATATTGTAATTAACTGTACAGATTTCTAATGATAAATGAAAATGGTTGATATAAAGGATATTGCTAGAAAAGTTATTTCAGATGAATCGGAGGCTGTAAAACGCTTGATAAGCTATGTCGATGATGATTTCGAAAAGGTCGTGAGATTGATTTATGAAAGCAAAGGGCGGGTGATTGTAACGGGGATAGGCAAGAGTGCCATTATTGCACAAAAAATTGTAGCTACTTTGAATTCAACCGGTACGCCGGCTATTTTTTTGCATGCAGCGGAAGCGATTCATGGAGATATGGGAATGGTACAGGATGAAGATGTTGTGATATTTATCTCTAAGAGTGGGAATACGCCGGAGATTAAAGTGTTATTGCCTTTGATCCGGAATATCGGAAATAATCATATTGTAGCTATGGTGTCGAATACAGATTCTTTTTTGGCTCAAAATGCGGAATTTGTATTGAAAGCGACAGTAGAGCGGGAAGCTTGTCCGAATAATCTGGCCCCTACGAATTCGACGACGGCACAATTGGTGATGGGAGATGCCCTGGCGATGTGCCTGATTGAATTGAGAAGTTTTTCAAGCCGGGATTTTGCCCGTTATCATCCGGGAGGTTCATTGGGGAAACGGTTGTATACCCGGGTCGCGGATGTGTTTGACCGGGAAAACAAGCCCCGGGTAGCTATAGATGATCATATCCGGAAGATTATATTGGAAATGTCCGGCGGTTGTTTGGGGGCAGTAGCTGTCACGGATGAAGGGGAGCATTTGCTGGGGATTATTACGGACGGCGACTTGAGACGAATGCTGGAGAAATACGAAGATGTTGATGGCTTGAAAGCAACAGACATTATGTCATCGTCTCCAAAGACAATTGGAGAAGATGAGTTGGCTTACAATGCCTTTCAGTTGATGGAGAAGAGCAGTATCACCCAACTGGTCGTTGTCGATAAAGAAAAAAGATATAAAGGTATGGTTCATTTACACGATATCTTAAAAGAAGGGGTTGTTTGATCGTAAATTTAAAAATGAGAGAAAGCAAAAAAAGGTGAGTTTAGGATTGAATTTGCAGATTATGGGTTAAAAAGGAACCGAGTAACTAAAAGAATATTTTCGGGAGTTGCGAGGCAACTTTAATTTAGATTTCAATGAAAAGGACCGTACTTTTGGGGATATTGTTATTGCTTGCCGGCATTGTTGCGGGTCAGAGTACCCGTGTCAGGGGAAAGATTACAGATGCAAAGACGGGGGAAGTGCTGCCTTTGGTGAACGTTGTTTTTAAAGGTACGACGATAGGAGTCACTTCGGATTTTGACGGGCTTTATGTAATCGAGACCCGGGAACCGGTGTCCGAACTCCAGGTGTCGTTTGTGGGATATGAACCCCAGACGGTAAAGATTATTCCGACGGCCTTTAATGCTGTTGATTTTCAGTTGGTACCGATTACTTTTGACCTGGAAGAGGTAAAGGTGCGTCCGGGAGAAAATCCGGCACATGCTATTTTACGGAATGTTTCGGACAATAAGAAAAGGAATAATCCGGACGAAATAGCTTTGTACAATTGTACAACCTATACTAAGATGGAGCTGGACCTTACCAACATAAACCCGTGGTTTAAGAATAAAAAACTCCAGAAGAATTTCGGTTTTATATTTGAACATATGGATACCTCGGTCATTACCGGTAAATCTTTTTTGCCGGTAATGATTTCGGAAGCGACGGCGGATTATTATCATCGCAAAAATCCTTCTTTTTCCCGTGAAATCGTAAAGGCAAGCCGGATTTCGGGAATTGAAGAGGATTATACATTGGCTCAGTTTACCGGACATTTACACGGTAATGTCAATTTATACGACAATTATATAGATGTTTTCGACGTAAAGTTTGCCAGTCCGCTGTCCGATCACGGCTTACTGTATTATAAGTATTTTCTGGTAGACAGTATGCAGGTGAACGGACGCAAGACTTATAAGATCCGGTTTCATCCGAAGGGGATGTCTACGCCTGTCCTGGACGGTGAGGTTAATATCGATTCGGCTTCCTGGGCTTTACAGTCGGCTAATGTGAAGATGATGAAGGGGTTGAATGTGAACTGGATCAGGCATCTGGTGATTGAGACAAAAAGCCGTTTGATAAATGATTCTGTGTGGTTTCCGAAACAGGATAAGATTTTTGCGGATTTTTCGATCGTTATGTCCGATTCAGCCAAGGTCGTTTCTTTTTTAGGACACCGTCAGGTTGATTATACGCATGTGCGCCTGAATGAACCTATTCCGGCAGAGGTTTTAAAGTTGGATAACAATGTCGTGATATCCAGGGATGTTTTGAAAAATGACGAAAGTTATTGGGATTCAATACGTCCTTTTGCATTGAGCGACAAGGAGAAGCAGATATATGGAATGGTGGATTCAATAAAGAATGTGCCTTTGTACCATAATATTTATACATTGCTGTCGACTGTGCTCGGAGGGTATTACGATACCAAATATGTAGGTATCGGACCTTATTATAAAATGTTTAGTTTTAATAAGTTGGAGGGGGCTCGATTTCAGCTTGGGTTGCGTACCACGACGGATTTTAGCAGGAAAATCCGGTTGAGCGGATATGGGGCGTACGGTACGAAGGATAATCATTTTAAAGGTGGCGGAGGAATAGAGTATATGGTCAATGAATTGCCGACATCGAAGTTGAAGCTGGCCTATAAGCACGATGCCGTACAGTTGGGAGCCGGTGTCAATGCTTTTACGGAAGGAAACATACTGAGTTCTGTTTTTTCGCGGGGCAATAACGATCGTCTCAGTTTGGTAAATCAGGGTGATATTTCTTACGAACACGAATGGAGACAAGGAATCAGTAATACTTTTGCCGCTCAAATGCGGACCATTTTTTCATCTCCTTATGTGCCTTTTGTGCGACCGGACGGACAAGTGGTGAATTCAATACAGACGTTTTCCTTGCAGTTGAAAACCCGTTTGTCCCGTGATGAGATCGTGGTACGGAAAACATTCGATAAGTTTTCGCTGGGATCGGATTATCCGATTGTGGGAATTGATTTATCGATGGGGGTAAAAGGGATGTTTAAGAATGATTATGAATACTATCGGGTAGTAGGAACGGTATTGTATGATTTAGGTATTCCTCCTATCGGAACATCGAAATTTATAATTAACGGTGGTAAGGTTTTCGGTAAGGTGCCTTATCCGTTGTTGAAATTACATGAAGGAAATGCAACTTATTTTTACGATACCTATGCTTTTTCATGTATGAATTACTATGAATTTGCATCAGATTTATGGGTATCGTTGATATATGAACATCATTTTAAAGGTTTCTTTTTAGGCAAGATTCCGTTGATGAAGCGTTTGAAATGGCGGGAAGTGTTTATTTTCAAGGCGCTGATCGGAACCCTGGAAGACCGTAATAACGGAAGTTTGGCTGATACGAAAGCGATATTGCTCTTTCCGGAAGGTATGTCGTCGGTATCTAAACCTTATTTTGAAGCTGGTATCGGTATTGAAAATATATGCCGGATTCTCCGGGTGGATGCGATCTGGCGGTTGAGCCACCGGCATAGTGTACCCGGACAAAATGTACAGAATTTTGCTATAAATTTCAGTATAAATCTCAATTTTTAAGCCGCTAACGGTTTAAGCCGGATTGAATTTTAATTTCAGATAATAATTGTCTATCTTTGCAGCCTGTTGACTGCTTGTTGTTTTGGTTTTCAGGGAGATTCCGGCTAAAATAGGAGCTGGGTCTGTATTTGGTTATTACCTAAATATAATATAGGGCAATATGATATTAAGGGCAGAAGATCTTGTTAAAAAATATAAGAGTCGTACGGTTGTGAAGGGGGTTTCTGTTCAGGTAGAACAAGGGGAGATTGTGGGCTTACTGGGACCTAACGGAGCAGGTAAGACGACTTCATTCTACATGATAGTGGGATTAATTACTCCGAATGGCGGACGTATTTTTTTGGATGACCGGGAGATCACAAAAGAACCGGTATACAGACGGGCACAATTGGGAGTCGGTTATTTGGCACAGGAGGCTTCGGTATTCCGGAGGTTAAGTGTGGAGGATAATATCAAGGCTGTGTTGCAGATGACCAAGATGCCCAAAGAAGAACAGCGGGAGCGTTTGGAAGAGATGTTGGATGAGTTCGGATTGCAGCATATACGGAAGAGTCTCGGTATTCAGTTGTCCGGAGGAGAACGGCGGCGTACGGAGATTGCCCGGGCTTTGTCGATTCGTCCTAAATTTATATTACTGGATGAGCCGTTTGCCGGGGTTGACCCGATAGCTGTGGAAGACATTCAGAGTATTGTTCAGAAATTGAAGGAGAAAAATATCGGCATATTGATAACGGACCACAATGTACAGGAAACACTGTCGATTACCGACCGGGCCTATCTGTTGTATGACGGGAGGATATTGGAATCGGGTACTGCGGAGCATCTGGCGGCAGATCCGGAGGTGAGACGTGTATACCTGGGCAAGAATTTTGAATTGCGTAAGAAAAAGTAATTTAGTATTTTCTGTGTCTAAATCGGTAAAGATTTTGACAGTTTGAAAAAATAGATTATTTTTGCAACGCCGAAAAAATAATGAGCGGGCGTGGCGAAATTGGTAGACGCACTAGACTTAGGATCTAGTGTCGAAAGACGTGGGGGTTCGAGTCCCTTCGCCCGTACAGAATGAAAGCCGCCTTAAGAGGTGGCTTTTTTAGATATGAGGATTTAATAATATGTATAATTAAAACTGTTGTAACTGTTGTAACTGTTGCGACTGTTGTAACAAAAACGATAGCATGAATATAACAAAGACCCAGAATGACAATCTTAATGCAATGATTAAGATTGAGTTAGGTAAAGAAGATTATGCCGAGCGCGTAGAGAATGTATTGAAAGATTATCAGAGAAAGGTTGTGATTGACGGTTTCCGGAAGGGAAAAACACCGATGGGAATTGTTAAGAAGATGTATGGGAAAGCGATTCTGGTAGAAGAAATCAATAAAGTACTCGGAGAAGCTCTTACAAATTATATCAAAGAAAATGATCTTCAGATTCTGGGGGAACCGCTGCCGAATGAAACGGAGCAGAAAGAATTGAATTTGGAAGATGACAAATTCGAATTCATATATGATATTGCCCTTTCTCCGGAAGTAAATGTAAAATTGAGCAAGCGGGAAAAAGTACCTTATTATCTGATAAAAGTCGATGATGAGATGATCGACAAGCAGATTGAAAGTATGTGTAAAGGCAACGGTGAGTTGAAACCGGTCGATGAAATCGAAGGTACGGAATATATAAAGGGAGAATTGATCGAACTGAATGCCGACGGTAGTGTAAAAGAGGGAGGAGTGAAAAATGAAGATGCTTCGTTGTCGGTAATGCACATTAAGGATGAAGAGTCTGTCAATGCATTCAAAGGGGCGAAAGTAGGTCAGGAAGTAAAATTCAATGCAGTGAAATCTTTCCCGAATAAGGCAGATTTTGCTTCTATGCTCGGTGTGACGAAAGAAGAAGCTGAACAGGTGAATCCGGATTTCTGTTTTATTGTGAATGAAATCAAACGTTATACGGATGCTGAAGTAAATCAGGAACTTTTTGACCGGGTTTATGGAAAAGACAACGTGAAGAGTGTTGAAGAATTCCGTACGAAAGTGAAGGAAGATATTGAGAAACAATTGAAAGGACATTCGGAATATCGCTTTACAATTGATGCCCGTGAGAAGATCCTGAAAAAGAACGAAGATGTGGTATTGCCGGATGCTTTCCTGAAAAGATGGATTGTGGCTGTCAATAAGGATATGAAGGCTGAGGATGTAGAGAAAGATTTCGAGGGATATCGTGACGAATTCAAGTGGCAGGTCATTAAGACAGCTTTGGGTAAAGAATACGGGTTGAAAGTGGAAGAAGTGGATATGAAGTCTGTTGCCCGTGAAGTTGCTGCTGCTCAATTACAGCAATATGGTTTGTATGGTTTGAGTGACGAGCAGTTGGACGGATTTGCCGTAAAATTGCTTGAAGATTCCAAACAGCGTCAGCATTTGTATGAAAGAGCTGTGGATAATAAAATATTTGCTGCAATCAGAGAGAATGTGAAGTTGGAAGAGCAGGAAATTGCTATGGCTGATTTTGAGAAATTATTCCAGAAGTAAGGAAAATAATACGGTAGAATGTGTATCCCGGAAATCTATGGATTTCCGGGATATTCTTTTTCGGTTATTTGTCTTTCAGGAAACGGTTTTTAAATCGTATGGCTTCTTGTAAGACACGGGCATCGGAACGGCCTTCGTACTTATTCAGTTGCCGGTCGGTGATGATTAACCTTCCGGCTGTCTTTTTTTCGTAGATGACACTGTCTGTGATGACGGCATGGTTGTCAAACGAGCCGGTGATGTGAAACGGTGGCCGTAGGCTGTCGGAGAGTAGTTGTCCCATACTGTAGTCGGAATAGGGATTGTTTACACCCAGCCAGGTATGCATCAAGGTCGGGATGATATCGTAATGAGTGGTTTGATGGGTGATTTGACCCGGTGTGACTCCCGGATAATAGTACAGGAGAGGCACATGAATTTGGGCATCGGAAAAATTACCGTTGTGTCCCCAGAAATTCTTCTTATTTTCATTGAATTCCTGACTATGGTCACCGCTTATGATGACGATGGAGTTTTCAAGTAATCCCCGGGTTTCGAGTTTTTGTAGTATACATCCTATCAAAGAGTCGGTATGCCAAGTACAATTGCGATATAAATTGAAAAAAGGGGTGGGATCTGTTTCGTTACCGAGTTGCATATAATCCGCGTATTCCCAGGCCGGCTGGAACCGGCGGGGATAACCTTGAGGGAGATCTATGGCGTGTGGTAAATCGTAAAATAGAAAAGCGAAGAAAGGAGAGTGTGCGATCGTATCCTGTTCGCGTTGATCCAGATAGGCAAGGAAATCTTTTGTAATCCGGTTGTCCCGTTCAAAAGGTGTTGAGCCGGGAGTTTCTGTCCGGAGGTTTTTCACATTTCCGAATACTACCCGGTAGAAGGGCGGGTTGACAAGACTGGCACTGGCAAGTATACGGATATCGTAATCGAGTTGCAATAGACGCTCAATGAAGACCGGTTGAATGCCGGCAATTTCAAAATATTTCCAGTAAATGGGAGATATGCCAAAAAACCAGCCGAAAATTCCACCCCGCGTACCGTTACTGGAACTTAAATGCCGGAGGTAATTTTCTGATTTCCGGGAAAATCGGTACATATTGGGACAGGTTTCCGGAGTAAGAGTCCGGGGATTCCACGAATCGACCAACAAAAATATGATGTTTTTCCGGGAGATATGATCGTCTGTTTCCAGGGAGTGTAAAGGGTAGTTTACAACGTTATGTTTGTTTTTCTCGGAGTTGTCGGTGTATAAATCTTCTTTTTTGACAACTCCCAGTTTTAATAGTAAACGGTTGGCTGTCAACGGATAAAATTGAGGTAAGCTGAGCGCAGCATTTTCTATGGAACTTTTACCGGCAACAGCGGCATAGGCATGACCGATGTGGGATGTGACAATGCCTGAAATAAAAAAGATACAGATGAAAATTGCGTTTTTCAGATGGATTTTTCTGTAATATGTTTTACTTATCCAAAGCAGGATCAAGCCGATGATAAAAAATGCCAGAACGACACCAATGCTTTTGTATACCAAAGCCGGATTGAATACAAATATTTGCCCGGCATTTGCCCCGAAGACCATATCGGTTACGAATCCGTTGATGTGAAATTTGTAAAGCCGGAAAATGATTCCGTTGAGGTAGGCTAACAGATTCAATAAAAGATAGAAAGAAAATAAGATGGTCAGGGCTGTTTTATAAAAACGGGTGAATAGGACTGAAGGAAGGTACAAGGTAAAAAAAGGAATGAGTGTAAACAGAAAAGCGTGACCGCTGGCCGATAAGGTATAATACAGCCAGCCGATCCAATCGATGGATGTTGTTAAGTAGCTGTTGTACAGGTATGCAAAGAATTGAGTAAACAGGATAACGGTAGTGGATATGAAAAATAAGAACCCCTTTTTTAAATAGATTTCTTTTTCCGGCGAAAGGATATGTTTCATGGACTAACTGTAAATTACATATTATTTTATAAATTAAAAAAACGGTCGTTTTTTATGGAAATAAATATTGAATAATAAATAAATGACTAATTTTGTAAAATCATTGTTATGTGTTTCATTTACAGTGTGTAGTTGGTAGGTGCTAAAATGAAACAGGAGTCGTTTTTTTTATCTGATATCAAGCCATAAAAAACGACCGATTTTTACAGGTATTTTTATAAACGACCTGTTTTTTTAGTATTTTCTGTTTTGTATATATCTTTTCCGGAAGACGTGGGTAAAACCGTTTATTTGTTTCTGAATCTTCTATATTTTGCCTACTTTTGTGGGCGAATTGAAAATGAGGTGAATTCAAGGTGATGTACCAAACGTATATATTGAGTAACGGGCTGAAAATTATTCATCAGCAGGTAGACGGGAAGGCTGCTTATTGCGGATTGATTATTAATGCGGGGAGTCGGGACGAACGGGAAGATGAGGCTGGGATTGCGCATTTTATCGAACATGTGATTTTTAAAGGAACAGAGAAGCGGAAAGCTTATCATATCCTTAGCCGTATGGAGGATGTAGGCGGGGAATTGAATGCTTATACGACGAAAGAAGACACTTGTATCTATGCCTCTTTTTTGCCGAAGGACTATGAGCGGGCTTTGGAATTGTTTGCGGACATTATTTTTGATTCGGTGTTTCCGGAGAAGGAGATTGAGAAAGAGAAGGAGGTGGTTATCGATGAGATTAACTCTTATAAGGATTCTCCCGGAGAGTTGATATTCGATGATTTCGAGGAGCTGGTGTATAAAGGGGAACTGATCGGACGGAATATCCTGGGAAGTGAGGAGAATGTACGGAATTTGCGCCGGGAACAGATATTGGATTTTGTCCGGCGGAATTACAGACCGCAACGTATGGTGATTAGCTCGGTCGGGAATATTGATTTTTCGAAATTGGTACGTTGGGTGGAAAAATACTTCGGAGGTATTTCCGGAGATGATAGTTCGGTTTGCCGGGTGAAACCTATGTTGTATGTACCTCAGTTCCGGGAAATCGATAAAGGAACTTTTCAAAATCACTGCATAATCGGTAATATTGCGTATGATTACCGGGATGATAAGCGTTTAGCCTTATCCATGCTGGTGGATTTGTTGGGGGGAAGCGGCATGAATTCGCGCTTGAATCTGAATATCCGGGAAAAACACGGATTGGCTTATAATGTAGAAGCTGCCTATACGCCTTATTCGGATACGGGGTTGTTTACTGTATATTTCGGTTGCGATGCGGATGATCTGGAGAAATGCCGGAAATTGTGTGAGCGGGAGATGGAGCATTTGTATACTCATGCTTTAGGACATGGGCAGTTGCGTAAAATTAAGATTCAGACGATAGGACAGTTGACTTTGTCGGCTGAAAATTATGAAAATACGATGCTTTCTATCGGGAAGAGTTTTCTGGTATACGACCGGGTTGATAGTATCGAGGAAATCTGTACGAAGGTGGAGGAAGTCGATGTGTCTACTTTACAGGAAGTGGCAGCGGAGATTTTTGCTATAGAAAAACAATCGGTATTGATATACAAGTAGATTTTTAGAATAAATCTGTAAAACCTTTCGGAAGTCTGTTAATAGTATGAATCAGGAGTAAATTATGGAGTGGAGTTTGGAACTGGAGGAATATATTACGGCTCATTCGGAGCAGGAATCTGAGGTCCTGGCTGCATTGCGGAGGGCAACCCATCTGAATGTCATGCGGCCGCGGATGCTTTCGGGGAATATGCAGGGGCAATTGCTGAAAATGTTTTGCCGGATGATCGGAGCGAGGCGGGTTTTGGAAATCGGTACATATACCGGTTATGCGGCAATTTCTTTAGCAGAAGGACTTGAGGAAGACGGGATCGTTTATACGATTGATATCAATGATGAAATTGAAGATATTGCGCGGGAATATATCAGGAAGAGCGGTTTGGAGGAACGAATCCGTTTTTTGTTGGGAGATGCTTGTGAGCTTATCCCGGATTTGGCGGAGACGTTTGATTTGGTATTTATCGATGCCGACAAGCGGCAGTATCCGGAGTATTACCGTTTAATTTTCGATAAGCTGAAACCGGGAGGAATTATTGTAGCCGATGATGTTTTGTGGGAAGGGAAAGTATTGACGGATAAAGATGCCCAAACCCGGGGGATTATGGCATTTAATGATTTGGTTGCCGGCGATGAGCGTGTTGAAAAACTGATATTGCCTGTACGTCATGGCTTGATGTTAATTCGTAAAAAATAAACGGATTTCTGATTTACGATCCAGAATCGGGATTTTCAATGGACTGTATCTTTGCGGAGCAGTTTAGATGGTCTGGTAAACTGATTCGTTATCAGATGTATTTAATCTAAAATCGTAAATCTATAATTTAATATGTACTTTTGTTGTATTAATTTTTGATGATCATGAAGCAATATCTGGATTTATTAGATCGGATTCTAACAGAAGGCGAACGCAAAACCGACCGGACAGGTACCGGCACAATAAGTATATTCGGACATCAGATGCGTTTTAATCTGCAAGAAGGATTTCCTTTATTGACAACCAAGAAATTGCATCTGAAGTCTATTATTTATGAACTTTTATGGTTTTTGCAGGGGGATACGAATGTAAAGTATTTACATGAGCACGGCGTTAAAATATGGGATGAATGGGCGGATGAAGATGGGGATCTCGGTCATATTTACGGTTATCAATGGCGTTCGTGGCCCCGGCCGGACGGTTCGCATCTGGATCAGATCACTCAGTTGATTCAGGATATTAAAACGTCTCCCGATTCCCGGCGGCTGATCGTCAGCGCCTGGAATGCCGGAGAGATCGATAAAATGGCATTGGCTCCTTGTCATGCCTTGTTCCAGTTTTATGTCTTGAACGGTAAATTGTCCTGTCAGTTGTATCAGCGCAGTGCGGATTCTTTTCTGGGAGTACCCTTCAATATTGCTTCTTATGCTTTGCTGACGATGATGGTGGCCCAGGTATGTGGTCTACAACCCGGGGAATTCATTCACACTTTCGGAGACGTGCATATTTACCTGAATCATATCGAGCAGGTGAAATTACAATTGACCCGTGCACCGCGGGAATTGCCCCGAATGCATATCAATCCGGATGTAAAAGACATTTTCGGTTTTAAATACGAGGATTTTGAATTGACCGGCTACAATCCTCACCCTCATATAAAGGGAGAGGTTGCAGTGTGAAATTTTATACAGAAGGATTTTTTCATTGTATTGACTTGATATAATTATCCCTGTTTTTTACATATTTCGAGTGCATGTCTAATGTCCCTGTGTGTATGGGGTAGCTTTCCGGATTCAGGAATTCCCGTTGTGGGTGAAAAGCAAAATGGGTGATTCAATCTTATCGGTGTTTTGCCGCAGTAAAGACGGTAATAAAATACTGTCCGATTGACTGAATATTTTTTAAACAAATAGAATATTCTCTTTTGTTTTTTACGATGAAAGGGGAGAGAAGTGTGTCGCTCAGGACGTATCTCTTACATGCATAATACTACAATCTTGAAATAGCATCGTACAAATTTTGGGGGTGGGGACTGTACCAAAATTGATTTCTGATCCATTCGTTTTTGTCGGAGGCCTGTATCTTTCCGGATTTTATGGTCTCAATTAATGCATTGAAATTGTATACGTGTTGCCCAGGCATATAAGTGACGAAATCGAAAGCTAAATCCCGGTCTTCTTCGATATACTTTTGGTAATCGAAAGGAAATAGAAGGATGGATTTATTTTTCATGAGCAGATAATCGAAATAGATGGAGCTATAATCGGTAATTAAAACATCTGTGAAGGGTAAAATGGGATAGATATCCGTTTTATTATTTACCGTAAGTATATGATCGAAAGCACAGAGATCCATATTGATACGGGTAAAAGGATGAAGTTTTAAAATGAAAAGTTTGTTTTGTGCTTTTAAGGTATCATTTAACTTTTTGAGATCGATCCCACTTTGTTCGAGGAAATTTTTATTTTCATCCCGGAATGTCGGCATATATATAAAAGATTGTGTTGCCTTTTTTAGACGCCGGATGATCGCCATTGTTTCTTTCGGTTCATACTTTTGTATAAATTCGAGTAGTCTGCTTTCTTCCCACTGTAAGATTTCGTTGCGGGGGTAACTGCTTTCAATACATTGTTGGGGGGATATTCTGAAACATTTACAAAAATGCCGGGTCATTAATGGAGACGTCGATAAAAATAAATCCGGTTTTAAGTAAATGACTGGTTTTAAAAATTTATTCATACAGGTTTCTGCCGGAAATGGTTTTACCTGTCCTGCAAACTCGATATTTTTAATACCGACTCCATGCCATAAATTTACAAATTTAGCTCCTCCCGAAACCCAGTAATTTAAAGCAGACACCCGGGAATCGTATATATAAACTCCGGCGGTAAGTAAATGATATATCCCTGTAATACTCCAGGGATGATATGCTTTAAATCCGAATGTCCGTACAATTTTGCGGGAGGATTTGTTTTTACTGATCCAATAACATTTGTTTTTTCCCAAAACGGTTTTAGCGTGAATGAAAAAGTATTTGGTATTGTTGTTGAAACCTCTGGAATTGCCTACTACCCATTTATCTTTATTGCGTGGTATTAAATACGAAATTCCCCTTAGGGTATATGCAATGCTATTGGATATGATTTTAAAATATTTTTTCATTTACTGAGTTTTACATCAATAACTTCACCCGTCATATTTGAGAGCAGGGTGTTAATGGATACATTGGCGACATCTTCAGCTGTCAGCAGCGTTTCTTCAGGTTCGTTTCCAAAATTCCGGATGCGCATGGGTGTTTTTGTTCGCTCCGGATTAATGCAGTTGACAGAGATGTGATGTTTATACCATTCTTCACTCAATGCTTGCATAAGATTGACAACTGCGGATTTCGATGCGGAGTAAATACTGTATAAGGAACGTCCTCTGGTGTAGGAACTGGACGTATATAAAAGTAGCATACCCTGACTTTGTTTAAGATATTTAAAAGCTTCTTTTGCGACATTTATTGCTCCCAGCACATTTACATTTACTATTTGCCAGATATTTTCATAGGACATACCTTCTAAAGGCTGTTTCATTAAGATACCGGCGGTATTTACGATATAATCGATTCGGTTTGTTTCTTCATGTACCTGTTTTAATGCTTTTGCTACATTTTCGTGATTGGAAACATCGATTTTATTGCTACTCCGGCTGAATGAAAATACCCGGGCCCCGGCCTCGGAACAAATGTCAGCGATGGATTTTCCGATTCCATAGCTACCGCCGAATAAAACGATTACTTTTCCGGCTAATTGTTTTTTTTCTTCATTATTGATACGGTGTTGAAGATTATGGATCGATTTTAATTGAAATAGTTTGTCCAATAAAAACAAATCGCTTTTGTATGTTAATTTCAGGTTGAAAACTTCTCCGTTGACGACATATATGGGTTCATCGGGCAAATATTTCAGGATAATGCCGCAATCGTCTGTTGTTTGTAGTTGCGGATCTTGCATGGCTTTCTGATAGGCTTCTTTGATGACAGAAAGTTTAAATGCCTGTGGGGTTTGCCCGTTTCGCAAAGTGGAGCGTTGGGGGATGTTTTTGATTTTATTATCTTCACTGACCTGAATAATTGTATCCGTTGTGGGAATTGCGACATCTACCGCATTATACGTTTTTAAAGCTTCGATACAGTCGGTAATAATGCGTTCGTTTATCAAAGGACGCACCGAATCATGAAGAATAATGTTGCATTCTTTTTCTTCACATGCCTGAATCGCTGCCCAGCTGGATTCATAACGCTCTTTTCCTCCGGACAGGATTTTTGTCAGTTTCCGGTAGTTATTAGACGTAACGATATCTTCTATATCATGAATATAGTTCGTATGCGATACTACGAAAATTTCATGAATAAGCGGATGTTTTTCAAAAACATCCAGAGTGTGCTCTATGACTTTTTTCCCTGCGATTTTCAGTAATTGTTTGGGGTAATCTTCTCCCATACGACTACCGGAGCCTCCGGCTAAAACTACAGCTATATTTTTCATAAAGAATTTTTCTTTTTTTATATGTCCAGGTTATTTTTCATTGCTTCTTGCTGAAAATCCAACGATAAGGACATTTTTTTCATTTACTATATATTTATATAATACAAAATATACACATCGGAAGTTACCTGGCAATGCGTATATTTTACGGTATACTTGCTTATATTGATCGATTTGATGTCAAGGAAAACGGTCGTTT
>NZ_DOED01000026.1:44186-50345 GCF_003524185.1 Culturomica sp.
AAACGACCGATTATTTTAGGAAAAATACAAGGATCTTTTCTGTCGGACATATTATAAGATGACGCATATTGGCGTTTATTATTGTTTGTGTTTTAAGGGGGTAATGTTTTTATTTTTAAGTATTTATATTTGATTCTATTGTCTCTGTTTCCCTTGTTTATAAGCAGAGCCTTTTTATAGTTATGAAAAATTTTGGAATAGCTTGTCCGGATTTTTTCCGGGAAGAGATACGTAATGATTATTTGGTACCGGCGGCCATGAAAAGGGCCTGGGCCTGTCAACTGGACCTTTTGAAAGAATTATTGCGTGTATGCGATAAATACAACCTGAAATGTTGGGCCGATTACGGAACATTATTGGGAGCCGTCCGGCACAAAGGTTATATTCCGTGGGATGACGATATCGATATGGTGATGTTGAGGGAAGATTATGATAAACTTGTAGAAATTGCGGATAAGGAACTCAAACATCCTTATTTTTTGCAAACAATCTATTCGGACAAGCATTACAATCATCGTCATGCTCAATTAAGAAACAGCGATACTGCTGCCATTCCCGAAGGGGATTTCCGCAGAAAATACAACCAGGGTATTTTTGTCGATATTTTTATATTGGACAGCTATCCGAAAGCGATAAAATATTCTTATCGGATGGTTCGTAAAGTGAAGTTGTATCGGGTACTTCTGAAATTGGCCATTCGCCTGATGAATTTACTGCCGGATGGATTGTATCAGAGATGGCGTTTGGATAGTAAAGTGTTTCGGAAGTATGAGAATGTATTGAGGAAAAACAGGCTGGAAGATACAGAATTTGTGGCGGCGATCTCTTTTAATTTTAGGCAAAAAATCAGAGATAAAGCTTGGTATGCCGAGACATTATGGGTGGATTTTGAGCATATGAAAATGCCTGTGCCTATTGGATACGACCGGATTTTAACCCTGGATTTCGGGCCCGATTATATGACTCCCGTGCAGGCGCCTACATTACATGGAGGATTGATATTTGATACGGAAAAAAGTTATAAGTTGCTACGGAAAGAATTACGGCACGGAAAAATGAAGTAGTATTATTTGTTTTCGGTGTTATGGGGAAATCTGAGTTGTAACAGCTTTTCCAGTAAGTATAAGTCTTCCTTATAAGTCAGCTTTAAATTGACGGTATCCCCGGGAACAACATATATCGGTTCTTCGGGCAGGTATCTGAGAACAATACCGCAGTCATCTGTCGTTTGCAGACGGGGATCTTCCAAAGCTTTCCGGTAAGCCTTTTTTATAACACTAAGCCTGAATGCTTGTGGAGTTTGACTGTTTCGTAAGGTCGAGCGTTGGGGAATGTGCCGTATAATGTTGTTTTCGTTTATTTGAATAACGGTGTCTGTTGTCGGGACGGCAACGTCAACGGCATTGTATGTTTTCAGGGCTTCGATACAGTCGGTCAGGATACGTTCGCTTACCAAAGGGCGCACGGAATCGTGGAATATAAGATTACATTCTTTTTCTTTACAGGCCCGGATAGCATTCCAACTGGATTCGTAACGTTCTTTTCCTCCTGCCAGAATCCGGTTTATTTTTTGATATTTACCCGCTGTGACAATGTCTTGAATATTCTGAATGTAACCGGAATTTGCCACAATGAAAATTTCATGAATAAGCGGATGTTTTTCAAAAACATCCAGTGTATACTCAATGACGCTTTTTCCCGCAATTTGTAATAATTGCTTGGGATAATTCTCCCCCAGGCGGGTACCGCTTCCTCCGGCTAAAATAACGGCTATATTTTTCATGTACGGTTATTTTCTCTCCTGGATTTTTTCACAGGCAGCTTGCATCGCTTTGTAAAAATAATAACCTTCGGACAGACGGTTACTCATGGCTATGATGTTTTTCCGTATTTCCGCATACTCTTCTTCTTTCATCGAATTGAAACGCTGGTTAAGCTCTTCGAGGGAGTCTACACATATACCGATCTTGTTTTCCCGTACAAAAGGAGCCAAGGCCGCTTTATTCCAGATGATGACGGGGAGATGGCAGCGGATGTAGAAGGACGTTTTATGCGGGTTGTTGTATTGCAGGTATTCGCCCCAGTTACCGTCACAAGCAGATATGGAATCTCCGTCCCAGACCAGTCCGAAATGTCCCCGGTTGGTGGAGATCAGTTCGTCGGAAGGTATGAAACCTTTATAGATAATGTGCTTCCAGTTTTGAGCGACTTTCTCATCCAGTCCTTTGCCGTAAACATTGAGTTCGTAAGAAGATATATGATCGTCCAACTGATAAAGGAATGCATTTTTCCGCGGACCGAGTCCTCCGGCATAGATCACTTGAGGAACAGAAGTAACGGGGCAATAATCGATTGCTTTTGTTTCGGATAAATAATCGAATATTTCGAGGCATCCCATGGGCACCTTACATCCTTGCTCTTCCAGCCAGCGCTTCATCGACGGATTGTGTACGATGATATAGTCGCTGTGACTTAATTTTTTTATTTCCTGGGGTACGGTTAATTTTTGTCTGCGGAAACTTCCCAGATCGTGTATGAGGGTCACTACTTTACACTTCCGGAAATGAGCCACCCGGCATAGGTAGGTGTAATACTTTTTGAACGGATATTGTATAAGAAGAACTTCGTTTTTATGTAAACAGAACGGTATTTTCAGAATGATTCCGAGTTTAACGAAGAATTTCCCGATTTTACCGGAGGGTTTTTTACTGCTGCCGATGTTCCGATAGCCTGCACGATTCATCAATATGTCGATGTCGTTCTTGGCTTTGTTGGTGGAGTGTATTTCGATATAACATTTATTCATAGGGTAGATCTTATAATTCCTGTTCTGTCAGTTTTAAAGCTGCTTCGACAGTATCGTCCATGTCGAAATAAGCATATTGTGCCAGCCGTCCTCCGAAGATAACGCGGGGTGTTTGTCCGGCTTTTTCACTGTATTTCCGATAGGTATCGGAATTTTTTTTGTCGTTAACCGGGTAATAAGGTTCGTCTCCTTTGGTAAATTCTTTCGGGTACTCCCGGGTAATGACGGTAACGGGCTGGGTCCCGAATTCGAAATGCTTGTGTTCGATAATCCGTGTATAGGGAACTTCGCGTTCGTTATAGTTGACAACGGCATTGCCCTGGAAGTTGTCGATGTCCAGGTATTCATGTTCGAAACGGAGACTACGGTAATCCAGAGCTCCGAATTCGTAATTGAAATATTCGTCGATGCAGCCTGTAAACAGGATTTTGTCTGCCAGCTTATCAAAATGAGAACGATCACTGAAATAATCGGTATTCGTGCGTACCTCACATCCTTCGAGCAAAGCGGTAATCAATTTGTTATAACCGCCGACAGGAATGCCCTGGTAGAGATCGTTAAAGTAGTTGTTATCGTAAGTAAAACGGAACGGAAGACGGCGGATGATAAAGGCCGGAAGTTCGGTGGCAGCCCGGCCCCATTGTTTTTCCGTATATCCCTTGATGAGGATGCGGTAAATATCGTCTCCGCATAATTTTAAGGCCTGTTCTTCCAGATTCGCCGGTTCTTCGATATGGCTGTAACGTGCCCGTTGTTCTTCTATTCTGGCTTTGGCTTCAGCCGGTGTATTGACTCCCCATAATTTGTTGAAAGTATTCATATTGAAGGGGAGATTATAGATTTCTCCTTTATAATAAGCCAGTGGAGAATTGGTATAGCGATTGAAGCTTACTAAATCGTTTACATAATCCCAAACTTTTTTATTGGAAGTATGGAATATATGGGCACCGTATTTGTGGATTTGTATGCCTTCGTAATTTTCACAATAAAGATTTCCTCCGATGTGGGATCTTTTGTCGATGAGCAGGCATTTTTTCCCTTTTTTCCGGGCTTCATTGGCGAATACACTACCGAATAATCCTGCACCGACGATTAAATAATCAAATTCTTTTTTCATAAGGTTTGTAGTCTTTCAGGACAAAGATAATGCAAGCCGGATACAGAACCAAATTTATTCGGGCAATGTTAAAAGATTACCTGCTTTTTATAAGGAGTTTGTGGTTATGATCTTTAGAGAAATTTTATTTGAACGTGATTTTTTTTAGAAAGGCTTTACGGCGTTCCCATTGTCTGTCGTGGTGTTTTTTTACCCGGATCATTTTCCGGACGGTATCTGCCGCCCAGCCTCTGGCTTTGACATATTCTCCGGCAACGTGTTCAAAAAGGTCCATTCTTCCGCAGAAACGGGTCAGGTTTTCCATACATTCCCTGTCGGATGGATATTTGCCGAGAGGATATAGTTTCATCCGGTTGATATCGATGATAGAGAAACGATAATGCTCTTCTCCGGAATGATAGAGTACATTGGTGGAATTCAGGTCGTGATGGAGGATGCCCCGGGAATGCAGATGAGCTGCAAAACGAGCAAAATCCGTTGCCAGATCGCGGTCAAATTCTTTCGGTTCTGTCAGGCGTTCGGCTATACCGGGGGCGCCGTCGAAGCCCGTGATAAAATATCCGTATGTGAATAATCCGCTTTTCCACTCTTCGATATAAGCGATTTCCCGGGGGGTGTCAATGCCTCTTGTCCGTAATTGAGCAGCATTGTGGAATGCCCGCGCTGCTTTACTGGCTCTGAAAAAACTGTAGGCGATGCGTTGTATCGCATTGGGAAATTTATACCGCTTTACGACAACTTGTTTAAGTATGTTGTCGGCCGGATTGATAACGAAACTTTTGATTACGTTACGTCCTGAAAAAAGTACGCTACCTTCTTGTTCAAATCGGGAAGGTAATTTTTCGATGAATTCTGTTACTTTAAGGTTATTTTTGTATTCAGGATTATATTCGATTTTCATATTTTGCAGACTTAAAGCTGTATTGAGGCGTTTGTTTCCTTTATTTTTTCAATACGGATTGTCCGGCAAAGATACTTTTTAATTTTTGTTTCCACTTAAACAGATTGCGGTTAATCGAATAATTATAGAAATTATGCCAGTCCTGCATGGAACGGCAAGGTTGAATTTCCACTTTTTGTTTTGGGGCATCAGGGTTTAACCGGTCACACAAAGAGGCTACATATTCAAATTGATTGTAGGACCCCAATACCAGTTGTTTGCATTCGGCCAGAACGGATTTACGTTGTGTATATATGTCTTGGGCAATCAATGTATCGATAAGAGCTACGGTTTGTTCGAAATTGTCCAACTGAATGGGTTGAAAAGAGCTGGCCGGGAAATAATCAGACAAATTGGTACATCCGTAGTAAAACGGAAATGTTTCGGCAAGAAAGCAGTCGGATATTTTCTCAGTCCAATAATAACGTTGGGAAGAATTCTCGATTACGATGTGGTATTTATAGGGAGCCAACACATCCCATTTATCGTCGAAATCCCGGTAACCGCGCCCGAATACATCCAGTTGATCTCCGTAGTGAGCTTTCAGTTTCTCAACGAAACGGATACGATCCAGATGACCTTGCGTAAAAGCTTTATTACTGGTGATGACGGAGATAAGTTTGGTCTTTTTAGGTGCCGAAGCAGCTTTCAGTTGGTCGTAATCTAAACTATAAGCACATTTCCCTTCCGTATCTTCTGTAAATCCGATAAACCAAGGCAATATAGCCGGTCCCAGAATGAGATTCGGATGTTTGGTTTGTTCCTGGCAGGAACATACCGTACCGAACTGGCGGATATAGGGGCGCGGATATACGAGTACGGAACGGGGTTCCGTCGTCAGTAAAATTGTATTTTCCGGAGCGACATAACAGCTTTCGTTTTGCCGTAATCCTTTACCCTGTACGACCCAAAAATCAGGATTTTCTATTTCTTCATTTATGTAGAAACGATATTTACCGTCTGCGGAGATACCTTTACCGCCAATAGTCTGACGTAACATGATTTCACCCAGGTTTTTACGGTAAGGTGTAAATTTCACTTTGTACATATCGTATAAATCTTTTGCCGTTTAGATGTCGATGAGACTGCTATTAAGAATGAAAGTATTTGTATGAAAAAATCTCGAATACTTTCATTTTCAGTAAATCAGGTTTTTGTTTTAGACAGTTAAAAATACCCGTCAAAATTGTAAATTTTAGATTGTAAATTTTGAGTTGTTTGACAAACCGATTGGTTATCAGTTTTTTAAATTTAAAATCGTCAATCGGAAATTCACAATTAAAACGTCCGTTTTAA
>NZ_DOED01000026.1:50601-56925 GCF_003524185.1 Culturomica sp.
TTAAAACGGACATTTAAAATTGTAGATTTTAGATTGACGATTTTAGATTATATCCACAATTTTTCCCTGCGAAAAGAGGGATCATAAATCGTAAATCAAAAATAAATGCCGTTTAGTTTGTTGTGTTATAGTCGGGGATACAGGGATATATGAATATCCACCGACTTGGAATACAGTTTATATAAAGTATATGAAGATATCTGTCGTTATACAGACTTATAATTCGGAGTTGTATCTTGGGCGGGTACTGGAATCGGTAAAGTCGTTCGATGAAGTCGTTATTTGTGATATGTATAGTACCGATCGTACCCTGGAGATAGCACAACGTTATGGCTGTAAGGTAGTTTACCATGAAAAGATACCTTTTTGTGAACCGGCACGTAATTTCGCTATTCAGTCTGCTTCTTATGAATGGATATTGGTTGTTGATTCGGATGAAGTCGTTCCGGAAGATTTACGGAGTTATTTGTATGAGCGGATAGAACGAAAAGACGATTTGCAAGGGTTGTGGATCCCGCGTAAAGATTATTTGTTCGGTAAATTTATGCACGGGGATTATCCGGATTATATTTTACGTTTTTTTAGAAAAGACAATGTTTTCTGGCCTCCTTATGTACATGCAATTCCCCGTATCGAAGGTAACGTGGAAAAAATTCCCCGGAAAAAGAAAAATCTGGCTTTTATTCATTTGATCAATAATCCGTTGGAATTGAAACTTCAGAAAATGAATACTTATTCCACGATGGAAATTCCGAAACGGGAAGGACAAAACTTCTCCTTGTGGAAAATGTTTTATGCGCCGGCATATCGTTTTATCAAGGCTTATTTTATAAAAGGCGGTTTCCGGGACGGGAAAGCCGGTTTGGTAAATGCCGGTCTGGATGCTTTTTATAAATTCCTGACAATAGCAAAAATCTGGGAAAGCCGGATACGTCCGGAAGATATGGATCGAGAATTAAGAGATTCCTGATCTGAGAGTATTGATTTGCGGATGCAGATGGTTAAAAATTGATGTTTTAAGATTTCCGGCGTTTCAATACCGTTTTTATTTGTTGCAGAATTTCTTCCGGCTTGATTTCGTAAAGGCAGGCATAGTCCTGACGCAGACAAGGCTTGTTACCGAATACGGAGCAGGGGCGGCAGGATAGATCCGTTTGGACGGTGTTTTCAGATGATTGATTCCAGCCGCTGAAGCCGCAATAGGGATGTGTCGCTCCCCAGATGGAAATGACTGGAGTGCCCGTCAGGGAAGCCATGTGCATATTGGCGGAATCCATAGATACCATCGTGTCCAGCTGGCTCATCAATACGAGTTCGCCGTTCATTCGTAGTTTGCCGGGAAGAGCTAAGGTGTGCGGAAACTTTTTCTCCCATGCTGCCAGTGTTGCAGTTTCTTCTTTACCGCCGCCGAACAGGAATATTTTCGTGTCGGGTTGTTGGGATAATCCGTCGATGACTTGTTCCATCAGAGGAAGGGGGTAGATTTTTCCTTTGTGTTTGGCAAAGGGAGCAATACCGATCCAGGTATCGTTTCCTTTTTCTCCGGTTACCGAAATAATCTGACCGGTATCTGCTTTCGCTTGCTCAAAAATGGAAGAAAAGTGTAACGGGAATTGGAATCCTAATTTTTGAAACACTTCCTGATACCGGATGAATGAGGTTTTTAAAGGACGGAAAACTTTGTTTTCGGGTCGGGTGAGTTTTTGCTTTTCTTTACGTCCCTTATCAATACGGGCGGTTTTTGTTCCGGTCAGCCGAAAACACCACCGTAAGAATTTAGTACGTAGTACGTCGTGCAGGTCGGCGACGGCATCGAATTTCTGCTTATGCAATTCCCGGAATAGACGGAAAAGTCCTTTTATCCCTTTGTGCTTACCTTGTAGATCAGCAGCTATAAAAGATACGGTTGCCGGCAGCTTTTCAAACAACGGGTAAAAAGCTGCCCGGCTGACTACCGTGATTTCCAGTTCCGGATATTGTTTGGCGAGAGCATGCAGGACGGGAATCGTCATTGCTACGTCTCCCATTGCAGAAAAACGAAATACCAATAGTCGCTTCATACTTATTTTTTACCGTAAAGCACAGGGTTTAAGCTCGGATCGTTATACATTTTCATCTGTTTGTAGACTTTCATGTATTTGCGCCCGGCTTCAATATCCTCTAGCAGTTGCTCGATAGCCGTGGAAAGGTCTTTTTGTTGTTCCAGCAAGATATTCAGTTTTGTCTGGCATTGTGCGTGATGTTCCGGGGTGGTGTCGGTACGGTCGACCTCCTGTTGCATGTGGTAGATTTTTAATGCCAGGATCGATAAGCGGTCGATAGCCCAAGCCGGACTTTCCGTATTGATAACGGCGTTCGGTAATACCTTTACTTCCTTGTATTTATCGAGAAAATAACTGTCGATTAATTCTACCAAATCAGTACGGTCCTGGTTGGATTTGTCGATTCGTCTTTTGAGTACCAAAGCTTCTGCCGGATCGATGTTCGGGTCGCGGATGATATCTTCGAAATGCCATTGTACCGTGTCAATCCAATTTTTCAAATACAGGTAATATTCGATGGTTTTCAATGGATAGGGGTTTTCTATCGGAGTATCGACGTTGTCGGTCAGATGATATTTATTGATAGACTCGTTGAAAATCTTATTGCACAATGTTGTAAATGTCATGATCGGATTTTATAATGTAAGTTAATATTTTTTAGTGTAACAAAGCTAGGGAAAATATTCGGAAGAAACAAAATTACAACCGCAGGGCGGCCGGCTCTGCGGTTTCAGTATAGGGTAACTATTTATGCTTTTGGATTTTCCCGAATCGTTTAATACTGGTGTATACTCTCCATAGATTCAATTTGCGGTGTGTCGGAACACCGTGTCGCACAATATAGTCCTGGGCTGCTGCCAGCATACGTTCTCCGACTTTACCGTCTAAATAAGGATCGTAATTGTCGATGATCCATTTCCTTTTCTGTCTGTATTCTTCGTCTTGTAATGCACTTTCGTAAGCTTCACATAATTGTTCCGGTTGCCGGATATCGATCCAGTAAATGTCTTTGGCGACATTTTTGTATGTGATCACCGGTTTATCGAGCAGGAGAAATTCATATACGGTAGAAGAGGTATCGCTGATCATCAGATCGGCCATCAACTGGTATTTCGTTATATTGTGGTCGTCGATCCAGAGGATGTCTTTTTCGGTAGCTGCCAGTTGCTTGTATTCTTCCATCCATTCTGCTTTTGTCAACGGATGGAATTTCATAAGCAGGAGTATGTTTTTTTCTTTTACCAATTGCTTCAGGCTTTCCTTGATAAAAGGAAGGGAGGTCAAAGAAGGAGAAAAAGTCGGAGCATAGAGAACCAGCTTTTCTTTTCGGTGTTCCTGAAGTAAGGCTTGTTTTTCGGCATCGAAAGTGTGCAGATTGGCATAGATCCAATCCTGACGGGGCCAACCCGTTTCGGTTACTTCAAAATCTTTGTATTTGGCTGCTAGTGCTTTAAAACCTTGTGTGAAAAACGGTCCTTGTGTGAAATAAGTGTCGAAGTATCTCCGGATGACCCAATGATCTTTTTTTTCTGCGGCATATCCGTGAAAGACCTGAATTTTCACTCCGGGTAAATAGTAGGGTACGATATTACCGGGAACGAAAATAGCTTCCGGTGAATAATCGTATATCTCCTGTATGGAATTTGTCCATTTTACTTCGTTTTTCAGTGGAAATTCCGGTATGTTTTTAGCGTGTACATACCAGAATATATCCTGATTTCCGTTTTTTAGGGCGGCATCCTGAATCGGTGTCAGGATGCTGATCGCATATTTGTTTTCGCAAAATAGTACGATGCGCATAATCCATTCATTTATAATAATTGAGCCGGAATTCTGTCCGTTGCTGCTTTAAAATCTTCAACCGTATCCAATTCGATGGAGAACAGACCTTCGGTAGAGACGATACCGAAGGTTTTACCCTGTGGAATCAGCCGTTCAAAAGCTGCCTCATAGAAAATATTGTCGAGATTTTCGCGTAGGATCATTTGATCCAATTCCCGGTATAATGCTGCAATGTAATCAGCCGACATTTTTTCTATCCCGATGGATTCACCGATGGCTTGTTCTATGGAACAGGTTTTGCTGATTTCCCTGACCCGGTTATGCCCGTCGGGAATGACTTTGATTTCTTCCTCTCCCAGGGGATGTACGGCCAAAGCCAGACAATTTTTGTCAGGAGAATCCAGCAGGGCTTTTACAAGTGCCGGATCGAACAGAATATCGCTGTCGAGCAAGAGGACTTCATGGGTCAGTACTCTTTCTTTAGCCAGCCATAAGGAATAAATATTGTTGGTCGAAGCATATTTCTCATTGTAGATAAATTCCACTTTTATTTCCGGGAATTTCTCTTTCACGAAGGATATGATTTGTTCCTGTAAATATCCGGTGACAATTACAATCTCCCGGATGCCATTAACGGTTAAACCGGTTATCGCTCTTTCCAACAAGCATTTGTTACCGATCTCCAACAAACATTTGGGTTTATGATCGGTCAACGGGCGTAGTCTGGAGGCGATGCCGGCGGCTAGGATTACAGCTTTCATCAACAAACGACTTCTTTTATGGTTTCGATTACCTGACAATTCTGATGATGGGTACCCAATGTAATCCGCATGTGGGTATTTATGTCCGCTTCGTTCATAAATTTAATCAGATATCCTTTGGCTTTAAAAGCTGCCTGTAGTTTTTCCTTCAGTTCTATCGGATATTTTACCAGCATAAAATTAGCATTGGATTCGTAGACTTTGAAGCCTTCCAGAGGTTGTAATTCATCGATATACATCTGACGGTCTTCTGCCATTTGATCGGCTACACGTTGATAATAATCGGTTGCTTTCAATACTGCGATTCCCAACTCTTCAGACAGGCGATTGTATCCCAGGTATTTTGTACTGTAATTTAAAAAGCGGGTGAGGGAAGTGCCCATAAATGCGAATCCGAGCCGCAATCCGGGAAGCCCGTAGAATTTGGATAAGGTGCGGACAATCAGTAGATTCGGAAATTTTTCCAGCAAAGGTTTGATATAACTTGTGTCCTGGTTGGCAAATGATGCGTAAGCTTCGTCGATGACAACAGCAGTAGCCGGATCGATAAATGAAAGTACCTTGTCTAACTCTTCAGCTGTCAGGGAGTTGCCGGTCGGGTTGTTGGGAGAAGCGATAAGAACCATTTCAGGCTTTTCCCGTTCGACCGCTTCCTGCATGGCTTTAAAATCGTATTTGAAAGTATTGCCTTCTTCGTACAGAGGATAAAGTACACTTCTTCCTTCGACTTCATCTGCAATGGATTTGTAATACCACCAGGAGAATTTCGGTATCAATAAGGTTTTTTGCTTTTCCTTACCTGCCAAAAAACAATGTACAACTTGCTTTAAAATATCTTCTCCACCGTATCCGAGGATGATTTGTTTTTCAGGTATATCATAGACCTGGGATAAATAATCGGATAGGATACTTTTTTTACCTTCGTCGTAAATACGGGTGTAAAAGCATAATTTATTCGGGTCGAAATTCTTTAAAACTTCCCCTACTTCCGGAGCCGGTCCGTAATTATATTCATTTCGGTCGAGATAGATTGTTTTTTTATCCATGTTGTAAGTATTAATCCATGTTAAACACACTATAATTTTGTTAGTGTCAGAATAAATATGGACAAAGGTATATGATAAAATTCAATTTAAGGAATAAAAAAGAGCAAAAATGCCTTGCCTATGAGGGAGGAATTGTTTTGAATATATTACTTTTGTTGCGGAACATAAATAAGAGTCTATGATTTTATCGATTATTGTGGCTGCGGCTGAGAATAATGTTATCGGAAGAGATAACGGACTGATATGGCATTTGTCTGCTGATTTGAAGCGTTTTAAGGCTTTGACAACCGGACATTCGATTGTCATGGGGAGGAAGACTTTTGAGTCCATCGGGAAGGCTTTACCGAATCGGAGGAATATTGTTGTCAGCCGGAATGCGGCCTTCCGGGCGGAAGGTGTTGAGATGGCCGGAAGTATCGGAGAAGCTTTGGAAAAGGTGAAAGAAGAAGACGAGGTATTTGTCATCGGAGGGGCGACACTCTATCATGCATTGTGGGATCGGGCAGACCGCCTGTATCTGACCCGTGTGCATACCGAAGCCGTAGGTGATGTCGATATACCCGCTATTGATCCCGGACAATGGCATATCCTTTCGCAGGAAAATTTCGAAGCGGATGAAAAAAATGAATTTGCTTATTCTTTTATCAATTACAGTAGAATATAATTCCGGATTTACACACTGGGACGGACTCA
>NZ_DOED01000002.1:0-54220 GCF_003524185.1 Culturomica sp.
ACTAGCCCCGTCCCCGGGTGCTAGCTTCGGTAATCGGAATATAAGAATTATAAATACTCGCTTTCATAGGGCTCTTATTTTTGATTATTAAAAGAATAAATGATGCGGAGAGAAACAAAGGGTTTTTCTTTGTAATAATTATTAATGTAAAAATCAGTATCATTTTTTGATATGGTATGATAGTTCAGCGTAGAGAAAACATTATTATACGCTATAATCGCAGCCCAACGATTATTCAAAAAACCTTTTCTTAAAGACATATTAGACACAAAGTAACCGTCTCTTTTTCTTTGTGCATCGTGTATCGGACTCCGATAAGACAAATCCCATCGGAAAGTAAAAGATTGCGGGAGTTTTATCGTATTATTGATTCTACCGCTATATCTTAAACTTTTTACGGTATTATGCTGATTTTCAAAATCTACTTTTAGCCTATACGAGAATAGGGATGACGAGAAATTTACATTCCACCACGTAAAAACATCCACACCCGCCATGAGTTCGACTCCTATATTTGTTGACTTGCCGACATTTTCAGGAGAATACATCAATACATTGGAAGAATCAACCTGGGCATAGTCTTGTGTAACATCACTGGTGTTACGCCAAAAAACTTCCGCAGCAATAAAGTCTCTATTCCACGATTTTTTATAGCCCACCTCATAGGCATTGCTATGCGCTGGTTTTAAATCTCCATTTCCCTTATAATAGGAATACAGGGATTGATACTGTTCCATGGGTAATAAACTCCAATAATCCGGGCGATGAATCCGTTTGGAATAACTGCCATATAGCTGGGCGGATTCGGATTCGTCAAGACTATAGGATAAATGAATGGTTGGGAAAAAATCTGTAAAATTATTCTTCGACGGTATGGTTATTCTTTGACCGTTCAAGTCATAACTATAATCTGATTGCCGGTGCGTACTTTCCAGTCTGGCCCCGACTAAAAGTGCAAATCTTTTCCATTCGGTTTCTAAAGTCAAAAATGCAGAATAAATCTTTTGATTAAAATAAACCGATTGATTCAAAGGTTCGTTTGCAAACTTGGTGATTACTCCCTTGTCATCAAATGTTCCGCTTGTGGAGGTGGCCTTCGGTATGTCATCTATGTTGATGTTTAAACCGGACTCTAATGTAATATTTTTATGAATAGGAAGCTTATAACTTAATTTGCCGACAAAAATGGTTTCATTCTTTTCACTTGCCATATAACCTACACGCTCAGTATGTGTAGTATATATCTTAGAATCAATTTGTCGTTCTTCCAAATCCCTTAAATATCCGGCATAATCCAGGTAGAGGGATAAAAGATGCGTTCTTTCCTTATTGAATTTATGATCGTAAGACAGTGTCGCACCAACATACTGATAATTATAATTCAATTCACTTAAATAATCATATCCGTTGTCTGTTACATTACTGAGTTCCGCGATGGATTCATGAACTACCCCCTTACTTTTATTGTGCTTTTTGGTTTTAGAAGGGTAGATATAACCTGAAAAATTTATATAGTCTCTCTCCGTAAAATCATGATTAAAGCCTAATTCTATGTATGATTTGTTTTCCCGATTTTTATGGTCTGTATTCAGTGTCGTTTCATATACTTTATTTTCGCTCTCTACTTTTTGATATTCATTTTCCGAATATTTCTCCCATATATACCTGCTTAACTGTCCTTGTATATACCAACCGCTTTTTTCCCCTTTCTTATCCACTGAAAACAATCCGTAATATTCTCCCCTACTATCCAATTTTAACGTAGAAGTAATGTTGTAGCCCTCTAACCTGTTTTTCTTCAGAATAACCTGGATAATCCCTGCTGTACCTTCCGAATCATATTTTGCAGATGGATTTGTTATTATTTCCATTCGGTCAATTTGATTGGCGGGTATTTGCCTGAGTTTCTCTTCCCCATTGGGAGTAGGATTTCCATTTATATATACTTTAAAAGTTCCATCACCCCGATAAGTCAGCTTACCGTCAAAACTTAACTGAACAGAAGGTACGTTTTCGAGTAAATCCATAGCTACATCCGCACCGGGAAAACTTCGGGCATCAATAACCTTGCGGTCCACCTTATAAGTTAATGGAGGCCTCGAACTTTTTACAACCACCTCTTTTAAATTTTCGGCTAGAACCTCTAATACGATATCGCCTAAATCATTTTTTTCCGTATTCAAAAACTTGTCCTTTAGAATAACGGAGTTATAACCGATGAAAGAAATTTTTATAGAATAATTTCCGGGTGTTATACGGGCGATCCGAAAAACACCTTTTTCATCTGTTATGGTTCCTTTAACAAAGGAATCTCTTTCTGTAAACAGGAAAATATTGGCATAAGCAATCGGCTCATAAGTAGCTTTATCCAAAACCCGCCCTCTAATATCTGCTTTTTGAGCATAACTATTTATGCCCAAACCTAAAAAACAAGTAATACATAATAGAAAAAAATGTTTAAACACCATAATAATAGAATTTTAGTTAAGAAGAAGGTTATTCCAAATCGAACAACCTTCTTCAAGATTGCCACTTCTCCCAGTAATCAGAATAAGCCACGGCCTTCCTTAACCACATCATCACCAGCAGAACCATTACAGCATCTTTCATTATGCTTGTTCTTGTCACTTACACCGAAATCACTTTCGGTACCTGCGGCACATCCGCCGCTAAATAGCTCAAAATCAAGTGGAGTAATAACTTGATTTAACTCTAAAGACTTTACAAAGTCTTTAATTTTGCTAATTTTTTTCCATAGTAAAAATTTATTAAATTAACGTTTAGCAATTTATACAAAAAAGCAATATTTTCATGAATAAGACATTGTTGCTCTGTATATGTCGCATTTTTACTTTTGAACGTTTAATTTTTTACTACCAACGAGTAGCGATATACCCTACTTTATCGCTCATTCTGTTTACAAAGATAAAAAAATATTTAACTGACGATGAAATTTTGATAAAGTACGTAAAATATCTGGCAAATACATATAAAATAATGAGCGGCCGGAATTAATTCATTACTAAAGACTAGAGAGAATAAGTGGAATGGAAACTGATTATCGAATAGAAATATTATCTTACCTATCGGTAGTACTCAGTGTATCAGTACGCTATACAAAATAAATGCAATACCGAACCGACAAAGGCTATCAATCTGATTTTCAGAATGAAAACCTGATCTCTGAAAAAAAGGACTGCCTAAAATTAGACAGTCCTTCGCTACTTTCGGAAACCGGAAGGAAAAAGGCTTTCCACTTATTTCAGCAAAGTTTTACCGTTATAGGTTACGGATTTCAAAATCTTTTTCGCATTCTCCACGGCAGATTGGGGAAGAGGAGAATAATGTACCCGCCCGGTGAGGCTTTGGGCTTCCGGGCTGAGCATCCAGTCCAACAGCTTCAGCGTTTCTTTCGCCTGAGCTTCCGTCCGTTATAAGCCTGTTCTTTATAAAGAATAATCCAGGTAAAACAACTGATCGGATAAGCATCGGATGCTGGGGCATTGGTGATCATGGTACGGGTATCTGCGGGCATTTCTCCGCTGGCTGTAGCCGAGATACTTTCTGCGTTCGGACTGATAAAGCGACCCGCCTTATTTTTTAGCTGAGCTATCGGGATATTTAAAGCGAAAGCATATTCAGAACCGACATAGCCGATCGTTCCGGGAGTCTGGCTGATGATTCCGGCCACGCCGGGATTCCCTTTCGCAGCTAAACCGGCAGGCCATTTCAACGATTTTCCCGTACCGACCCGGTCTGCCCACTCCCCGCTTATTTTGGTCAGATAATCGCTGAATACGAAGGTCGTACCGCTACCGTCGGAGCGATACACCGGGTTCAATACCCGATCGGGTAAATTCAGCCCCGGATTGACAGTCTGAATCCGGTTGTCATTCCATCGGGTGATCTTACCCAGATAAATATCGGCTATAATCTCCCCGGTTAATTTCAAATCTTTCACTCCCGGAAGATTGTAAGCCATAACAACAGCTCCCATGCAGGTAGGTACATGCACGGTGGCGGAAGGCATTTCGCTCATTTCCTTATCGGAAAGATAAGCATCGGAACCTCCGAAATCCACGACACGGTCTTTCAGACTGCGTATACCGCCTCCGCTACCGATGCCTCCGTAGGTAACCGAAACTCCCGTTTTATCCTGATAACTTTTAAAAGCCAGATTAAAGGAAGGGGGAAAGTCGCGCTGGCACCCGCAATCGTCCCTTTTTTCCCGTCCGGAACTCCGGCTTCGCAAGTATAGCCGCAGGTAACCAGACGCAGTATTAAAATTCCGATGAATAATAAATTCTTCATTTTTTTAGGTTTAAATTGATTTTAAATTTTTATTCGGATTAGCCGATCGATAAAACCGGAACCATTACCGGTCGTCCCGCTCAGATTTTAAATTCGAGACTCAAATAAGCAAAAGAAGAAGCTTTTCCGCTAGCCGGATTCCATGACGTAAAATTCGGTGCGATTTTCAATTGCTTGATCGGATTATACTGAAGCCCGAACAACAACCGCTGTCCCTCCCTACTGCTCCAATCGTCTTTAGAAGTCAAATAATCGTATCTGCCGAAGACATCGAATTTCGAGGCAAACTTAACGGTAGAATAAACCGAGAAACCGGATTGATTCGCATCTTTCTTGAATTTGGTATGATACATGGCATTATATTCGGCTCCCAGAGAAAAACGCCGGGTCTTATATCCGGCGAAAAGAGCCAGATTCTGCTGATCTTTCGTATCCTCGCCTTCGATATTTTTACTGGAGCTATCGAATAACCCCTAACGGTCAAATTTTGAACCGGATAAAAGGTCAGGCCGATGCCGTAACGATATTTATTGTCCTTGTTCAGTTTCTTATAACCTTCCCTATTGATAAAAGTCAGGTCTGCAGAAAACCAGGAGGCGAATTTGTACTTTCCGACCACCCCCATATCGGCACTGGAACCGAATTTATATTTGTCCTGAAAGGATTTCAGAATATACCGGTATCCCCAAAATTTTTCCTGAATATTGAACTGTTCCAACCCGATCAAACCGAAATTCAAAGTAAAATCTCCGGTCTTCCAACTCAACAGGGCATTGATGAGATAGACTCGCTCATAAAAAGAAAGATCTCCCGCCGGAATCCGGCACTCCCGAATTTTGTTTTCCCGAAGCAATAATTGCCTTTTGGTTCCGTTCAATAAAAAAGTATCGGGAGTGTAAAATTTTCCATGGCGACTCAAAACGATATTCGAAAAACCGGTATCGGTCAGCATACCTTTTCGTACGATAAGAATATCGTCACAACTTCCGCGTGCGCTCCAAAGAGTATTCAGAGACATACGCTCGGCAAACTTATAGGAATAATCGATCGTATCGTCCTCCACCAGGCGTAGCGTACGAATAACCCGACGGGTATACGGAATAAATTCGATTTGCCGAACCGCCCAATCATAAAGGATACGACATTTTACAATCCCTCCCGACAGTTCCGCCGGGGGGGATAATTCCTCCGGACCCACCTCCGGCACCCGTTTGAAAAAAACATTCGCCGTTTCCTGCGTCCGGCGGAGATGTGCCTCCCGATTACAAACCACCCCGTCCCTGATTTTAATAGTTTCCAAAAAGGTCATATCTGAAATTGTTTTAACCGTCCTTATCATCGCTTTTCTGGACCCGACATTCAAAAAGGCAAATACACTTTTTCCAGCACTTCCCGGTATTCGTCTTCACACCGGCTATTGATCGTAATACCGCCACCGCTCCGAAAATACATTTTCTCCTCTTGTTTTTCTACATAACGGATCATCACTGCCGAATCCAGATCCTTTCCATCAAAATAACCGAATATGCCCGTATAAAATCCTCTCTTTATTTTCTCGGCTCCGGCAATAATACGTACCGTCGCTTCTTTCGGAGCGCCTGATATGGAACCTGCTGGAAGCATATGAAACACGATATCTCCGATACGGGAGGGATAATCGGAAGACAATTTCCCGCTAATCTCCGAACTCACTTGTAAGATTTCCCCGTTAGTCGTCTCTAAACGATCGATATATTGGAACCTTTCTACCCGGGTATCATCGGCAACACATCCTAAATCGTTGCGGATCAGATCTACAATCGTATAATGTTCCGCCTTTTCCTTATAATCTTCCAATATCGTTTTCTCCGCATGCGGCACCGTCGCATTTATCGTTCCTTTCATCGGATACGAAGCTATTTTTCCTTCTTGGATACGCACAAAAGTTTCAGGAGAAAAACAGACCAGCCGTTCCGGAATCAACAGACGATAAGGAGCCCGGCTGAACCTAAAAATATCAGCTAAGCTCAGAGTCGTCCGGATCTCCGTGGCAACTGTAAGATTCAACAGAAAAGAATCGCCCCGCATCAGTCCCTGGCGCACCCGTTGAAATTTTCGTTCGTAATCTTCATAAGCCGGCGGATAACGGACAAAAGAGAAAGAATGCACGGGAGCTTCCGGAGCTCTGGCATTCGAACTCTTTCCCACCTGCCATAAAACATCCTGCACCTGAAAGGGATTTTCGTAAAAAAAACCTTTGTGCACTCATAATCCACTCCGAATAAAAAAGGGCGGCCGGCTGCTCCCGCCGCATTCATCAACCGTTTTACCTCAACTGCCTGTAACATGCTGCAAAAATAAATGAAAATCCGGTTTCTCTTACGGTCCCGGCGATTTTCGCTCCCTCTTTCGGAAAGGAGCGGAAACCGGAATCACCGTTTTTTTGCATTTCCGATTTTATTAACCCGCAATTTTTCCGTTAATTTGCCTACCCAATCTCCATTTTATATGCAACGTATTCTGGTATCCCCGTCCCCGGGTGCTACCCAGGTGCTACTTTTAAATTTTTAGGACAAGGGTGGCTGTTCGGAAGAAATATATTATTTTCGTGGAAACTAAAGATAAATAATGAGCTACACTGATGAAAACAAATAAGGGTGAAGCATATAAAAATGCGTTCCGCCCGTTCTTACAGGACAATTACGAGAAGGTGAAGGCGGTAAAATTCTAGAAAGTTATCGGATTGTCGTGCCGGGGTATCTTTGTCACGGTCAGATCAGAAAACAAAATGTATAAACTATGAAAATACTTCTTATCATTATGGGAATGTTGAATTCGCCTTTTTTCTGCACCGATAGGAGGGTGAAGCTGACAGAGGAAAAGAAGTCAGTTCAGACTGGGTATGAGATAGGGAAAAGTGGATTTCACCTTGATAGTGATACATTATCTGCTAATCCAAGCTGTTCTTACAAAGGCAATAACCCTATTGGTATGTATAAAAGATTTGATGTTGATGTTTTCCAGGGGTATTATAATGATTTTAATGTGAACAACTTGAGAGGGTTTGCTTCGGAGTGAAAACAGATACGGTAAGAGTTTAGTCGTTACGAATATTGATGTATCCTTTGAATTATTTCTGCAAGAACGAGGTGTGTTGCCTTTATTCGAGTTGCAGGGATTTAGGTTCTATCTTCTGGCATATATGCTGTTCACAGTAGAGGATTACGAAGAGGCGGACACGATACCCGAAGGCATTGTTCTCTCGCTGAAGTTGCGGGATGCCGGAAGGGAACCTTGCGAGTTTATACCGGAACGGCTGGTGCGGTTTAGTGAGGAACAGAGAATGGCAATATTGAACTTCTGGGAATATCCGGAATAATGTATGGAGGACTGATGTACAGCTACGCCACGCCGGACGATTGAAAGAATACCAAAAAAGTTCGGAGGTGGAGCATCAAACTAAGATGTAAAAATTATAAATATTAAAATACCTCTGATTATTTAAGAAGAGGAAAAATAAGAAATAGGATTATGCAAACAAGCATCTTAAAGATAATGTGCTTTTTCACTGCTACGGCTGGATATCTATTGGCTGTATATGTTATTATGCCCTGGATTATGTCGTTTCATCATGTAAAACCGGGATTCAAGGTGACCGATGTAGCCGCTGCATTCACATTTGAATATATTATCGGATGCATCATAGCTTGTGTTATTTGGCTGGTACTTTCGGGCGTACTGGCTCATATCGTCATTAAGGCATGGTGGCTGGGGGGATGTGCGTTGGTAGCAGCCGGTCTTATAATCATTGCGGTAGCAGGGTGGCAGGAACTGACTAAAGAGAGCAAACTAATACCATACGAGGAGTTTTATGATAATGGGGTGATTCGGGAGAGTGGGATGAAAACCAACAATTCTTCGGGTAGAATACATGGCAAAGTAACCAAATACTATCTAAGCGGAGAAATGTGGGCTATCGAAACGTATGTAATGGACGAGCTGCGTGGAGAGTGTGAAATATTCCATAAAAATGGGCAACTCATGGCAAAAGGAACAGGACAGGGCAAAGAGTGGTTGGATGAGGAGCGTGTGCCAATCCCCGATGGTGAGTGGACTTTTTATAGGGAAGACGGGGGCGTAGACGATGTACGGGTTTATAATAGGGGTGAGTTGGTTAGCTCCCAAAATTATCTTTATTTTTATGATTCTGATTGGAGTATTTGTACTATTTCTGATAAAAAACGGTTCACCGGAACCCTTGAAATGTCGGGGATTGTGACCAGATATTATTTTCCTAATCTGTTTAATGGCAAGGTGATTGACGGAAAGTTCGACGGTGAAATCTCCTCCTCCTATTATAATATAGGGGAGAAACCCTCTATTGCAGTGGTTGCCAGGTACAACAAAGGAAAGCTCACGGGAGAATACAGGGCGTATTATACCAATGGGCAACTCTCGTCTGAACGTAATTATCTGGATGGTAAATACGACGGAGAGTATAAGAGCTATTATGAGGATTCTCTTGCCACCCGGCCTCATGGACAATTGAAATATAAAGCTTACTATAATCATTCAGGACGTCATGGTTTAGCTTGTTGGTATTATAAAAATGGTAAAATAGAAGCGGAATCCAATTATGTAAATGGCAAAAAGAATGGTATTTCCCGTCAGTGGAAGGAAGATGGTACATTCATCTCAGTATATCATTATGTGGATGATATAAAAGATGGGGCTTATGAACGCCATGAGGAAGATATCCATACCAAAGGGTTTTATAAAGAAGGGAAAGAAATAAGTTCTGTAAGCTGCCGTTACTATCCGGATGGTAAATTAAAATCTTTACTTGAAACGAGGGGGCGTGATAAAATAGTCCGCAGGGAAGAGTATGATGAAAATGGTGATGTAATATAGCGGGTTATGAGCAAAATAGAATTAATTATACTTGCAATTGCCCTGTCTCTGCTCATTTGGAGCGGTTTAATATGGGCTACATCAAAAACACTTTCTATCGGAGGAACTCCAAGTGGTGGTAGTGTCCTCTTGTTTCTGGTCCTGGCGGCGGTGATTCTTTGCGCATTTCCGACTGTTCTGATATGGGCTGTTAATAAATGCAGCGAACCCACTACGCGCAATATAATCTGGGGAGGAGTGATTACTCTCTATTCTGTTTTTCCGGTGAGTGTGGCAATGGGTGAATTGATGAATCTGTATCGTTCGCAAGTGGTAGCGGAAGCAGAAGAGAAACTTCGGGATGAGAAGATTTCTTACGAGGATATGGTTGAAGCATTACTGCGTGCCGGATACCCGGAGGATTACCTGCTGACTTATATGCTTTGTTTGAATAGAATTGATTTTGCAGAGCGCTACATCCGTGAAAACCCCAAAGCAAGGTATCAGAACCTGCCGGATATGATGTACCGCTACTATTCCGCAAACAAGATGGATGATTGGAGCAATTATAACGATTCGCTATCCGAACAAGCTGCTGTTATCGCAACATTTCTACTGGATAACGGATGGAATATAAATGCTACAGGGGAAATAGATATGAATGGAAGTAGCAGTAAAGACCGCACTGCACTTTATATGGCCATCTCAAGCCGGGACCTTCGCACGGCTAATTTACTTCTTGAGCGTGGGGCTGACGTCAACAGGGGTGGTTATTCCTGTTTATGGATAGCTATTTTGATGGATGATGCCAAGCGTGTGCAGATGCTAATAGAGCGGGGAGCGCATCTTAACGAAGAGTATGGCGAATCACTGCTATATACGGCAGTGAAAGGGAATAACACAGGGATTGTAAAAATGCTGCTCGATGCCGGGGCAAAGCCCCATAGCAACGAATCACTATTCCCCCTTGTTGACAAACAGACTAATCCTGAATTATGGAGCCTGCTTGCTTCAAAAAACGAATAAACACATTTGCCCCGTCCCCATGATTAGTGATAAAAGGCAGATAGCTGTTTGCTTTAGTAGTTCTAAATCTATATATTCGCACATAATGAAACTTGTTTCATTAGCTCAGATAATCAGATTGATAATCGGATGTTTAACAAAAAAATACGAAGTTTATAGGAGAATGAGCGAATATACAAATCAAATATGCTAAAACGGATCGTACAGATAGGAAATATCCGGTTCCCCCTTTACTCCTGAATGGAAATGAAAAGGAAATGGTGTCATTCTGAATTATGAAGAAAATAATGCTGGTATCAGTTTGTATAACGGTTGTGTGCATCCTTATGTATTGGGGATTCTGCAGGGTGTCTGTGAAATTCTACCTCATGCCGATAAATGCCTGGGAACGTAAAATCTGGATGGGGCCAAGTCCCACGCAGAAAGAGGAAAATTATGTCGTTTATCATCACTTTTGCAAAAGTGAACGCACCCTCATAGACAGAATCATTGCCTTCAATGACCGGACGATCCGGCCGGACTCAATAAGAAAATATCCCGACGGTTACCGCCGCAGCTTTTTTAAAAGAAGTGCCGTCCTGAATAAAGACTACAGGGAAGAAACAGACGGATCGGATATAATATACGACCATTTTGATAAACGTATTCTGTTATTTGAATGGCGCATCGTAAATGACACCGTTTGTGTCAGTCTCTTTGGTAAACAGGGGATAGTTCCGCTTGTTGATATGGATAAGGATGCCCTGTCTATATCCAGACTTTCCCGGGTCATTGGAATAAAACCCGGCTTATGAAAACGCTCACCGATTTTATAGTTATCCGGAACACTTCCCGGATTACAAAACATATTGCGAAGCTAAACGGGTAATAAGCCTCCTGTTCCCCGGAGACCCGATACCCCTCTTAAAATATCAGAAATTAAAAAAATGACCATGAAAAGACGAACGCTTATTGAATTACTACTTGTAGTCATTCTAATGATGGGTTGTGGAAATGCCAAAAAAACAAAAGCAGATGCCAACGCTTCGAAGCAAGAAACACAATCGGAAGAAGGCACAGGCGATGAAATGCCGAAGCTCACGGCAATAAAACTGACAGACAAGGAATGGCTGGAAGTAAAGGCGAGTTATGATAAACTGGCGAAGGCTCTGGATGAGATCATGAGTGGAGACGAATGTGAAAGCATACATATAGACTTGTCCGGAATAGCAACGTCCGGCGATGTTTCTTTGGGAGGAATGATCCTGTATTATAAATTGAAACAGCAGGGCTATCCGTTTTTGCCGGACCATGAATATGCAGAACGCATTAAATATGTTTTCGGGATTGATTTCAATCATACTGATACTTTGAACAGGAATAAATTCAAATGTTATCAGGACTACGTGGTAGCCTTAAATCCAATACCTGGTACTGACAATGAAGAAGATATGCCGGGCAAAGAGTTCTATCCTTACAGAGATTATCAGTATTTTTTCAGCGGGTTCAATATCTGTGCAGTACGGATGCCATCTGTGCTGTCCATAGAAATGGATAAAAATACGAACAGAGATCATGTAAATGTTTCTGATGATTTGTTTGATTATCACTGGAATAATTATATACTGAATGATAATAAGGCCAGTTTGGATTGGTTATTGGACAATGGAAACGAAAAGGAACTGAAAGATTTGTTGTTTTATTTCGGATATGATAAGGAGGATAAAATTAATGAACGGGTACTCCATGATGACTATTGGCCCCTGATCGATAAATTTATGGGGCGTGACGTTTATGGAAAACTGCAAATTCACGAAGGGATATTGCGCTTTGTCGGGCGCTTTTCAACAGAAAATTGCAGTGACTATTTTGTAGCAGCAAGTACATTCGTAGAACAGATGGCATATACCCCTGAACTTGAAAGCGGAAAGCAAAAAGAGTTTCCTCAGTTGGTAGGCATGACGCTTCAGGAACGCCATAAAATGATTGCCTATGCTGTCAATGCGCTTCAGCCTCTTTATGAAAAATATAACGGACAGGACGGTTATGGTTTTTTGGATAAATATAATATCGGAATTGTAGATTGTTTTTGGAGTGCTTTTTTTAACGATCCTGAACTACTCGCAGACATCGAAGCTAACAATTGTTATGACTTACCGCATCTGACCAAACTAATCCGCAAGATGAAAGAGGATGAACGCTTCGTCAATAAAGAAACCGGTCTTCTGGAGCCGTGGAATTGGTCACCTGAAAACGTTGACTAACCACTGACTCCGGGGACGGGGATAAAGTGCTATCTGATTTTTATAGCACTTTATCCCCGTCCCCGGGTGCTATTCTTCTTTAAATTAACAATCAACTCTCGGATGTAATTCTCCAGGGAAATAGTATTTATACCTAATTTCTTTCTAACCTTATGCCGTTTGGTAAAAATCGAGTTATAATTTTTATGTCCGAATAGTATGCTGATTTGATTATTATCGAATCCAAAGCAGATTAGACAGCATAGGTTAATCTCATCCTCATTCAATGTCGGGTGCTTATCTTTCAGGTAATTCACAATGCCATAAAATCGATCGTTTACAACCTCGTGTAGTTCCCCGAAATAAGTATCTCTTCCGGCATTTATTATGGTTGCCTTGATCTTTTCCAGGAACAATTCGGCATTGTTATCATAAATAGAAGTGATATCCGCAATCTTTTGAATATATAGAATTTTATCACACATAACCTTCTTTAGTCTGATCTCATTTTCATTATTCTCATTTAACAGAACATCCAATTTATTCTTTAATTCAGCAATTTCCTTATTGTCCTCACTCAATCTTTCAATAATTGTTTCAAGCTCAATCTTTTCTTTCCGGGATTTGATTATTCTTCTTTTTGCCTGATAAAAAATCACAATGCTGGATAGTGCAATTATTGTCAACACAAGACATATAATCATCATCCTGTATTTATTTTGCTTCTTTAAGTTTAATAAAGTATTTTCCAGTTCTTTTTGTTCGTACTTTTTCTCAACCTCAGCTAAAAGTAGATTGGTTTCATTTAAATTAATTGAATCAGTCAAATCAATATATTTCAGCAAATTATTATATGCTTCCGCATATTCCCCTAATTCATGCTCATATCCGGACTTCATAAAATAGGCAGTGGCCCGGCTCTCATCGTCAGGAGCATTTTTTTCAATATAGTCTGAAATCATACTGATAGCTTTTTGCTTATCTCCTAAATAAGAATAAATATGGCTCAGCAAAGGATAATGAGGAGGTGGAATATCTCTAATCTCATATGTTTTATACATATCGAACATTGTAGAGTATGCTTTATTTGGGTCATCCAAATTCTGAAGATATAAACTTGCTATAGCGGCAATATTTGTAATAACCAGATCATCCCTTTTTGCTGCAGCAAAAATATTTATAGCATCTGAATAAAATGAAATAGCTTGTAAATATTCACCCTCATACATCTTAAGTCGTGCCGTTAAATTCAGGGCTAAACCCAAATTTACAGGATCATTTGCTACTGTAAAGTAATGCACGGCCTCCTTAATGTACTTGTTCGCATACTTTAACTCAAAATTCTCAGCATATAAATCAGCTATATGGAAGCATATCAATCCTTTATCAATATAATCATTCGTTATGTCGCTTAAGGAATACGCTTTCAAAAGTGATGTTAATGCAATTTCAGTACTATCCATATCCTTATATACCCGTCCCTGATAAAAAAGCGATTTTAATTTTTCACTGATTGAACCGTGTTTCTTATAATAATCCACGCTCTTATTTATCCGCTTTGCATCTATATGAACTACATAACATTTATCTTCAGCCATCGTACGTAATAAATTATACTTTGCTTCGATTGGAGGAGAGGCCAAATGCTCTGTATTGATTGTATTAAGCAACACTAATGCACTATCCGGATTTTCCTTGATGATATTTTCAGCTATTGTAATTTTATCTAACATCTCTGTTTGATTACACGATGATAAACAGCAAATCAGAAGGACTTTGAAGAATATATATTTTTTCATAAAAGACCGGATAGATGGAATAACATCATTTCTAATTAAGCAAAGTTAATATAAAACTTCAAAATTTATTTATAAACATCTGATTTTATGGTTTATACTTTATAAAATATAGCAACAATATTTCGTTATTGTTTTGTGACACAATAAGTTAAGTCCAGTTATAAATATCCTATTAGAAATTGAAAATTATAATATATTGATTTTCAGTATATAAGCAATCGGCCTATAAGATCAAATAAGGTCTTATTTTTTCGTATTCGTTTTTTGAAATTGATAGTTTTGTATTGCAATCAAATCAAACGATCTATTAACACTTTAATATTAAGTCTATGAAAAGAGTTATCCAAATTCTGTTTATTACATTATTCTCTATTACGTGCGTACAGAATCTTTACTCCAAACATGTTTTTAAACCAACACGCGTACGGGTACAAGAACTGATAACACCTAAAACACCGACTGCCAGATCTCTGTTTACTTATATCGAAGTCACAGCCGATACGAAGGCAGGTACTGTCGAAGTGTATTTTTATAGAGCTTTAGGAGAAGTAACGATCACTCTGACAAACTCAGTAAATGATGAATGTTATACCATGACTGTAGATGCAGATATGTCGAACCTCTCAACTCTATACTTCACTCCAGAAACTGAAACAGACTATGTTATAACAGTAGAAGGTAAGGACTATCTGGCAAAAGGCTTTTTCTGCAATTAATCCTATTAATTTTATAATTCAAGTTTGCAAACTTAATTCCGAAAAGAAGCGTTGCTTAATGTGCACAAAAGCAATTAATCCTATGTTTAATCTTTAAAAAAAGCAATCATGAAAAAATCAATCAACGTGATCATTGCTCCATCCGACCTCCTGAATAGTCAGTTGGATGACATCATTGGTGGTGGCTGTAACAAAGTAAAGAACAAATGTAAAGACGGAGAAGTTACTGTCGTTTACAAAAAAGTGCTCGTGGCTGAGAAACAAGTTAGTACTTTATCTGCCTGGTAATAATAGTTTTTAGTCCATATTTTGGACGAATGTTTATTTTTATTAACATCTTAAAATGTAAAAATATGAAACGTACATTGGAATTTGTGGTAGCACCTTCCGATATTCTGACTGTCGAACTTGACGATGTTGTGGGTGGAGGTTGCGACAAAGTAAAAAACAAATGCAAAAAAGGGACCGTGAAAGTTGAGTATCAAGAAAAATTAGTATCAATGAATACTATTACGGCTTGGTAGGAAGAGTATTTGATTAATAACTCAGCAGCCTTTATTTTCTATAAAGGCTGCTGATAAACCCCCAAAAGTTATGATGAAATGGTCGAAATATAATTACATGTACAGATCTGAAAAGTATGGTTGTTTCTTATATAATTCACAGACAAATGCATTCCTGAAACTGGATGATGAAACATACAAATTCTTACATGATTCAAAAGATGATATAGAAATTTGCAGGGAAAAACTTTCAGAAGAAGAATTTTCCGTATTAAGTAGTGCAAAAATTTTTGTAACTGAAGCTGAAGAGCATAACATTGCCTTACAAAAAAAATTTTTGAAATACAAAAACAGTTTTTATAGCGATTCACTTGACTTAGTAATAGCGACAACTACAGGATGTAATTTCGCTTGCCCTTACTGTTATGAAACTGGCATTACACCGGTATCAATGAACAGCGACGTAGAAAAAGGCATTATAGAATATGTAAAAAAATACGATGTAAAAACATTGAAATATACCTGGTACGGTGGAGAGCCCCTGTTGCAGTTTTCTTCCATTAAAAACATTCTTGATGCAACATTGAATCTTAATAAATTTAACAAGGTAGACAATGTGGTGGTTACCAATGGTTATCTAGTCAATGAGGACTTTGTTAACTACTTCAGGGACAAAATCTTGTCGATCGTACAGATTACTATTGATGGCCTTCAGCCCACTCATGATAAATATCGGCTCCACAAATCGGGTATCAGCACTTACGATACTATACTCAACAACATAGACCTATGTTTGGCGGAATTGCCTGATACCTTGGTGATCGTCCGGGTAAACATTACCAACGAAAACAAAAATGATTTTCCAATTTTGTGGAATCAGCTTAATGAAAGATGGATAGGAAAAAAATACAGTATATCTCCTTGCTATGTTGATGATCATGGTGAATGCAAGGTAGAACTCTGTACCAATAAAGATAAAGCCAAATTTTTCATAGACTTATATAAAACTTATAACATTCCGGTAGATTTTTATCCTTCCTATCAGCTTGGCGGGTGTACTGCAGACGGGATCAACAATTTCATTATTGATCCGAGTGGGAACCTGTACAAATGTTGGGTTGATATCGGTAAGAAAGACAAAATAATTGGCTCCATTTTTACACCTAAACTTACTAATCCGACCTTGTTTGCAAAATATATGATCGAATGCGATATGCATACAGACTCAAAATGTCAGGATTGCTTTCTGTTCCCTATATGCGATGGTGGATGTTCATATTTTCGTCTTGAAGGGAAAACAAACGGGACACCATATAATGTATGTCCAATAGACAAAGAAGATTTATCTCTATACTTGGATAACAAGTATGAGCAAACTATTAATCAAAAATTTTGATAAGATGAAAGCTTTCGGAAAATGGTTACTGGCTATTGGTATTATAGGGTGTATCACTTTACCGGGTTATTCTCAGGAATTATTGCGGATAAGAGGAGTGATTATTGCCTCTGACTCAACTAATATGGATTATTGTAACCTGCTATTATATGATCAAGATTCAACTTTAGTTACAGGAACGACCTGCTATAATGGTGTCCTTGATATAGCCTACAACAAAACCGGAGACTATTACCTTGTAATCACATCATTAGGGTATAGGGATCTGTCTATCCCTATAGCGCTGAAAACTTCTGTCGATTTGGGTCTCATAACCATGGAAGTGACATCGTATACCCTTAATGACGTTACAGTCACAAGCAGACTGCCCAAAATCGGGTACGCTCAAGGAAAAGCCGAAGTTCAGGTCAGCAATACCTCATTAGCTCATCTTCCGACAATCAAAGATATATTGGGCCGCGCCCCGGGTGTTAGAAGTGATGATAATGGTATCTCAGTAATTGGTCGGGGCATTCCCGAAATATACATAGACGGCAAGAGAGTAAATTCTTTTTCTGAGGTAGAGATGTTACAGCCAAATGAAATTATTTCCTTTGATGTAGATAAGAATCCATCAGCTAGGTACGCTGCGGATGTTACATCTGTTATCAGGATTAAGACTAAAAGAGGAGCTTTTGAGGGTATATCTACCCAATTATATAATACTTCAATATTTAGCCGGAAATATTCAGACATAGCCGGACTCAGAGCTAATTTCAGCAAAGGAAAATTCCGTGGTTATTTGGGGTATGATTACAACGACTTGAGCAATAAAGACTATATTGATAGTTATGAGTATAATTACCTGCAATCGGGCGTTATACGAAACACCGAATCATCCATAAATATATACGACCGGCGCGACCATCAGCTGATGATTGGAGCGGGATATCGATTCTCCCCCAAGCATGATCTGTCCCTCCAGTATCATCTTGCGGTGAGTGAAAAAGAATCCAATAACCGTGGAGAGCAAACGATCCACCAGGATGATGCCATCCAGAACAAGTTTACAATAACTGATACGGGCGAAGATAAATCAAATTCCAATATCCTTAGTGTTGCTTACGTTTTCAGCCCTTCTGATAATCATAAATTATCCTTTTGGGGTGATGGCATATTTTACAATACGACCGTAAGTCAAACCATTTTTGAAGATTCCCATATATTGGAGAATGACGATCAGATCCTTTATTACAATAAAGGTAAGTCCAATGCGCAGACTCTAAAATTGGAATATGAATGGGGCGTTAACGACAACGTACAGTTTTTATTTGGCGTAAGATACGGCAGAAGCGAAAGTGATATTGTTAGCAAAATTGGGTACCAATCCACGACGGGTGATTATCAGACTGACAACGCTATATCCGACGACAATTACGCTGGTTATATCCAATTCACACATGATTTGGAAGCTATCGGTTATCGAATAGGCCTTAGAAATGAAAGCTCTGTTTATAATGCCAAAGCGAATGGTGAGGTCATTAAAGATGATACGGATTCTAAATGGTTTCCATCAGTGTCTCTATATTCCAATAATCTCTCCAAAATATTTGAATTTTCTGTAAGCTATACAAGTAAGATAACGAGACCCACATTTGGTCAGCTAAATCCGGCGAGACAATATCTGAATAACCTATCTTATAAAATAGGAAATCCCTCACTCAAAGCTACCATTAATCACAATGCAACTATAGATGTTACTTTATGGGAGAACCTAAACATATATGCCAGCTACGACTACTATAAAAATCCGATTTTACTCTCAGGCGTTCAGGACACGGATAAACCGGGTATTATAATCTTTACTCCTATAAATATCGATAAATCTGAAGAATGGGATATAGGTGTCTCTTATAACAAGGAATGGAACTGGTTTGGCTTAAGCGTTGATGCGGGGGTGACATTCCCTAATGTGAAAATACCTTTTATGGGATCGGTCCTAAAACGAAAAACAGAATCATACTACTTCCAGGTATCAACTGATTTCACCATAACCAAAAATACCTTTTTATCACTGAATTATAATTACCAAAGTAAGAGCATTGACCTGATGACAAATTTTACCGCATCACAGGATCTCTCTGCTTCGCTAACGCAATACTTCTTTAAACGAAAGCTCAGTATAAACTTATCTGTGAATGATATCCTGAGAAAATCGTATAGCGACTGGTTTGATAAGTATGGGTATGTTGAAGCCGGGCAATACAACAACATGGACTCCCGAAACATCCGGCTGACACTAAGATATAATTTCAACAACTATAAGAATGTTTATCGCAGAAAATCTAACTACGATCAAGAACTTAACCGACTCCGATGAGCAAGAAATTTCCGATATATATTCAACGCGACCAAAAGGACTGCGGGTCATCGTGTATAATAATGTTATGCACTTACTATGGCCTTCATTACTCTGCTGATGAGGTACGTGATTTGTGCAAGATATCTAAGTCTGGAGTACTATTAGGAGAAGTATCAAGAATACTCGAAAGTTTTGGGTTTAAAACTGTAGGCGGATTCTTGAATATGGATAAACTTATTCACGAGGCCCCTCTTCCTATGATCCTGCACTGGGAGCAAGATCACTTTGTGATCCTCTATAAAATAAAGAAAAAAGGCAAAAAATATACTTTTTTCATTGCTGACCCTGCTCTGGGCCATCTCGAGTATACACAGGAGGAATTTGAATGCAACTGGATTTCGGCTACTAGGGACAATGAACCTAAAGGAATTGTGTTATTGGTAAGCCCGGAAAACCTCATAGATTCAAAAAACAAATCCAAAGAAACCTTGGATTTTACATACATATTCAGTTATTTCAAAAAATACAAGAAATATTTCTTCCAACTTCTTGTTGGGCTGATCGTCGGGAGTTTAATACAACTTATTTTCCCATTCTTGACCCAATCTATAGTGGATGTTGGTATTGAAAATTCAAATATTAATTTTATCTACACGATCCTTTTAGCTCAATTTTCGTTCCTCATCGGGAAAATGAGTATTGAATTTATTCGAAACTGGCTGCTGTTACATCTCAGTACACGAGTTAATCTTTCAATGGTCTCAGACTTTTTTATCAAGCTGATGAAACTGCCTATGCAATTTTTCGACTCCAAGCTTTTAGGCGACCTCATTCAGCGGATAGACGACCACGAAAGAATAGAGCAATTTTTTACTACTCAATTCCTGAAAATAATTTTCTCTTTCTTCTCAGTAATTGTATTCGGGGTTGTACTGTATATACTCAACCCCTTAGTTTGCCTTATCTTTATCCTTGGGAGTGGTCTGTATGCGCTATGGCTTTTAATCTTTAAAAAACGAAGGGAAGCGATCGATTACAAATACTTTAACCAGAGATCCGCGGCAAAAAATAAAACCTTTCAGCTTATTAACGGAATGCAGGAAATCAAACTCCAGAATTGTGAGCAAAGAAAGCGCTGGGAATGGGAAGATACCCAGGCCGGTCTTTTTGAGATTAACACTCAGTCTCTTAAACTGAGGCAAGTGCAGGAAAGCGGAGACTTATTTATCAACGAATCCAAAAATATCATTATCACATTCGTTGTTGCACTCTCCGTTATCAATGGCAATATGACTATAGGCGCCATGTTGGCCATTCAGTACATAATCGGTCAATTAACTTCACCCATCGAACAAATAGCTCAGTTTATATACGATTCCCAAGACGCGTCTATCAGTCTTGACAGAATCAATGAAATCAGGAAAAAATCTGATGAAAATTCGGACCGTCCCATCATTGCCCCAGTTTTTACAGACAAAACACTGAAAATTAAAAATCTATCTTTTTGCTATGATGGAACATCCAGGAATGTCTTGAACAATATAAATCTCGAAATCCCGCATGGAAAAACTACCGCTATCGTCGGGAGCAGCGGAAGCGGCAAGACGACCTTAATTAAGTTACTATTGCAATACTATAAAATACAGGAAGGAGAGATCTGTATTGGAGACTATAATCTTAATGACATCAATACCAATATATACAGAAATCAATGCGGTACAGTTATGCAGGATGGTTTTATATTTTCTGACTCTATTGCACGCAATATTGCAATACATGATGACATAATAGATGAAAAAAGAATAAAATATGCAGCCGAACTGGCCTGTATCTCCGACTTTATAGAAAATTTAGCTTTAGGATATAATACAATCATAGGCGACGAAGGGAGAGGATTGTCCCAAGGACAGAAACAAAGGATATTAATTGCCCGGACTATCTATAAAAATCCGGATTTCATCTTCTTTGATGAAGCCACCAATTCTTTGGATGCAACCAACGAAAGGCGTATAACAGAAAATTTAGCTGATTTCTTTATCAATAAAACCGTGATTTTAGTTGCTCATCGATTAAGTACGGTAAAGAATGCAGATCAGATTATCGTGTTGGATAATGGCAGCATTGTAGAGCGTGGTACACACGAGGAACTGATAAAATTGAAAAAAAATTATTTTAATCTTATCAAGAATCAATTAGAATTGGGGGAATAAATTATGGAAGATAAAGACCTGCAACTTAGAAGTGAAAAAACCAGAAAAATTATTGGTAAAATACCCAGCCGCATTATAAGATATGGGACACTGGTTGTATCATTTATTCTGGTTTTGCTATTCGTCTTTTCCTTAGTTATTAAGTACCCTCAATATCTTTATTGTCAGATTCAGATTGTTGGTGACTCCACGCATATAATTGTTAACAGATTGGACGAAATTTATTTGCTCCGGTCAGGGCAAACGATAAAATTCTATGATAGTGACGAAAGCATATATGGAATTTTACATATTAATAATTCTGCTGAAATTAAGTTTGATGGAGAAAAATACTTAAAGCAGTGTGAGATCGAAATAAAGAGCCATAGCCAAGCCAATACCGGAAATATTGTATTTTCTCCCACAACTTTTAAAGCAGAAATACTTTATTCTGAAAAATCATTATTTAACATTGTTGTAAAATAATCAGTGTTAGATAATTATGATATGGATTGAAAAAGAAGGTTATTCAAAGGCTTTCTTTCTGATATTCAGAAAGAAAGTTTTTGTTCTTTCAAAAAAGAGACTGTCTCTACCGATTATCTCTTTTTGTTTACAACGTAATTTTATTCGGTATTTTGCTCGGAATAAGTGGTAAAGCCAAAGTTTTTTGTACGATTCATCCAGCAAAGAAACGGAGTTCCTGTTTGAATACTATCGAATAAAAAGGATTATAAGAGAGTTATTATGATTCGTTCAAGTTGCATCTAGCATCCACGTATTCGTTGATGTCATTTTACCAGTTCTGAATTCATGTTGTAACTAAACAGAACGATAAATTGACCGTAGGATCGGTTCATGATTTGTCCGTTATATATCCGGCATGCCGTATATACATTGCCGTATATTTTCCGTAATGTTTCCGAATTATCTCCGTTCCAGAACGGCAATAATAGCTTGATATGTCGCTTTGAATACCCTCATAAGTATGTGATTAATAATTATTATTATTTCTTGGGATGGGGTATGTTTGGATATAGTTGCGAGTTTATCCGTTCCCCAGTCTATATCGAAATTGAAGTTAGTGGCAAAATTCGCTATTTGTTTTTGCTGTTTCAAACGTGGTTTCCTGACTGTCAACTTCTTCAATAGCTATTTTTATGAAACTATCCAGAATGCCGATATTTATAAATATCCTATTTATAATTTTTTAGAATCAAAACTATTTTATTAAAAATAAATAGATTTGCAAAGATGATGAAAAAGGGAATGCATACACACTTTTTGAAACACTATCCTCTAAAAAGCCGCTTTTTTCGTTTCATGTTTCATAAATGTTTCACAATTACAAAAAGAAAAAGAGCTAATTAGTTGATTTTAAACTAATTAGCTCTTTGTAAAAGTGGTCCCACTTGTACCTCATAATCACTATTCTATGAAATGGGAATGATTTACTAATATATTATAATACAGTCATATATGTTGAATTTGAATCCTTAAAGTAAAATAAGGTTTTGCAAAATTCGGAAAATGTTTTGCAAATGTTTTGCAAATTCTTATATTTGTAGAGGGACTAAATATTTTCAATTATGGCTACATTGAAGTATTATATCAGAGTATCGAAAGGAAGTGAAAATGCAACTATTCGAGTGTACTTTTCGGCTCGGCGTGGTGTAACCCGATATGCTCAAACGCCTTATATTATTCCGGTAAAAGCCTGGGATGATGACAAAGGAACCATTAGTCAAAAAGCTAAATATAATAACACTTTCACTTTTCAAACTGCGCAGAAGATTATTGATAATTTAAATGAAATTGAACGGCGTACATTTGCTAAATTTAATGAGGATAGCCAGTATTTACCTGGTGGATGGTTACAAGATATTATTGACAAATATATTGAAGAGCAAGCTAAATCCAAAGTCAAATCATCCAAGCCTGAAACTCTCAACAAATATATAGCTCGTTTTATCCGGGAAATGGAAACGGGAAAGCGTAAAGCCACTAAAAAAACAAAATTCGGTCAATACGAAATTGAATATTCTAAAGGGACGATCAAAAACATAATTTCCTTTCAAACGGAGTTTAACAACTTCCAGGAGCTTAGGAGGAAAAAATATGATTTCAATGACATAAACATGGATTTCTACCATGATTTTGTCACATACTTCAACAACAAAGAATATTCCCCCAATACGACCGGGAAACATATCAAATCATTAAAAAAAATCATGACCGCAGCCCGTGGGGAGGGCTTGCACACCAATATTGAAACCTTACAGAAAGGTTTTAAAATCATGAGTTGTGAATCTGATACCATTTATCTTACCCGTAAAGAAATTGAAGCTCTTGAAAAACTTGATCTAAGTGCACCTAAAGATGCCGAACTGGACATTTGCCGTGATGTCTTTTTAGTGGGGGTGTACACCCTTCAAAGATATTCCGACTATCACCGTATCAGTAAAGAAAATGTGATTACCCTGGCTAATAAGAAAAAAGCTATTAGCCTCCGACAGCAGAAAACAAATACAAAAGTTGTTATCCCTTGTAACGCTAAACTTACTGCCATATTAACAAAATACAATGATACATTGCCACGTACTTACAGCCAGATGGTAAACGATAACATAAAACTAATTTGTTTACGCTCAAAAATCACTCATAAGATTGAACACACATCCATAAAGGGAGCAAAAAGAGTTACTGAAATAGTTCCGAAATACACCCTCGTTACAACCCACACTGCACGTCGTACCGGTACAACACTTCTTTATTTAGATGGAATGGACTTATATTCTTTAATGAAATTCACAGGCCATCAGACAGAATCGGAATTTATGAAATACATTCGTGTTACTGCCGAAGAAAATGCAATTCGGTTGAGTAAAATGAAATTCTTTGACGAATCAGTAGAAAAATCTAAAAAACGATAACTTCGGTTTGTGAACTTCTTCATAGCTTTACATACTAACAACATGCTATGAAATATTTCACCTTCATATGCGCACGCCTGGCAAAAGGCGTGTGTTACTTTTATACACCTTCCTCCGGAAATTTCCATTTTCCGGCATCACCCTATTTCAGTACCGTTAATCTTCAACCCTTCACTTATGAAAATCCTACAAAAATCACTTTGTTTCATTAAGTTAGTTACTCTGCTTTCTGACAAACTCGATGAACTCATTACCGCTTCTGACGATATTGCAGTATCTTTTGAATTTCGGTTCAGTACGTTTACTCTGGAACAATTTCTTTATCACCTCCGGATGTGCTCTGCTGACCTGATTTCGGCAGAAATTATAGAACTGTGCCTGTCAACCACACAAATCACACTGTTCTTTAAACTTTTTGACAGCCAGGTCAAACGCACCGCCTCCCAGATCGGTAACATACAGCGCCAATGGAACCGCTATGATTTCAGGCACTACTTTCCACCCGAACAATACACCCGGCTCGATGGAGCTATCAACATCCTGTCAACCACTTACGACAATGTACTCGAAACCACATCCCGGCTCCGTCTTTTTGCCGGAGTTCCCGACAACCTTCCCGATATCCCGCCTTCAAAACCCCACTTCAACCGGTACGTAATAAAAACCGACGAACCCGGACAGCTCCACGCACTACTTATCCGTTATAAACTCATTCATTCCAATACCCGGCCCGAAACGACCGCCTATATATTTTACGGTATCGGTTCGCCTTCCTCCTGGCAGCCCGTCACCTGGTTAGAAACTGTTGCTGATCTCTCGTACTTCGTCGATATGTTTTTCGGAATATCCGATCAGCGAAACAAATGGCGCACGGCGCACGACTCCTTTTGTGATAAACGACGGCACAAATTCAACTACAACTCACTCCGTGGGAAACAATATAATTACCTCTCGAACCACAGTTCTGAAACCCTCCGCATCATAGACCACATCAGGCGGGAACTCAAATAACATTGCAATCCATTGCAACATATTGCACCTTTCGTTGCAATGGATTGCCATTCCTTTTCCATTCTTTCTTATATTCTTTTGTTCCACAACTTTTAAAAATCTGAGTTATGGAACAATCGATCATTATCCCCGTTTCCCTGGATGATTTAAAACAAATCGTTTCCGAGGCTGTTACCCTTGCTTTCACCGGTTCACTTGACCGTTTTATCCCCGAAGAAAAAAAGTACCTCACCCGTAAAGAAGTCGCTGAAAAATTCCACGTTTCCCTCTCGACCGTCCATGCCTGGATAAATTCCGGAAAAATCCGGGCTGTTAAAATCGGCCGCCGAACCCTGTTCGACCTCTCCGAGGTTGACAACGCCGCCAGTCCCAAATACAAACGTCTCCAACATTCATGAGCCATGAAAAACTATCATTACAAACTTCAGCCATATAGCGGCATGGCTTCCCGTTTCATCTGTCCGGCTTGCGGTGCCGCCCATAAATTTGTCCGTTACATCGACACCTCCACCGGACAATATGTAAACGAAAAAGTTGGCCGCTGCGAACGCTCCGAATCCTGTGGGTATCACTACACACCCCGGGAATATTTCCGTGACCTCCGTCGCCTGGGAATCGAACCGCCGCCTTCCTCCGCCTGTCAATCAGCTCCGGTTATCAAATCCGACACCTTTTCCGTCATTCCCGCCGAGCTGATCATCGGTTCCGCTCTCGCCTCACAACCCGAACAAACAGCACTCCTGAAATTTTTTGTTTCACACCTTCATCTCACCTCCGCTCAGCTCAAATGGCTCATTGACACTTACTGCCTGCAATCCGCTTCATACGGTCGCATCGTTTTCCCGCAAATCGACGCCAGCGGAAACTACCGGACAGCCAAAATCATGGCCTACAACCCAACAACCGGACACCGCATGAAAGACCGCCCCGGAGCTTTCAACTGGCTCCACCGCACCCTGATCACTTCCGGCAAACTTCCTGCTGATTTTCGCCTCCGGCAATGCCTTTTCGGAGAACACCTCCTTCCGTCCCATCCCCTTAAACCCGTTGGAATAGTGGAAAGCGAAAAAACAGCCCTGATTTGTGCCCTCACGTATCCGAAACTCCTCTGGTTAGCCACGGGAGGAAAATACAACTTCACTCCCGATCGCTTCATGCCCTTAGCCGGACGGATCATCAATGCTATACCGGATGCGGGAAGTTACCGTTTCTGGGCAGTAAAGGCAAAAGCCATCACCCGCCTCGTTCGTTGTCAGCTCCATGTATCCGACTGCATCGAACGTGTGGCAACCCTCGAACAGCATCAGGCAGGTATCGACATTGCCGATCTTATACTCGCCGGTCGTCCGCCCCAGTTCTTTTGATATCATAACCCGGCAGACAGGGGAGAGAACCTCCCCTTCGTCTCTCACACATATTGGTTTATCTAATACTCCCACATCTCAAAAATCATGATAAAAATACCCTCTATATCCATAAAACCGTACGGGATTGCCATATACGAGCAATATCCCACAAACTTCCATCGCCGTGAGAACGACTTTCTGCACCCTTATCGGTGGCAACCGCCACGCCGGAACTCCCCCGAAGGTATCATTTCTGCGAAGGCTGCACGACGCATCCAGGCGGCCCTCAAATGGCTACTTTTCTTTTCCAAAACCAAAAAAGCGTACAACCGGGAAACCCATCGCTGGGTAAGATTCCGGATATCTCTCATCACGCTCACATTGAGTAGTCCCCAACGCCATTCCGACCAGGTCATCAAATCCCGCCTGTTCAATCAGCTTCTCACCGAACTCAGGGAACAAAACGGCATGATCCATTACGTTTGGAGAGCGGAAAAACAGGAAAACGGAAACATCCACTTTCACCTGGTCACAAACGTATTTATTCAGGCCGCCAAGCTCCGGGAAAAGTGGAACCGCATCCAGAACAAACTCGGCTACGTCGATGCCTATGCCAACCGGATGAACGCACAAATTCACTCTTTTGCCGATTATTACAACACCTTTGCCGGACAGGCCAGCACCACAATACTCCGGCAGCGTTACATCTACGGGACGACAACCCGTTGGCAGAATCCCAACAGCACTGATATCCATAGCGTCCGCCGGGTTCGTGACCTCGCCCGTTACTTGTGTAAATACCTTTGTAAAAACCTGCTCTCTGAATACACCTCCTATGATACAATCCCCCCGCATCTTCTGGTACACGGAAAACTTTGGGGATTGTCCCAGACCCTGAGCGCACTTAAAAACGTGACCGCTGTCGTTGATCGCTTCCTTTTCGACGATCTCACCACCCTGTGTACTGAATTTGCCGGCCGGATTATCCGGCACGACTACTGTACTTTCATCCCCGTTTCCTTTGCCGAAATAATCCGTTCCCGGTGTTCGGCCATTCTTCGCTGCATTTACGAACGCCTCAAAGAAATCGGAATCCACATGTTGCAACTCGCTTAATCCACCTGACCATGAAAAAACGCACTTACTACTGCGGCCGCTGCCATTATTTCCTTATCGCTCCCGACCAACCCGATCGGGAAAAGGGAAAATGTTACGGTCTCAAACAAACAACCGTCCTGGCAAAACAAAAGGCTTGCAAACACTATCGTCCCAAAAACCTAAAAACTTAACCCATGCAAAACAATCTCAATACTCTGATTCTCATACGTGAAGAATTTTATTCCGACCGTACTCTCGGCTCCATTCTTTTCCGGAACAATCTCTATGTCCGCACCCTTGAACCACCGTACTATCCTCCCGAACACACCCACCACAACATCCGCCGCACTGCTATCCCATTAGGGCTTTATCGCCTGAAATTTCACGACAGCCCTCGTTTTGGTCCGTCAAAAATCTATCTCTCGGATGTTCCCCACCGCTCCGGCATCCTGATCCATGCCGGTAACACTCCCTCTGACACAACCGGATGTATCCTCGTGGGCTGCGACCTCCGTTCCGGACGTCTGACGGAATCCCGCATAGTGCTCCGGCAACTTGAAACCTTCGCCCGGCAGCTTCACACTATCCACCGGGAAATCTTTCTGTACATCACCCGCTAACGATTGATATAAACACCCTGAAAACCATGTTTAAAAAACTTACCCCTCAAAACATCCGCCGCCTCCAGAGAAAAGCCGCACGTTTCGACGCACATATCCATGTCCGTACAGGCTCATACAGTCTGTTACTCCCGGGCTATTGTACATTTTCGTTTCATTCTTTCACTGCCCTGTGGACTTTTACTGTTTCCATTCGGGAAATATGCAAACGAAAACCGCCGTAAAAGCAACTTCATTTTATCAGGTTTCTGTGACGTTCATATCTCCATCCTTTGGAAATCATCAGCTCTTTGTGTTTTAACCGGAACCCGGGATTTTTATTCCCATAGAAGCAACCATAAGGAGATGAACGTTCCGGAAGGCTATTCAACAAGCACGAAAATTTCTCATCGCTCAGCCTATTATTAAAACATGACAGATATTTTAAAGTCCCGCATCCTTCAATTTCCAAACCTTTCAACTCGTTATGACAACACTCCAGCTCATACAATTCTTTACGCTCCTTTAAATCCAGCCAACTCAACCGGTTGCTTCTGCAATCCATATACCGCAGCTTCATACATCCGTCAATATTCAGCCTCACAAGGTCATTCGTATTACACACCAATACTTCTAAATTCGGAGCTTCACAAAAATCCAGTACTTCCAGAAAATTAAAACCACACCTCAGTTCCCGCAATTTATTACATCTTCCGAAATCCGCATCTGTCACCCCACATCCCGATATGTCCAACCGTCGTAAATTCCGGCCTATTAATACAACCTCAAACAAACCATCATCTTGATAAACATGGTAGCGTTTATTATCATTCGTCCCATCCCCCCACATTATCGAAAAATTTGTTGCATCGATCTCCATTCTGACCTTTCCATTCCGTTCGGTCATAATCTTCATACATACATAACAGAATCCCTTTAATTCTCTCGGTAAGTCCTTCGTGTAGTCTGGTCCATCCATATCATCAGTGTTTTGTGGGGACACAACTACAAAAAGAAAGAGTGAGCACCCCGAATTGCCCACTTCCAGGGAACAGCGACGAACCCCATCACGGAACAAAACGGAGGCTCACGTATCTGCATACGTCGAGCCCTCCGCAAAGTTCTCCGTGATTCTCAAAAGTCGCTGTTATTTGGAAGTGGAGACTTTAGCGTTAAACTAAAACGTCAATATGTCTTTATTTCTTCTTATTTCTACTGTACAAATATACAAAAAAAATTGTGAAATCATGCTTCATTGCACTTTACTGACTATTTACGGTGCAATAATTTGCCATTCTTCATCATCAATTGCAAAATAAAATACTTTCAATAAAAGAATTTGGATATATATTTTCAAATTTCAGGATTTCTTTGTCTATTGATCTATACATGAGATTGGCCTAGAGATTTTGATATTAATTTGGTGAAGTAAAAAAACAAAAGTACTTTTGTTTGAAGTTGAAAAGAAAGTAATATAAATCCAATAAAAATATGCATTATAAGAAATACATTAAGCAATACGAGGATTTGGTGACATCGAGAGAACAAACTAGAGCTGGTTTCATTTCTTTTGCTTTAGAAAAAAATAGACGCTCAACACCTTATATTGAAAGTGCCAAGTCTTTTAAACAATATGCTCAACTGGCTGAAACTCCAAAAGATCTTTTAAATATTCCTCAAATTCGTTTACCATTGTTAACTGCTGCTGGATTATCTGATAAAGCATTAAACTATTTTACGGAAAAAGATAAGGATGAGGCAATTAATGAATTGATTAAAAACTTTTTAGAGCCTGCCGGTGAAACTTTTGTTGATGAAGCTGTATATAGATTTTTATTGATAAAAGGAGATTCATTGGGAGGTTCGATGCGTAATTTAGTTGGAGCAATTGCGCAACAAAGATTGATAAGGACATTATTGTCGAATATGAGTATCATGAATATAAATTATAATTGGATTGATACTCGTTACCCCACGAAATGGCAACCTAAGCCAATGGACGATTATGAAATCGAAAATAATTTGAAAGCTATTTCATGGAGTATAGATGAGAAAAAAAGGACATTGGCTTTTAATTTAACAATTCCTAGAGTTAGTAAAAATATAGACATATGCTTATTCGGTTGTGGTATTGATAAATATAATAATGGTAAGACAGAACCAACTACAATTATTATGCTAGGAGAGTTAAAAGGAGGAATTGATCCAGCTGGAGCAGATGAACATTGGAAAACAGCAAGTAGTGCATTATCTAGGATTAGAAACTCTTGTAATGAAATAATTCCACATCTTAAAACTTCCTTTGTTGGTGCTGCAATTGAGAAGAGTATGGCTAGAGAAATTTGGGATCAGCTTGAATCAGGAGTATTGGACCACGCCGCAAATATGACCGTTGAAGAACAATTAATCAATTATTGTGATTGGATTTTAAGTATATGATGAGATGGGAGTGTGTAAAATGAGAGATTTTAAATTATTTGAAGATTACTTGTATCCTATTGATAATTGGAAAATTACATCTTTTTCTGCTGATGGTTTTTTTTGTCAGGAAGAAAGGATGAAATTGGAAGAAAAATATATTGAAATAACAGAAGTAACCGATAAGTTTAATCGTCAGAGTGTAAGTTATCAACTTAGTAAAAAAGATTCTATTCATAGATGGTTAAAGTATAAAGAGGGATTTTCTGCAGATTTGGTGAAAATCTTATTGAACGAATTTAATATACACGCTGGAGCAACTATATTAGACCCTTTTCTTGGTTCGGGAACAACTGCTTTAGTGGCGAGATTACAAGGAATAAATAGTATTGGCTTTGATATTTTACCTATAACAAATGTCTCGATTGCAGTAAAGTCATCAATTTTTCAATATCGTTTAGAGGAATTAAATAATTTGATTCGGGATATAGAAAATATAGCTATTCCTTTGGAATTTACTTTGAAAGCTAATTATATTAGCATCACGAAAGATGCCTATCCTGATAACAGGGAAATTGAACTATGTTTTATTACAGATTGGAATGAAAAATCTACATATTCAAATGAAATTAAAAACCTTGTGACTCTCTGTATTTTGAATTCTTTAGAAAGAATAAGTTATTCAGCAAAAGATGGTCAATATTTAAGATGGGATTATCGCTCGCCTAAAATTCAGGATGCCGAAAAGAAAAGATTACAAGCTGGTAAAGAACCTTTTGCAACTAAACTAGATAAAGGAGTATTACCTAGTTTAAAAGAGTGTTTGCTCAATGAACTAAAGACAGTAAGTACTGACATTAAGGATATTCAGAAAAATATTGATTCTACATTATTTGAACAGACAGAATTAGAGTATATTAATGGTAGTGCATTGTATGAGTTACCAAAGAAAGCAGACAATATAATTAATGGGGTTATAACTTCTCCTCCTTATTGTAATCGATACGATTATACAAGAACTTATGCTCTAGAATTAGTTTATTTGGGTAAGAATGAAGAAGAAGTAAAAAATTTAAGACAAGAATTACTTTCTTGTACTGTTGAGAATAAGTCAAAAATTGAAAGGTTAAAAGATCATTATGCATTATTAGGAAAAGAAAATGATTATAATAAGGTAATATCAATTATTGAAAATAATAAAACTCTTAAAGAAATTAATTTAGCTCTCGAAGCTAGGAATAAAAATGGAGATATCAATAATAAAGGTGTTCTTAAAATGGTGAATGGATATTTTTCAGAATTAACTTTTATATATTTTGAATTATTTCGATTATGTCGTAAAGGTGCTTATGTCGCTTTTGTAAATGACAATGTAAGATATGGAGGGGAGGTTATTCCTGTTGATTATTTGTCGACCGAGCTTGCAGAACAAATAGGTTTCACCCCGGTAAAAGTTTATACATTAAAGCAACAGAAGGGAAATAGTAGCCAGCAAATGAAAAAATTTGGTCGAATTCCTTTGAGAAAAAGCATTACTATATGGAAAAAAAATTAATAGTAAAAAACTTCCCTATATCAGGGAAGTTTTTACTTTTTACTCAATACATTTTTCATTCTCTGGAATCTTCTCGCAACGAATCACCAGTAATCCATTCGAGACGATAATCCTGGCAAAATCGCCGACTTCAAACCCGGCCTCTTTCAACCACACTCCGGCCAGAGAAATTGACGGTAGTCTCCGGAAGAAAGTAGATCGTGGGGAACTTATGCACCTGATCTTACGGGTGTGCACTTCATCATTTTGTTTTTTAGGTGTCATCTCAACGGTCCTCATAATTTTGTATTATAGAGTGAGGGCGGAGATATAGAAAACGGTTCCGCCTTTCCCGTTGAGTGACACCGCAAAGGCCGGGGGCACATTAATGCTCCCCACGGGGGTACAGAACCGTATATCAGATCAGAGGGCATAAAAATAGCCCACCAAACAATAAGGCAGGTTTCCCACCTTTGCGTATGTCACTCACCCCAAATTTACGACTTTATTCTATCTTATCAAACAGATTCGTACAAAAATTAATATCTTTGGTTATTAGTTTTATTATATGGCATTGAATTTAGAACATTTAAAAGAAAGGCCTCACCTTGTAATATTAGGGGCAGGAGCTACTATTGCAACTATTCCTCAGGGAGATCGAAATGGTAGAAAATCTTCCCTTATGGATAATTTTATTAACGAGCTTGGTTTAAATGAGCTATTAAACGACGTCATTTTTAATACTAATAGTAACAATCTGGAAAATATATATTCGGAATTATATGATCGGGAGGATTGTCAAAGTATTCGACTTTTATTAGAAACAAAAATCGGTGAATATTTCGATTTACTCCAGTTACCAGATCATCCAACGATATATGATCTGCTTATTATCTCCCTCCGAAAAAAAGATGCCATTGCCACGTTCAACTGGGATCCGCTTTTATTACAAGCTTATAATCGTGTAAGAAAAATTACCGATGATCTACCAGAACTTCTTTTTTTACATGGTTGTATACATGCAGGAATTTGTGAACGTGACAATCGTTTCGGACACATAAAAGCTCATTGTCCGGTTTGTGGTCGTTTATTTCAAAAAGTCCCATTACTTTATCCTGTAAAACACAAAGACTATACATCTAATATTTTCATCCGTGACCAGTGGCAGATTGTGAAAAATTATCTTCAACAATCCCTTATATTAACTATATTCGGTTACGGAGCACCCAAAACTGATGAAGGTGCTCTTCAGCTTCTTCATCAGGGCTATGGCTCTGACCTTCGTTATTTGGATCAGGTCGAGATTATTGATATAAAAGATCATGATCAGTTGTATGATACTTGGAACTATTTTTTTGATAAATCACATGGTCATTTGAAAATACATGATTCTTTTTTTGACTCTTTAATTGCAGAATTTCCCCGTCGTAGTGTAGAAGGTTATTTTAAACGTAATATTGAAGGTTGGTGGGGTGAATCTTCATTCAGCCTAAAAACAAATTATCAAACATTTTTACAGTTACGAAACGACATTCAATTATTACTTCGTAATGAATCCAAAGGAAACTTTGAAGTTATATGATTAATTCGCAGTATATATATAGTTTCGTTATATCGCCCGTCCATCCTTATAGCATTTCTCCAACACGATCAATCGCAATCCCTCCCGCTTTTAAGTAACATAATCCCATCGGGATTATGGAACAGCCACACGGATCACCCCACGACCGAAGCCGTCCCACAATCCGGATTATGTTAAATAAAAACTCCTCTCCATCACACCCAGCCACACAAAACCCTGATATCCCACTCCGCCAACCTTGCCATACCCATCCATCACACTGTCCTATACGTACCCCTGATACCCCACACCTATCACGACACGCCCTTTGCCGCTTTTGCCAATCCTGCCGGAAATGCCCGACCTTCAACTGATCTCATTTTCAATCGTCCTTTCACGGGCATAACCCACCCCTGCGCTAAGCCTCCGGCTACGGCTTCCATGTCTCTGGCGGACGGAGCCGTAACCGGCCATCGCTCCCCGCCGCACCTCTTTTGCCATTGTCCTGGCACATGCCCGACAACGAACAAACCGTTCTTTCCATCCTTTTCTCACGGGCATTTACCCGCATCCACCCACATCCAACTCTCTATTTATTGTGACTATTCACACAACCTCCCCACAACCGAAAACAGTCACAAAAAATCCCGATTCACCCCATATCACTCCATCGCTGCACTCCATCCACCCGCCTGCAAAAATGGAAGCCCTTGAACCCACATCCCACCTTTTCAAAGGCTTCCATCTATGCGTCCCATGCTCCACACCACACAAACCACCCCAATTCCTCCCCATGCTTGTGCCTGGTAATCCCTCCCCGTCTGACAACTTAACAAACCGGCTCCTCACACATCCCTTCACACTGTCGGCCTGTTAAATTGTCCCAGGCTCCGCCTCCCTGCTGATCACTAGGCACAACCGCCACCTCATACCCCGCATCCACGCCCTTCCCGCCGCTTTTCCCGTCGTCCTGCAAAGCGCCGGCAGAAACATCATCACATTTCCCATCGTCATCTACGGCGCCAGTAAACCCTCTTAAAAATACATTGATTAATAACGGCATATCTTCGGCATACTACCGGCATACCCCAGATAAATATCACAACAATCATTATCCCATCACTCGTGTTAAAGTCTTCATCTGAATATATAATAATCTGCAAATAAGCATATATTGTGATAAATCACCCATCTATCACATAAAAATTACAGTCATGAAAGCAAAAACAAACGAATTATTTGAAGATTTCACCGGCTCAACCGGTAACATTACCGCCGCCCATTCTGCCGGTCATTTGGTTGTACGTAACAAAGTTATTCCTACCTACACGGATACAGAGTACCAGCGGGTTTTACGTCAGAATTTCAGCCGCTTTGCAAAGAACTGGCAGGATTTAACGGATACACAGCGGGCACTCTGGGCTGAAAAGTCAAAAACAGTTTCAGCTTCCGGTTCTTATTACGGGATATCCGGAAAAATCAGCGGGTTTAACCTGTATGTCCGTTGTAACATGAATCTCGAACTCGTTGGCATCACCACGCCATTGACCGAACCGGCTGACAATCTGACCAGTCAATTACCTGGACTCTCTTCCTTGATATTGGCAGATTCAGCTCTAAAGATTTCATTTGACGGAAACGTGAGTGAAAACGATATATTACTTGTTCGTATTACTCCGTTATCGGTAGGACAGAGTACTAACATTAACGGACTTAGGCAGGTTGGAACTGTTGCAGGAGGAGCCGCCGAAGCAACTATCACCGAAAAATACACTGCACAATTTGGTGCGCCGGTAGTTGGTGATAAGGTACAGGTGCAGATTTATGCCATTAACAGTATCAGTGGTTATGCTTCGGCACGTCAGATTTTTGTTTTTAACATAACCGGGGCATCTGCCGGTTGATCAAACACAGGGATGATCCTGTAAAAAAGGAGGTAATTATGGCAACGAATTGGAAAAAGACACTTTGGGATATTATTCTCACGATTCTTTCCCTGGGAATTTCCCATATCCAGAAGCGTAAAAAAAAATTAGAGGAGGAAAGCAAAAAATCCACAAATACGCCCTCCGAAAACTGATCATTTACCTTTATTGTGTGTATAAGCGGCTCTGAAAAAGCCGCTTTTTCTTATTCCATGTTTTGCAAATGTTTTGCAAAATGTTAAAACGAAAACACCAATCAGTTGAAATTCAGCTAATTGGTGTTTTAATGTTGTGGTCCCACTTGGGCTTGAACCAAGGACTCCCTGATTATGAGTCAGGTGCTCTAACCAGCTGAGCTATAGGACCTACACTCTCGTGTGTTATCGGTTTCACGCGTTAACGGGTGCAAATATAGGGATAAAATCTGGTTTTTTGCAAAGGATGTGCAAAAAAAATGTTACTTTCGTTTTGAAAGAGAAGTTAAGTGGGTAGGGGTATGTGTAGATAGAGATAGGTGTAACGCTAATATTGGTCCGGAAAAATGAAAATATGCTTGTTAGTGATCGGAAAAACGGATGCGGCTTATATCAGAACGGGGATTGAGGAGTATGAGAAGCGGTTGACACGTTATGTTCCTTATGAGATGAGGGTTTTGCCGGATGTGAAAAACAGTAAGAATATGCCGGAGAGCCTTCAAAAGGGTAAAGAAGGGGAATTGATATTGGGGCAATTGCAGGCGGGAGATGTTGTTGTATTGTTGGACGAAAAGGGAAATCAGTTTACTTCTACCGGGTTTTCAGGGTATTTGGCACAGAAGATGCAGAGTGGAATAAAGCGCTTGGTATTTGTTATCGGAGGGCCTTACGGTTTTGCCGAAGATGTTTATAAACGGGCTAACGATAAGTTGTCATTGTCTAAGATGACATTTTCTCACCAGATGGTCCGGATGATTTTTGTGGAACAGGTTTACCGGGCAATGACGATCATGAATGGGGAACCATACCATCATGAGTGATGGTTTTTCGGATTAGTAAAGAAAAACACATGAAAAAAGCTTTAGTTGTATTCATTGCAGGACTGACCATTTTGCTGGGGGCATTATGTTGGGAATATATTTTAGATCGTCATGCCGGTGAAGATTGGGTCCGGGATTTTGAGAAGCGGTTGCACGATAAGGAGGCTGAGGCGGAAAGTTTGTTGAAGCAATTCCGGGACAGTGTGAATATAGACGAGTACGTTTGGGAAGAGGATATTGTTTTTGTTGGGTTTAGGAATAAGAAGGTCTTTTTCTGGACAAATGAAATTATCGGTATGGACGGTTTATATGACGGACTGAATACCGGAGATAATTTTATAAAGATCAATAATGCTTTTTATGAGGTCCGGAAGAAGGTATATGGAGATAATGAATATTTTGCATTACTGCATATTAAGGATAATTATCCTTACGATAATGAATATGTCAAAAACCGTTTCGGTAAATTTTTAGGTGTCGATATTGAAAATGCGGACAATATTATAGTGAGGCGCTTTGCTCAGGGCGGAGAATGGGAAATCAAGACCAAAGAAGGGAAGCCGCTTTTCTATGTACAGCATAGTGAGAATTTTAAAGATCGCTCGGTAAATTATCTGATTATCACGTTTTATCTTTTGTTTTTTATCAGTTTATTTTATGTATATAATCTGCTACTGACTTCCGCTTCTTCTTTCCGGATGCAATTGTTATACATTACCGGTTTTATCCTGTTTTTGCTTTTGTTGCGTTATACAATGATTGAAAATCAGTTCCCGGGTTCTGTTTACCGATTGTCTTTGTTTGACGGGACATTGATGGCAGGGCGTACGGTGACATCTATCGGGGATCTTATGTTATCGGCTTTTTCGATTGTTCAGGTCCTTTATATTTCTTTCAGTGCTTTGAAGGTAAATTATCAGAGTCCTAAGGTCAGGCGTATCCGCTATGTTATTATGGTCGGTTTGATTGTATTGGCTGCCGTATATATGTTTACATGGACTTATGCGATCAGTTCTTTGATCGGGCATACGGATGTCCATTTGAATATTGCCCGGGTGGTGAATGTCGGATTGCCTTCTATTGTGGCTTTTGTTGCGATTATTATGGGCGGAGTGGGACTTATCATCATCATCGATGGGGCGGTATATATATTGAAAAATCTGCTTCCTTTAAAAATTGTTCTGGAGACGGTTGTCGTGGTCATGGGCTTTTTGGCTTTTCTCTGTATGTTGTGGGATATGGACAGTTTTTTCTGGGGCAGTCTTTTTGTGCTGGTTAATTTCATTTTATTTGCTGTAAATCGTTATGCGGTGAACCGGGATATGCAGCGTAGTATTTTTATATTGACGATGTCTTTGTTGTCTGTGTATATTGTTTTAACGGCAAAAAAATACGAGCAATACCGGGAGTTGACCCAGAGAGCTGCCTATGCGACAGAGCTTATCGAGGAGCGGGATCGTAATTTTGAGAAGAAGCTGGTGGAAATAGATGAGCAGATTAATGATTCCGAGGTGATAGCCGATTTGGTGGCAAATTACAATGAAGAGTTTTTGAGGTTATGTCTGACGAATGATTTGTTGGATTTAAACGGGTATAATTATATTTCTGATATTACGTTGTGTCGTCAGGATGATAGTCTCCGAGTGGGGGTTGCTGCACAATTGCATTGTTGTAACGATTATTTCGGAGATATAATCAATTGGCACGGAGAACGGTTGGGGAAGACTAATTTTTATTTTATTAATGATTTCGACGGTTATGTTTCTTATATCGGCCGGTTTGAATTCGGGGAGGTTATTCTTTATTTGAGTTTTGATTCGGCGAAAGACAGTGAGGGAAGTGGTTATCCACAGATATTATCCAGGGAATCGATAGAAGGGATTGATATTATTTATCCGTATTCATACGCCAAGTATCGGGACGGGCAATTGATATTTTCATCCGGAGAGTTTAATTATTACCGTTCGTTTAATTCTTTTGGTGAATACCATGGGAATATAGCGATTGTGGAGAAAGATCATTATTCACATATGGTTATCCCGGTCAATGAAAGCGGAGGTTTGGTCATGAGTTTGTCGGATTCGATCTTTTCTTTGTACTATGTAAATATATTGTATGTTTTTTTCGTTTGCATATTGCTTTCTTCTTACGGGCTTTTTTTTAGCCGTGATCACAAAATAAATTATAGGCGCGGGACTTTAAAATCCAGGATTAAAAACAGTATTGTTTCTTTGATTTTCGTATTGTTTTTTATTCTTACGGCTTTATCTATTTATCTGAATACGAAAAGTTTTGAAGATCGTCACCGTTCAAAAGCGACGGAGTTGCTGAAGTACGTCAATAAAGAGCTGGAGGCGTTGGAATGTGTGGAGTATACAGAGTGCCAGGATATCCTGAATGTATTGACGAATATGTCTGAAATCCTGATGATCGATATCAATATCTATTCTCAGAAAGGTATGTTGGTGGCTACTTCCCGTCCGGAAATCTTTACGGCCGGTTTTGCCGGTTATCTGGTGGATGCGGAGGCTTTAAAGAGCATTGTCGATGACGGTTCGATGAGTTTTGTCAAGGAAAAGCATATCGGGGAATTGAATTATATGTCGGTGTATATGCCGTTGGTTTTGGAAAATAATAAGTCGTATATACTCAATGTTCCTTATTTTACACAGAATGACGAGTTGAATCTCGATATTGTGATTATGGTGATTATTGCGGTTAATATTGCTATTGTCGTCATGGTACTGGCTTTTATCTTATCCGGCGTGGTGGCAGAAAGGGTAACGAAACCGTTACAATTGGTCAATGATAAATTGAAGCAGATGCGGATCGGAGGGAAAAATGAGAAGATTGTTTATAACCGCCGTGATGAAGTGGGGAGTTTGGTGAAAGAGTATAACAATATGGTGGAGAAATTGGAGGAGAGTGTCAGCCAGTTGGCTAAATCGGAACGTGAGAGTGCCTGGCGGGAGATGGCGAGACAAATTGCTCACGAAATAAAGAATCCGCTCACACCGATGAAGCTGAATATACAGTTTATGTTGCGTTCGTTGCAGATTGAAGATCCCGATGAATTTAAAAAGCGTTTTAAGGATGTGTCTACGGTGTTGATTGAGCAGATTGATAATATGGCTTCGATCGCATCGGCATTTTCCGATTTTGCAAAGATCCCGGTTTCCCAAAAGGAAGTTTTCGATATTAGTGAAATGGTACGGAATTGTGCGACATTGTTTGAAATGAATGTAGATTATCTGGAATGTAATATTATTCCCGGTGTTCGGGTGCTGGCAGATAAGGAACAGGTACACCGTGTAATTGTAAATGTCTTGCAAAATGCTGTACAGAGTATTCCGGAGGACCGCAAGGGCGAGTTGCGTATAAGAACAGACAAGGTCGGACAGAATGTTGTCATTCGCATCCGGGATAACGGAGTCGGCATACCGGCAGAAATACGGGAAAAAATTTTCGAACCTAATTTTACGACCAAGACGAGCGGTATGGGGTTAGGATTGGCTATTTCAAGGCGGATCATGGAAAGTATGGGAGGGATCATCGATTTTATGAGTCTGGATGTCGGAACTGAATTTTTTATCGTTTTAAGGTATACGGATGGTATTGAAAGGGTAGAATGAATAAGTTGATTTAATTTTCAATTATGGAGAGTAGTTATCTGATGTTTTTTATGGTTTTGTTCTGTGTGCTGATGATAGCCGCAGTTGTAATTTGGTATTTGTATCATAAGGTGAAGGCAATGCCCGATGGGGATGCGAAGGTAGCGATGGAGGATTTTGAGCCTTTTTTTAAAGTGGCAGCCGGGGATATTGTAAAGTTGACGAATGCTAATTTTATCGAGCAATTGGAACTTTTGATCCGGGAGTCGAATGTCGAGAGTAAACTGCCGGCTTTTTATGAAAAATACCTGGAATTGAACAAAACCAATAAAGAGGGGTATTTTCAAAATTTGTTGGAGATGCTGGGGAAAAATAGGGGAAATTATATAAATACGCTGTTGGGTAATCATCCGGAAATTTCGACACAGGAGATATTGCTGTTAATTTTGATGCAGGAAAAATTCGATAATAAGTCGATAGCCCGTATATTGTTTATAACTCCGGAAACATTGAAGAAACGTAAATCCCGTTTAAAAGCTAAGTTAGGCAGGAAAGAAGATGTATAAATTTGCCGTTGTTTTTGAGAAATATGTGTAAAAAGCTGTATTTTCGTAGGTCCGAAGTGTGATGAATTAAAAAATGTGTAATATTATGAATATAAAATTTTTGTCTTTTGTGATTTTGTTGTTTGCTTTTTCAGGTAGTTATGCTCAGCCTGTTATTCATTTTGAACAGCGCTTGCATGATTTCGGAACAATAAAGGAAGTGAATGGGGCTGTGTCTTATAATTTTGTATTTGTAAATCAGGGCACGAGTCCGATTTTGGTGAAAAATGTCGAATCTTCCTGCGGTTGTACTTCTCCGGAATGGACCAAACAGCCTGTTTTGCCCGGACAAACGGGATTTGTCAAGGCTACTTTCGATCCGAAGGACCGGCCGGGCTATTTTGATAAGACGATTACTGTTTTTTCCAATGCCAAGACTCCTATTGTGGAATTGAAGATTAAAGGAACGGTAGAGGGGCGTACACGTACTGTTTTAGATGAATATCCGTATGAATTGGCTTCCGGTTTGCGTTTGCCTCTGGATCACATTTCTTTGATGAAGGTAAGGAAAGGGGATGCCAAAGGAATGAATTACGGTGTATATAATAATTCGGGGAAGAAAGTTGCCGTTTCCTTTACCGACGTCCCGTCCTGGCTGAAGATCAGTATTGAACCGCAACAGATGGAAACCGGGAAAATCGCCATGATAAAAGCTTCTTGTAATACGGCTTTGTTAAATAATTATGGTTTGAATGAACAGGAAATCGGTTTGCTTGTGAATGGTAAAAAATATCCTTTGAGGGTGTCCGTGTATGTGGAGGAGGATTTTAGTGGAAAGGATATGTCGACGGCTCCTGCTATTACTGTGGAAAAAAAATATTATAATTTCGGAACGATTGCTTCACCGGCACAAGCTGGTTATACCTATAAGATTACGAATACCGGTAAGTCTTTGTTGAAGATTCACCGGGTTTATGCAAACGACAGCCGGATAAAGGTGACGTTAGCAGTTCAGGAGCTTAAACCCGGTGAGTCGACAGAGATAAAAGCGGAAACCGTGGAAAAGGCTATGGCCGGAAAACTTTCGGGTGTTATAAACGTAATCACGAATAGTCCTTTAAACCCGGATCTGCCCCTCCGGTTTTATGGGGAGATCAAGTAAAGGGCTTAGAAAAATTATACTTAAATAATATAAAATGAAAAAGCATATTCCTAACTTCCTTACCGGCATGAATGTGGTGTCGGGTATGATGGCTGTATTTATGGGTATGTATGGAAACCTGGAAATGGCTGCGATTTTCATACTTATCGGTATGGTTTTTGATTTTTTTGATGGAATGGTTGCCCGTTTATTACATGTGAAATCTGAGTTAGGCAAAGAGTTGGATTCTCTGGCTGATGTGGTCAGCTTTGGAGTTGCGCCTGCGATATTGGCTCATTTGCTGATGAAGGATGTGCTTTTCGGTGGACATGCAGGATGTATCCGGGATTTGTCTCTTGTGGGACAGATTCTGGTCTTTGTGCCTTTATTGATACCCTTCTTTTCTGCTTTCAGGCTGGCTAAATTTAATTTGGATAAACGGCAGACGATGTCGTTTATCGGTATGCCTGTACCTGCACATGCCCTTTTTTGGGTGGGATTGGTTTTTGCCTCGCTTTATATTCCGGAGGTCTATGCCGTTTTATTCGGGAATATCTGGGTTTTGGCTGCCTGTGTTGTTATTCTGTCTTTGTTACTGGTGAGTGAATTGCCGATGTTTTCCTTAAAGATAACGGGTTTCTCCTGGAAAGCCAATTACATTAGATATATTTATTTTTTGTGTTTGCTTCTCATTGCCGTTTTTTTCGGCTTGTCGGTTATTCTATGCATTATTCCTTTGTATATTCTGTTTTGTGCTGTGGATGCATTACTGCATGTGTCTGCAGGGAAATGATTTGATTCCCGGACAGGGATGTATTTGCCAAGGTCGGGGGGATTTTACCTGAATTATTTTGCAAATCGCGACTCATTGGAGATTGAGAAAATGCAAAAATTCAGGGAATGGAGAGGATTATATATAGAACCGGTTTAAGTCAGGTAATGCGGGAATGGCTCTTCAAAAAGTTTTCAGAAGAGTGCCAGGTGTGATTTTACAATGTATTTATTCAAGGGTTTCCAGCGGATCGTACTCAACATAGTCGTAATCCGGAGAAATTTTGACGATAGGCGTGATATTACCGGAGACGGGAGTTGGAATTATCGGCTGGGGTTGAATCAGAGTTGAACTGATATTTTTGTTGTTGTCCCCGAAGTGTACTATTCCGACCTGGGTAATGACGACTAAACCGGCAATGACAGCTGCTGCGAGGCCGTATTTTAGCGAACGATGTACCCAGTTTGTGGATTCCATATTGATATACGGAGACATTTCCGGGGTGAAAGTCGGTATTTCTATTTGTTGAGGTTTAAGTCTCTTGTCTTCTGTTGTAAGCTTAGGAGCTTCGATTTCCTCCATGCCATAGGTATCGGACAGGAAATTGTTTTCTCCCGATTCGAATATAATATTGAAGCGACGGTCTGTATAAAATACGCCTATATCGCCGAATGCGATACGTTGCCGTTGATTCAGACGGATTTTTAAATCTTCACAGAAAAGTTCGACTTGTTTTACGGCTTTATCATAAGGAATATTTTCTTTGCATACAATCCAATTGGCAAGTAAGCCGTCGTTGTGTGTCAGGTTCCGGTTAAATAGAATATCTTTTGACGGAGGGGTGATTATTCCGCTCGTTTCGTCAATACATGCACTTTTATAATTGCATATAAAACCGCCGAAATCCGGTATTATAACGCAATCATGGAGAAACAATAAATTGGATATGTATTCTATAAACCTATGCATAGTACAAAAGTAAAAAAAAGAAAGAGAATTCCAATACATATTGGGGAACTTTTTATAAAAATTCATATTTTATTGCTTACTTTGCAAAGAATAAGGTGAGAACTTAATATTATAATTTTTTTACGATGAAAGTATTTGTAACAGGAGGTACCGGTTATATCGGTTCCCATACGGTTGTAGAGCTTCAACAGAGCGGCTTTGAAGTGATCATTGTGGATAATTTGTGCAATTCAAATATTCATGTATTGGACGGTATTGAAAAGATTACCGGTATCCGGCCGGAATTCGAGCAATTCGATTTGACCGATGCTGTGGCTACGCGGGATTTTTTCTCCCGTCATCGGGACATTAAGGCTGTTATCCATTTTGCGGCATTAAAAGCTGTGGGAGAATCGGTATCAAAGCCTTTGGAGTATTACAAAAACAATTTGAATTCCTTGATGAACGTATTATCGTCTATGCGGGAGTTCGGCGTAAAGAATCTGGTATTCTCTTCTTCCTGTACGGTATACGGACAAGCCGATGTATTGCCGGTTACGGAACAGACACCGCGTAAGCAGGCGGAATCTCCTTACGGAAATACCAAAGCGATGTGTGAGGATATTATGCGGGATCTGGCCAAGGTAGAGAAAGAAATGAACCTGATAGCCTTGCGTTATTTCAACCCCATCGGTGCGCATCCTTCTGCTCTTATCGGGGAATTGCCGAACGGAGTACCTAATAATTTAATACCTTATTTGACACAGACGGTGGCTGGTATCCGGGAGCAATTGAGTGTGTTCGGAGATGACTATAATACGTCCGACGGTTCTGCTGTGCGGGATTATATCGATGTTGTGGATTTGGCAAAAGCGCATGTCGTTGCTATACGCCGGTTGGTTGAGGGGAAAAATAAGACGAATTACGAATATTTCAATATCGGAACGGGAAATGGAGTGTCGGTATTGGAGTTGATTCATGCTTTTGAGCGGGCTACCGGTAAGAAAGTGAATTATAAAATCACGGGACGCCGTGCAGGTGATATCGAAAAGGTGTGGGCCGATACGACTCTTGCCAATACAGAATTGGGCTGGAAGGCTCAGGTCAGTTTGGAAGAAACGTTGGCGAATACCTGGAGATGGCAGGAAAAGTTAGCGAATTAAGTATATATTCTGATTGTGAAAAACGGTATCCGGTCAGCCGGATACTGTTTTTTTTATTCAACGGTAACTGATTTCGCCAGATTGCGTGGCATATCTACGTTGCAGCCTCTCAATACGGCAATATGATAAGATATCAGTTGCAGGGGAATGACGGATAATAAAGGGGATAGCAATTCGAGGGTATCCGGGATTTCAATGGTGTATTGTGCAATTTTGCTTACCACTTCATCGTCGGGATTGACAAGGGCTATTACGTTGCCTTTCCGGGATTCCACTTCTTTGATATTGGAGATGATTTTTTCATAATACGCATCCCGGGTAGCAATGACGAATACCGGCATTTTTTCGTCGATAAGTGCTATCGGACCGTGTTTCATTTCTGCGGCGGGATAGCCTTCTGCGTGTATATAAGAGATTTCTTTCAGTTTTAAGGCACCTTCCAGGGCTACCGGGTATTGGCATCCCCGGCCCAGGTATATGGCGTTGGGACAATCTTTCAGTTCTGCTGCCAATTTTTTTATTTCTTCTTCTTTTTGCAGTATTTCATTGATTTTGTCCGGTAGCAAGCTTAATTCCCGGATATAATTGTGGTATTTATCGGCTTCCAATGTTCCTTTTTTGCAGCCGGTTAGCAGGGCCATCATTGTCAATACTGCGATTTGGGCCGTGAAGGCTTTTGTTGAGGCTACTCCGATTTCCGGACCGGCATGGGTATAGACTCCGGCATGGGTTTCTCTGGCAATACTGGAGCCGACGACATTGCAAATGCCGAGTACCGTTGCTCCTTTTTCTTTGGCCAATCGGATTGCCGCTAAGGTATCGGCTGTTTCTCCGCTTTGGGAGATGGCGATGACAATGTCTTTGGGATTGATGATGGGATTCCGGTACCGGAATTCTGATGCATATTCGACTTCTACCGGAATCCGGGCTAATTCTTCAATGAGGTATTCCCCCACCAGGCCGGCATGCCAGGAAGTGCCGCAACCGATGATAAGGATTCGTTCGGCCGAAGCCAAGGCCGGTATGACTTCTGTTATGCCGCCTAAAAAAATATCAGAAGCTTCGTAGTTGATCCGTCCCCGGATTGTATCTTTTATCGAATATACCTGCTCGAATATTTCTTTTAGCATAAAGTGGGGAAAGCCTCCTTTTTCTATTTTTTCAATATCCAGATCGATCTGTCTGATGTCGGGCGACAGCATATCGTTGTCGCGGCTTTTTAAGGTAAGACCGTCTTTCCGGAGGATTGCGATGTCGTCGTCATTCAGATAAATGACATTTTTTGTGTATTCGATGATGGGGGTGGCGTCAGAAGCGGCAAAATATTCACGGTCGCCAACTCCTATGACCAGGGGACTGCCTTTTCTTGTTGTGATCAATTTGTCTTGTTCGTCTGTACACATGATGACCAGACCGTAGGCTCCGACAACTTTCCCTAAAGCTAATCGCACAGCAGTTTCTGCATCGATTCCCCCTTTCATATAAATGTATTCGATCAGGTTGACGAGCACTTCCGAGTCGGTTTCACTTTTGAAGGAGTATCCTCTTCGGGCTAATTTTTCTTTCAGGTGGGCATAATTTTCAATGATTCCATTGTGAACCAAGGAGAATTTACCGTGCATAGAGGTGTGGGGATGGGCATTTTTATCGCTGGGTTCTCCATGGGTCGCCCAACGTGTATGTCCCATGCCGATAGAAGCATGGGTGTCGGAGTCCCGGAGTTTTTCTTCCAGGTCGTGGACTCTTCCCTTGGTTTTGTAAACCTGGATTTGATGGTTGTTGATTAAGGCGATGCCGGCGGAATCGTATCCCCGGTATTCTAATCTTTTCAGTCCTGTAATTAAAATAGGATAAGCTTCTTTATAGCCGATATAGGCAACTATTCCGCACATATGGTTCGTTTGTGTGTTGGTAAATTAAAAAATTATTGAAGTGGGTACTGTTATAAAAAAAAGCTGTATAAGTTTGCGACTCATACAGCTTTGTGCTTATTTTTTCGTTTCGATTATCTTATCGAAGAAATCGGAGTAATTGTCAATGTACTCCTCTTGGTTGGAATACTCCAAGATGGGTTTGCCCGATTTTTGAGCGTATTCCTGTAGGTTGGGGTCTATTTCTTTGTTGTTGAAAATGATACCATCGGCAAAATTGAAAGCCAGTTTACTCACATTGACGTGAGAAGGTTCTTTTACGATCTCGACGTCTTTGCTTTTGATGTTTTCTGTGAGGATTTTCTTGTGAAAATCTTCGTGCAGGTTGCCTTTGAATTTGTCATCTGAAGTCGAGAAAACTACTTTTGCATGTGCAAAAATCGGGTCTTCTGCATATTCTTTCTTCAGAAATATAGGCACAAGTGCTGTAAACCAGCCTTGACAATAAATCAGATCGGGTGCCCATCTTAATTTTTTGACCGTTTCGAAGACTCCCCGGGCAAAAAAGATAGCCCTTTCATCATTGTCTTCGAAGAAACTTCCCTTTTCATCAGTAATTACATGCTTTCTTTGAAAATAGTCTTCATTATCGATAAAATAGACTTGCATGCGTGCGGCTTGAATGGAAGCTACCTTTATAATAAGGGGATGGTCAGTGTCGTTGATAATCAGATTCATGCCGGATAAGCGAATAACTTCGTGCAGTTGATTGCGTCGTTCGTTGATACAACCAAACCGGGGCATGAATGTTCTAATTTCTTTTCCTTTTTCTTGTATCCCTTGAGGTAAGTACCGGCCTATATGTGACATTTCAGATTCAGGCAGATAAGGCATTATCTCTGAGGATATAAATAAAACTCTTTTCTTCGCCATAGTTACATTCTCCCAAAAAACCATACAAAGATATACAATAAAGTTTAGAAATCAAAGGTATAACATTCGGAATTCAAAGAGCAACTGTTTTATTTCTCGTTTTTTTACTCTATTTTTGATTAAAACTTCTGCTATGTCACAACGAAATGATTCTGGCAAAAACGGGGAAGAACGGGCTGTTTTATACCTTACCCATAGGGGGTATACGATCCTGGAACGGAACTGGCGGATCGGTCATAAAGAAGTAGATATTATTTGTACGGACGGGAAGATGATTATTGTCGTAGAAGTAAAAACCCGGGAAGCAGGTTGTGAGTTGCCGGGGGAATTGATCGATTTCCGGAAAAAGCGGAATTTACTTCGGGCGGGAGAAGCATATATCCGGGCAAAAGGCCTGGAACGGGAGCTGCGCTTTGATTTGATCCTTGTGTCGGGAGTAGGAATGGATGTTCTTCATATTCAGGAAGCGATACAGGTTTTTGACTGAAGGAGGATTTAATTATAATCTAAAAACTGAAAAAATATGACAACTGTTAGAGCAAAGTATTTAGGTGGTTTACGGGTAGAATGTGAACACTTACAGAGTGGAGCGAAAATTGTAACGGATGCTCCGGTGGATAATCATGGTAAAGGAGAGGCTTTTTCTCCGACGGATTTGTGTGCGACATCATTGGCTGCTTGCATGATGACTACGATGGGTATTTATGCGGAAACAATCGGTATCGATTTAACAGGGACGGAGATTGAGATAACCAAGAAGATGGCATTGGAGCCTCACAGGCGCATCGGTGAAGTGGAGATTGTTTTCCATATGCCGGACCGGGAGTATTCAGATAAACATAAAATTGCTCTGGAAAGGACAAAAAATGCCTGTGCCGTACATTTCAGCTTGAATGAGAATTTGATTCAAAACGTAAAATTCATTTGGAAGAGGTAGGGGTGATTTTAGATTGCAAATTTTAGATTTTAAATTGCCTGACAGGGGATCCGCCGCCGGATTTATTATCTGAAACCGTAAATCTACAATCAGAACCTGAATTTTAAATTTACGATTTTTGATTGTACGTACTATTCTTCCCTGCAAAAAAGAGGGATCGTAATTATAAATCGTGAATCAAAAATCAATAAACATCAGAGAAGTATAGTATGGTATTTGTTACTGGTGCTACCGGCTTACTGGGGAGTCATTTGTTGTATTATCTGGCCAGGTCGGGCAAGGAGGTGTATGCTTTGAAACGAAAAGACAGCCGTATAGAGGCAGTGAGGGAGGTTTGGCAGTTATATACCTCGGATGATACGTTGTGGGATGGGATCAGATGGGTTGAAGGAGATGTGATGGACCCGGAGGTATTGGAAACGATGGTAAGTCGTGCTGATTGTGTTTACCATTGTGCTGCCGTCGTATCTTTTGCAGGGGGAGACAAATCTTATTTGTCGGATGTAAATACAAGGGGAACGGAACATATAGCTGCGTTGTGTCAGAAGTATCGGGTCAGACTGTGTTATGTGAGTTCGATTGCGGCTTTGGGGGATGCCCGTTATGAGGGGGAGGTGATCGATGAAGATACACCGGTGATTACGGGAAGTGTTCATTCGGTTTATTCTCGGAGTAAAGCGGCAGCGGAACGTATTGTCCGGGATTATATGCAGAAAGGTCTGGAGGCTGTCATTGTAAATCCTTCTATTATTTTGGGGGCCGGCCATTGGAACCGAAGCAGTTCGAGGTTGTTTGTGACGGCAGCAAAGGGGATTATGGTTTACACGGAAGGCGTATGTGGATATGTAGATGTCAGGGATGTATGTCAGATTATACTGCTTTTGTCTGAAAATGGAATCCGGGGAGAGCGGTTTGTCATAAACGGTGGGAATTACAGCTACCGGGAATTATTTACGGAGATTGCCCGGGCTACGGGGCACCGTCCTCCGGATATACGGCTTCGTCCCTGGATGACGAATATCGCCTGGCGGTTGTTGTCGGTTGTGGGAAAGATAACAGGTAAACGCCCGGATTTTACCCGGGAAACGGCCCGGTCATCCCAGCATAAATCTTATTATTCGTCGGCTAAATTTTTGTCTTATTACCCGGATTACCGGTTTTATTCTTTGTCCGATACGATCTGTGAAATCTATGCTGCGTATAAACAGAGACGGGTTTGAATGGATGTGCTGTCTTTGTTCCGGTAGAGACATTTTTATGTGAAACTCATTTTCCTCGGTTTAAAAATATTATTTTTGTAGCTGAATATAGAAAAGGATACATACATGGAGACCCCGCTGATAGAGAAATTAGAAACTTATTACATTCGTTTTAAAGAGATCGGCCAGTTGATTACGGATCCGGAGGTGATCGGTGATATGGAGCGGTATGTCAAGCTGACTAAGGAGTATAAAGATTTGGAAGCTATAACGGCGGCGGCGGATGAATACAAAAAGGCATTGGATACAATAGAGGAATCCCGTATGATTTTGGATTCAGAGGAAGATGCGGAGCTCAAAGAGATGGCACAGCTCGAATTGGATGACCTGACGGAGAAGTTGCCTGTGATGGAGCAACATATTAAATTATTGTTGGTGCCGGCAGATCCGGAGGATTCAAAAAATGCAATCCTGGAAATCCGGGGAGGAACAGGAGGTGATGAAGCTTGCCTGTTTGCCGGTGATTTGTTCCGGATGTATACGAAATTTTGTGAGCGGAGAGGCTGGAAGGTAGAGGTGACCAATAGTAATGAGGGTACAGCCGGGGGGTATAAAGAAATTGTGCTCAATGTTTCCGGTAACGGTGTTTACGGGATTTTGAAATACGAATCGGGTGTACACCGGGTACAGCGTGTGCCCGCAACGGAAACGCAGGGACGGATACATACTTCTGCGGCGACGGTTGCTGTGTTGCCGGAAGCGGAGGAGGTGGATGTGCAATTGAACCCGAACGATATACGGAAAGATACTTATTGTTCTTCCGGTCCGGGAGGACAGTCGGTGAATACGACTTATTCAGCCATTCGTCTGACTCATATTCCGACCGGTGTTGTTGTGACCTGTCAGGATGAGAAGTCCCAGTTGAAGAATCTGGCTAAAGCGATGAACGAGTTGCGTTCCCGGATTTATGCTCTCGAATATCAGAAACATATGGACGATATTGCGGCTAAGCGTCGTACGATGGTGTCTACCGGCGACCGTTCAGCCAAGATCCGTACTTATAATTTCCCACAGGGACGGGTTACCGATCACCGGATTAATTTTACTTTGTATAATCTGGCGGCGGTTATGGACGGGGAGATTGATGAGATCATCGAGAAGTTACAGATAGAAGAAAATACGGAAAGACTGAAAGAAAGCGGTTTGTAAGTTGAAATACCGGGTTTGGTTTACCCGTTGCTTTTGAATAATCATAATACGAATCATCATGAATTATACACAACTTTTTGAGCAGATAAAGAAAAAGAAGTCGTTCCTTTGTGTCGGCCTTGACTCAGATATAGCTAAGATCCCTGCACATTTGCAAGGGGCAGAAGATCCTGTTTTTGAATTTAATAAAGCGATTGTAGAGGCTACGGCATCCGTGACCGTGGCTTACAAGCCGAATATTGCCTTTTATGAAAGCCGGGGTGTGGAAGGTTGGAAAACATTGGAAAAAACGATGAATTATATCCGGGAGCATTATCCGGAGGTTTTTACGATTGCAGATGCGAAGCGGGGAGATATCGGAAATACATCTCAGATGTATGCGAAGGCATTTTTGCAGGCATTGGATTTCGATTCTATCACGGTTGCCCCTTATATGGGAGAAGATTCTGTAACTCCGTTTCTGCAATATGAAGGGAAATGGGTTATACTTTTGGCTTTGACTTCAAATAAAGGTGCTTTTGATTTTCAGTTTTTCGAACATGAAGGACAGAAGTTGTATGAAAAAGTGTTGAAGAAGTCACAGGAGTGGGGAAATGAGAAAAATATGATGTATGTGGTGGGTGCGACTAAGGCAGAAATGCTGGAAGGCATCCGTAAAATTGTACCCGATCATTTTCTGCTGGTACCGGGAGTCGGAGCGCAGGGGGGGAGCCTGGAAGAAGTGGCCCGGTTCGGTATGAACAGCCATTGTGGTTTGCTGGTGAATTCTTCCCGGGGTATTATTTTTGCCGATAAAACCGAGAATTTTGCTTTACGTGCCGGAGAAGAAGCCCGGAAATTGCAACAGGATATGGAGCGCTTGTTGAAAGAATACGGTATAATATAATGGATCGTAATTTTAAATTGTAGATTTATGATTTTAGTTTAAAAGTCCGAAGACGAATTTCTTTGTCAAGTAATTTAGAATTTACAATCTAAAATTTACAATTTGATGTGCTGCCTGATTTGTGGGTTTTTTGTGTATTCGGGATATATGGTCTATATTTGTTTGGAATAAAATCTGATCTATGAAAAAGGTAGCAGCAATAGAAGATCTTTCCGGCTATGGACGGGCGTCGCTGACAGTAGCGATTCCGATTCTATCTAGTATGGGCTATCAGGTATGTCCTTTGCCTACAGCAATATTATCGGCTCATAGCGAATATAAAAATTTCCGGAGTGTCGATTTAACTCCCCATATGTCCGGAATTATCGATCATTGGAAAGAATTGGGGTTGTATTTTGATGCCATATATTCCGGATATCTGGCCTCTGTAGAGCAAATGGATATTGTATCCCGTTTTTTTGAGGATTTCGGACATAAGGACAATTTTATTTTAGTGGATCCGGTATTGGGTGATCACAATCGTTTATATCCCGGTATGAGCCAGGAAATGATCGGTGGTATGCGGGAGTTATGTAAGCAGGCCAGGGTTATTACACCCAATCTGACGGAGGCTGCTTTTTTATTGGGGGAATCCTGTGCCGGTCAGGTTTCTGTCAAAGAAGCTGTCGAATGGTGCCGGCGTTTGAGTGAATATGGGCCGGAATATGTGATCATTACTTCTGCTCCTTCTGAAAATAACAACAATGTGGCAACTATTGCTTATGATCGTACAGACAAACGGATGTGGCGGGTGATGTGTGATTATGTTCCGGCTTCTTACCCCGGGACGGGAGATGCTTTTGCCAGTGTTATTACAGGTTGTTTGCTGAAAGGTGATAGTTTACCGGAAGCAGTCGACCGGGCCGTTTATTTTATCAATATGGGCATAAAAGCAACTTTCGGTTATCGCCAGGATCCGCTTGATGGTATGAATCAGGAAAAAGTATTGCATTATCTGAATGAACCGCTTCCGTATTATCGGTATGAACTTTTGTGATTGAGATGGTAAAGGCTATTATTTCCGATTTAGACGGGACGATATTGCCATGTGGCGGAGAAATAAGCAAGGAGGCTTTGCATGCTTTCGGGATGCTGGGGGAACGAAAGATCGTGCGTATTATTGCTACAGGACGGACGTTATTTGCGGCCCGAAGGTTTTTACCGGATGATTTTCCCATTGATTTTTTGGTATTTTCCTCCGGAGCGGGTATTATGCACTGGAAGGATAAAAAGATCATTTTGGCCCGGCATTTGTCAATCTTAGAAACCCGGCAGATTGCGGCTTACCTATGGGAATATAATATTAATTTCATGATTCAGCAGGAAATACCCGATAATCATTATTTTTATTATACCGATATTTATCCGGCTCATTCGGATTACAAGCGCCGGATCGAGAAATTCGGAGATTTCGGACGCCTTATCGCTTGTCCGGAGGAAATCAGAACAGCAGCGACACAGTTTGTAATGATTTTGAACAGTCAACAATTACCGTTGGTTGAAAAAGTAAAAAATGATTTGCCGCATTATTCGGTTATTCGTTCAACTTCTCCATTGGACCGGTGTTCTGTGTGGTTGGAAGTGTATTCCCGGAATGTCAATAAGGGAACAGCCTGTCGTATATTGTTGAAGCAACTTTCTATACAGCCGGCGGAGTGTGGCGGTTTGGGGAATGATTATAATGATGTCGATTTTTTAGATATTTGTGGAAAAGCTTTTTTGGTTGCTAATGCTCCCCATCGGTTAATGCCTTATTATAAATCGGTCAGTGCCGATACGGAAAACGGTTTTGTTGAGTTTGTCGAGCAAGTTTGTAAATCGTAGTTTTGTGTTAGTACTTTTTATTCTTTGTTTTTTGCTTCCTGTATCCATTAGGGGACATTATGTGCCGGAATTTCGGTTTATAAGCATCCGGTCATCCCGGTAGGATATTTCTCATTGGCAATTGATTGTCCGGTAATTGATCCGGTTTTTATCATTTTAATTCCATTTTTTTTGTTTTTCATCGGTGATGTGAAATGTATGTTGATATTTCTGAAAGAGGGGGTGTTTTTATGGGGTATTCCTTGTAAAGAAATATATTTTTATAAATATGTTATATAATATGCAGGGGTGTGGATTGGGAAAAGAATATTTTAGATTTTTATCGGTTCG
>NZ_DOED01000035.1:0-37245 GCF_003524185.1 Culturomica sp.
CAGTTTCGGCAATTTACTCCCGGAGTCACAGAAATGAGACTCTTTTTTTGTATATAAATGAAACACTATCGAAAAAACGGCAGTTATGAAATTTTTTGAGTAATTTTGTGTCTAATGAAGAAAATAGCTTAAAAATATGGAAAATATACTCCCAGCAATTGTTGCAGGTGTTGTTGGAGGCATCTTCGTAGACGTTTTGATTTTTAGTTTTATCAAGTTTTCTAAAGCCAAAGATGCTACAGCAAAGATAAAGGCTCTTAATTTGATAGCTCTATGTACAATTTTTCTTTTTGCAATAGCTTTTTGCTCTGAAATTTACATTGACGTAGCTGGAGGTCAATCTCCTGATTGGCTACGTAAGATAGGAGGGCTATTCCTTTTAATAATGGTCTTGACTGTATTCCTTTTGCAAAGAGCAAAGAAGAAAGTATCTGGCAATTAAGTTCTCAAGCCTTCCATTACCGAGAAGGCGGCACGGTTGACCTGCTGGTATGCTACGAACGATGTGGCATCGAAAACACCCTGGCCGACACTTTCCGCAAAAGCGGATCTGCAACTATGTACTTATGTACCATATACCTGAAAAGGAATATCGCGGGTAAAGTCAAGCTCAGGGATAAAAAGCAGGTCATGGCGGAACTCAGACAAATGAAAAAAAAGAAAATACACACTTTTCGGTACATTATTGATTCTTTTTGATTTATGGTTGTATACCATTCATTTTATGACCTGACTTAATCCGGATAGATAACCCTTTATTTCCCTTTGAAATTTCTCAGCGAAATCCGCGTAATTTACGTGATTTGATTTAAAACCGTAAACCGGAAATTACACAGTGAGTCCGTCCCACTGTGTAATTTTTTAAATGAATTACTCCGCAGAGGTTACAGTTATTTATCGGTAGTAAATTGCTGTAGGATCTGAGGGGTAGTCTATATTAGACTCGGTATTATGAATTGGCCGGGTTGTTTTGCAATTGGGCTTTATCTATTTTTTTGACGATTTTGCCGTAAATGATCAGGGCTATTGCGGATACCAGGGCGATGGCTGCGAAGTAATACCAGATATAGTGAGCGTTAGCACTGGCTGCCCGCCATTCTTCCTGTGTTGAGAAAAGGGTGGGTTCCGGGCAATATTTACTGAGTAAATAACCGGAGAGTCCGAATCCTACGATGGAGGACAGGAACGAGTGAAGATGGCTGAATCCGAGGTATAATCCTTCTTCCCCTTTGGGTGCTTGCAAGGAAAAATATTCCAGAAAACGGGGAGAGATGAACGTTTCTGCTAAGCCCTGGAATACAATGCCGACAACCATCATAAAAGCGACCGGATGCATGGTTAAGATGGTGGTGTCCGTATTGAACATATTTCCGGAGGCCATGCACAAGGCGGAGATCGGCATGATGAACATTCCGATCGTCATGGATGTCAGTGCTGTTTTCTTGCTCATCAACTGAGTTACTAAACTGACGGTCAATACAACGACCAAGGGGTTTACATTGGCGTACCAGGAGGGAGAAGCTCCTTCTCCAGCCAAACGCAAAACATATTTGGGCATTGTGGCATACAGTTGATGTTGTACCATCCAGAAGCCGGTAATAATGAGGATAAGCAGGATAAGTCTTCCGTTGGCACATACTTTCAGGAGAGCTTTCCATATCTGGCGGAATGTTTTTCCTTCTCCGCTGTGATTGCTGCTTTTGTAGAAAAACCAAATAGCAATTAAAGCCAGCAATGTCATGGATGCTGAAAAGTAGTTGAGCGTAATAAGTCCTTCATTGCCTAAAGCTTCACGTAACGGTTTTACGATTGTTTTTCCCGAAAAAGCCCCGATATTGACCATAGCATAAAAGATAGCAAAACCTTTTGCCCGGGTTGCTTCTGTTGTTTCCCGGGCGACCGTACCGGAGATGACACTTTTAATAAAAGCACCTCCGATGATGATGAGAGCCATGATGGGGATAATTCCATAACGTATACTGCTGTCCGTTAATCCTTTGAATGTGGTGGTCTGGCTATATTCCACCAAGCCGGCGCTTTCCAGATAAGTTGGAAAAAGTGCAAGGCCTCCGTAGCCTAAAGTCAAAAGCCCAAATGCTAAAAGCATGGAATTGCGGAAACCGATTTTATCGGCCAGAGCACCGGCGAAAGTCGGTAATAAATAAAGAAAAGCTGAAAATGTACCGGCTATTGTTGCAGCCTGAATATCATTAAAACCAAGGATCCGACTGAGATAAAGGGTGATTACAATAAAAACTCCGTAATAGGCAGCACGCTCAAGTAATTCAACTGTGTTGGCGACCCAGAATGCTTTGCTGAAGCGAATTTTTTCTTTGTTTTTTGCTGTCGTACTCATGTATTATTAATTTGTGTTATTGATGAATTGTGCAAAACTAATAAAAATCTTATATATACAAAATTAGATTTAAAATTGGTAAATTATAGATTTTATTTATGTGTACATAAATAATAAGAATGAATGATTTTATATATGATTATTATTCCTTTATAATTCTTTTATATTTTTGACAGTGTGAAATCAGGATTTTAAATTTTAGATTGACGATTTTAGATTATATCTATGATTCTTCGCTGCCAAAAAGAGGAATTATAAATAAATAAACATTTTAATTTTAGATTAAAAAATCTGATAATGAGTTAGATTGCCAAACAATTTAAAATTTACAATCTAAAATTTACAATTTATAGGAAGACTTAATTTTAAATTGATAAGTGTAGAAATTACACAATGAGTCCGTCCCAGTGTGTAATTTTAGATTGAACCCACAGTTCTCCCATACGGAGAAAAGAAAAACATAAATCAAAACTAAACCGATGTAATGGAAAATGTTTTTTATATAGACCGTTTGGCTTATTTTGCTTTTCCACTCAATTTAATTGCGGGCATTTTTCTGGTGGGCGTGATTATTTTTTTGTATGTCTATTACAGGGAAAACCGGTTTGTGAAATGGTTGGGGGGTATGCAGGGAACATTGTGGATTATCGGTAGCTTGATTTTTGTGTTGCTGGGAGAAGGGATATTGGCCGGACGATGGTTTTGTACCTGGCCTTTTGTGTGTTTGTTACTGCTGTTGTGGGTAAATCTCGGTTTGGTTGTCCTTAGACATATTCGTGCGTGTTCGTTGCGGAATGTTTTGTTTCTGTTGAATCATTTGGGATTGTGGTTGGCTTTGGGAGGAGCATTATGGGGGGCTCCTGACCGGAAATCGGTAAAATTGATTGCTTATCTCCGGCAGCCGGAATATACGGCTGTGGATGAGACGGGAAGATTGTATCCGCTTCCGTTTACCGTTACGCTGGAAAAGTTTCAGGTTGAATATTACGACCGGATGCAGCGGGTTCCCAAGAAATTTCGTTCGGAGTTGATTTTACAAAATAAAGAGTGCCGGCTGTATACAGCAATTGAGGTGAATGAACCGGTCGATTTTGGAGGCTATTCTATATATCAGGACAATTACGATCGGGAAAAAGGGTTGTATTCCGTCTTGTTATTGGTGCGTGATCCATGGCTGGGTATTGTATATACCGGGATTCTAATGATGATCATCGGAGCTGTCGGACTGGTGGTATGCGGCCCGTTGCGTAAACCGAATCAATAATGTAAAAAGAAAATGATGTTGACCTGGGATGATTTTATCATATTTGCAGTGGGTGCTGTTTTGTGCTGGAGTGTCGCAGCTTTGTTGGCCTACCGTAAGGGAAGGGGAAAGGCTGTGGTTGCCTTGTCTCTGCTTGGGATCTTAATATTCGGAGGCTTTATCGGCGGTTTGTGGGTGTTTTTGGAACGTCCGCCGTTACGTACAATGGGAGAAACCCGTTTGTTTTATTCCTGGTTTGTGGCTGTTGTCGGGCTGATGGTGTATTTACGCTGGCGTTACCCTTGGATATTGTCTGTAAGTGCGGTTTTGTCTGTCGTTTTTATTGTTGTCAATCTATTGAAACCTGAAATTCACGATAAGGCATTGATGCCGGCTTTGCAGAGTGCTTGGTTTGTACCTCATGTAATTGTTTATATGTTCGCTTATGCTTTGTTGGGATGTGCCATGCTGGTCGGAATATACGGTTGTTTACCGGCAGGACGTGTAAAACGTCCGGTTTTGTTCAGTGTTGCCGATAATTTGGTGTATACCGGACTGGCTTTATTGACTTTGGGGATGCTTTTCGGTGCTATCTGGGCGAAACAAGCCTGGGGACATTATTGGGGATGGGATCCGAAGGAGACCTGGGCGGCGATAACCTGGTTTACCTATTTGATGTATGTACATGTACGCTATCGTTATCCGCAGAAATATGCCTGTGCGTTATGGATTGTGGTGTTGGCATTTTTATTTTTACAGATATGTTGGTACGGAGTTAATTATTTGCCTTCGGCAGAAATGAGCATACATACGTATGCATAAGTTTTTACAGAAAGAGGGGCAGGGAACGAAATAGAATATGAATTAAAAAGGAATGGTTATGAACAAAAAACGAGCGTTTTTATTCACCTTATTGGTGTTGATTCTTGGATTGGGAGCGATTGCGATTTACAGATTTAATTTTCGTAAATCCATCCCCGAAGCTTCTTTGGCTTTACAGGTAAAAGCGGTATTGACGAATAACGGTTGCTTGGCCTGTCATGCTTCGGATGCAGAGAAACCGTTTTACTCTAATTTTCCGGTAGCTGGAAAATTGGTACAACAGGATATGCGTAACGGATTGCGTTATATCGATTTAGGAAAAGTATGCCAGGAATTGGAAGCCGGTAAGCCGGTTTCGGAAGTTAATTTGGCGAAGATCGAACAGAGTATGATAAATGAGTCGATGCCTTTGACAAAGTATAAAATGATACATTGGGGAACGTCTTATAATGATGCGGAAAAGGATGTTTTAACCCGTTGGGTGAAAGAAACCCGTGCGTTTTATTATCCGAATTCATTGGCTGCGCCTGAATTCGCCGGAGAACCGCTGCAACCGGTTCCTGATTCGATTCCTGTCGATCCCCGTAAGGTGGCTTTGGGATTTAAACTTTATCACGATACTCGTATTTCTGCGGACAATACGGTATCTTGTGCAACCTGTCACCCATTGCATAAGGCTGGTGTAGACGGTCTGAAAACGTCGAAGGGAATTTACGACCAAATCGGAGGTATTAATGCTCCGACTGTATATAATGCCGGTCTGAATATGAGTCAGTTTTGGGATGGAAGAGCTGCGGATTTACAGGCTCAGGCAGGCGGTCCTCCTTTGGATGTTTTGGAAATGGGATCGAACTGGGATGAAATTAACGGTAAGTTAAGGGCTGATAAAGAGATGGTAAAAGAGTTTGCTTCTATTTATCCCGAAGGAATTAATGAGCATACGATTACGGATGCTATTGCTGAATTTGAAAAAACGTTGCTGACTCCCAACAGTCGTTTTGACCGATATCTGAAAGGAGATAAAAATGTATTGACAGCGGATGAGATTGCCGGTTATCATCTGTTTAAAAAATACAACTGTGCTACTTGTCATGCCGGAGAAAATATAGGTGGCCGGTCTTATGAATATATGGGGATTGTGGCGGATTATTTTGAACACCGGGGATTACCGCTTCACGATAATAAAGATTACGGTCATTTTAATGTCACTCAGGATTCTGTGGATTTCCAGCGTTTTAAAACCCCAACATTGCGAAATGTAGCTTTAACGGCTCCTTATCTGCATGACGGTTCGGCACAGACGTTGGAAGCTGCTACGGAAGCGATGTTTACTTTCCAGACCGGTAAGGAAGTTTCAAAGGAAGAAATCGATAAGTTGGTTTTGTTTATGAAGACATTGACCGGAGAAAATCCGATGATGAGTTATGTACACCCGGGTTTGGAGTAAGCGTATAAATTGAATTTACGATTTTAGATTTTGGATTGATTCATCTGGAAACGTTGATTTGCGGTTGGAATTCAGCGGGATCAGCTATTTTTTCAAGCTAAAATCGTAAATTTAACCGTTTTGTTCTAATTAAGAGCTTATTATGATTGATTTACCTACAGAATTGCATCCGCTTGAGCCGTTTTTTCCGGAGGGGACAAAACTTTTGATGCTGGGTAGTTTTCCTCCGGCCCGGAAAAGATGGAAGATGGAATTTTATTATCCTAATTTTCAGAATGACATGTGGCGTATTTTCGGTTGGGTCTTTTTTGAGAATAAGGAATATTTTCTGACGAAAGACCGAAAATCTTTTGACGAAGTTTCTATAAAAGATTTTTTAAACCGGAAAGGAATTGCTTTATCGGATACGGCCCGGGAGGTCATACGACAAAAAGGAAATGCTTCCGATAAGTTTTTGGAGATCGTTCAATCGATCGATTTACAAAAGGTGTTGGAGCAATTACCGGAGTGCCGCGCGTTGGTAACGACGGGGCAGAAAGCAACAGATACTTTGTTTGCTTTGTTGGATGCGCCGCAACCCTCGGTGGGGGGATATGTCGGGTGTAATTACAACGGACGCGATTTGCGGATTTATCGGATGCCCTCCTCTTCCAGGGCTTATCCAAAGCCTCTGGAAGAGAAAGCCCGTATATATAGGCAAATGTTTTGCGAGTTAGGTATGCTGTCCGTGTAAGGCCTGTTTTTTCCTCTTTTTTTCCATGGTCAGACTGATGATAATGGGGATACCCACAAAAATAACAGTACCTGTGATGACTAAACCCGTGTAAAATGCGGGGCTCCCGACAGGCAACTGGGACGGTGGGAAGAAGGTGACGATGAAAGAGAATAATACGGCCAGAAAACCTATTCCGGCAATGATCCACATGCCTGTATTTCCTCCGGGTACCCGGTAGCTTCTTTGCAGATCCGGTTGGGTGTATCTCAATTTGATGCCGGAGGCGTACATCAGCATGTACATAATCAGGTACAGACCGATTGTCAGGGCGCTTAACAGGAAGAAGGCGACACTGACATTACTCATTACAATATAAAGTGAAGAAAGTACGGTGACAAGGCATCCCTGGATAAGCAGAATGTGAATTTGTACACCGTTTTTGTTCGTTTTTTTCAGAAATTCAGGTAACTCACCGTCGTGTGCTGTCCAAAGGAGACCGCGACTGGGTCCTGAAATCCAGGACATGACCCCGGCCAGAGCTCCGAATGCAATGAGCAGGCTTATGATGTTGGTGAGCCAACCTATGTGGTAGTGATCGAACAATTGTGTAAAAGTGACCAATAGACCGTCCTGTAAATTAATCTGGTTGTAGGGGGTTACGATGGCTACGGCTAATGCTCCGAGCGTAAAAAGTCCGAAAGATATGAGGGCTGCCAGGAACATGGCTGCCGGGAATTGTTTTTGCGGATTTTTCAATTCGGGGGCGTGTACGGCATGTACTTCGACTCCTGCAAATAAGAGCAGGATACCGGCCAGAAATGCAATATCGCTCATTCCTGTCATGTGTGGAAAGAAGCGGGGATGTGCATGATTCCCGGCAGTATTTACGATCTGGTTGACAGAGTCCGGTATATGTTCGAAAGCTATCGGGTTCTTTCCGGCCAGCCAGATAATCGCCATAACGATGATAACGATTCCCGGTAAGACCGTTCCCAGTAAAAATCCCTGACTGGTAATCCGGGAAATAACGGAAGTACCTTTTAAGGTTATCCAGGTAGCGAACCAATACATGACAATGGCAAATACACCTACAAATACACCGTTTTGTGCCAGTTCCGGTTTCCCGATCATATAGGCAACGGCGGCAGCGGCAAATCCGAGTACTGTCGGATACCATACGACATTTTGTATCCATTGTAAAAATATGGCGGTGAATCCCATAGGCCGATTGAATGCTTCTTTTACCCAGGTGTATACACCGCCTCCCCGGTCGGCGAAAGCACTGCCGAGTTCTGCTCCGACAAGTGCTGCCGGAATCAGGAACAGGAATGTGGCAAAAAAGATGTAGAAGAACATGGTCAGTTCTTCCTGGGCCATCATGGGTAATCCCCGCAGGCTGATGATAGCTGCGGCTGTCATCAGGGCCAATTGAGTGGTAGAAATATTTTTTATTTTTTTCATCGTTTAGGAATAGGGGTGGTTTAGAAATTAAATTTTTATTTTTTTACTAACGGATGAACAGGAAATAGGTTTATGGGTTTCCGTTAAAAAATATTGACAAGAGTAAGAGAAGGTTGAAAGGGTTTTATTACTTTTGATTTGCGGTTGATACAAGTATTTCCGGTGTTTTAGCTGAAGCTTTTTTATCCGTAATTTAGTAACTTTTAAAGCTTCAGAAAGTATAAAAGGGGAAAACGGTATGAACCGTAAAAATATATAATCAGATTAAAATGCAGAATACAAATAAGAGAGTCACTTTTGAAGACGTGCGGGGCAATGAAGAGATCAAGTGTTATATATCACAGGCGGATAAAGCTTTATCTGCCATGGGGTATACGGAACATTCTTTTGCTCATGTGGTGAAGGCAGCAGATGCTGCTGAGAAAATATTGAAGACATTGGGATATCCGGAACGGGAGGCAGAGTTAGCGAAGATAGCCGGGTATATGCATGATATCGGTAATATCGTGAACCGTATCGATCATGCCCAGAGCGGAGCAATTCTGGCGTTTCGTTTATTGGAAAAAATGGGTATGGAGGCCAACGAAATCGCTCAGGTAATCAGTGCCATCGGAAATCACGATGAAAGTACTGCCGCTGCGATTAATCCCATTGCTGCCGCTTTGATTTTAGCAGATAAGACCGATGTACGACGGAGCCGTGTGCGCAACCGGGACTTTGCCAATTTTGATATTCACGACCGGGTTAACTATGCCGTTGAAGAGTCTAAAATTTATTTTAATGAAGATAAAACGGCTATTGTATTGGAGTTGAAAATCGATACGACAATTTCGGCTGTCATGGATTATTTTGAGATATTCCTCGGCCGAATGATGCTTAGCCGGAAAGCTGCAGAATATTTGCAGATCAGATTTGAGCTGGTGATAAACGGACAAAGGCTGTTGTAGGTAATCGTTTTTAATCAGCTTGTTATCGGGTTATTTCCAGAAATTTGAAATGAAAACGTTTGAATAATTTTGTTGAAAAACTTTTTTTATTCACGGAAAGTTTCTATTTTTGTATCGGAGGTGAGGATTCCAAGTTATAGGAATTCTTTTATAGATAAAAGGCACTTATTGGAGGATAAGTGTCATTTATTTTTTTTATGTATTAACGAGCTTAAATTATATATTATGGGAGTAAAAGTATCATATATAACCAAAGAAGGTTTGAAGAAGCTACAGGATGAGCTTGACAGACTACAGAATGTGGAAAGACCGAAAATTTCTAAGGCGATAGGGGAAGCCATTGAGAAAGGCGATATTTCGGAAAATGCGGAATATGATGCAGCAAAGGACGCACAAGGCTTATTGGAAGCGAAGATTGCTCAATTGCAGGATACGATTGCCAGTTGCCGCATTATTGACGAATCCCAGTTGGGAACTTCGAAAGTACAGATGCTTAATAAGGTGACAATTAAAAATGTGAAGACCGGAGCAACGATGGCTTATACGTTGGTGTCCGAAACTGAAGCTGATTTTAAAGCCGGAAAATTGTCGATTCATACGCCTATTGCTCAGGCTTTGGTCGGGAAAAAAGTCGGGGATGTCGTTAAAGTAAATGTACCGGCGGGAGAAGTTGAATTTGAAATTATGGATATCAGTCTGTAATTGCTTTGTTTTAAATGATCCGATTTTCAAATTTTGAAATTGTAAATTATGGCATCTGTTTTTTCAAGAATCATAAACGGTGAAATCCCTTCTTATAAGGTGGCAGAGAACGATAAGTATTATGCTTTTCTGGATATTGCTCCTTTACAAAAAGGACATACACTGGTTGTTCCTAAAAGGGAAGAAGATTATCTGTTCGATCTGAGTGATGAAGAATTGGCCGGAATGATGGTCTTTGCTAAAAAGGTTGCTAAGGCTATACAGAAAAGTGTGCCCTGTAAAAGGGTGGGAGTTGCCGTTATCGGTTTGGATGTACCCCACGCACATATTCATTTGGTGCCTCTTCAGGGAGGGAATGATCTTAATTTTGCTAATCCGAAAAAAGAATTTTCCAAGGAAGACATGCAGGCATGTGCCGGGTTAATAGCTTCTAATATGTAATAAAAGAGGGTTATACATAGAAAAATAGAGGAAATTTGAGAAGATTTCCTCTATTTTTTTTGTTTTTCCGAAAAAGTGTATACATTTGTAGTGTATTAGTGATGTAACACACTATTGTTGATGTATACCTAAAAGTTAAGATTATGATAGAAATGAAAGAATTAGGGTTTGGATATCGCCGTAGACATGCTGTCTTTTCGGGATTGAACCTGAATTTGAAAGCCGGTCATGTTTATGGCTTGCTTGGTAAGAACGGTGCCGGTAAGAGTACTTTGCTGAAGCTGATTACCGGTTTATTATTCCCGGATCGGGGCGAGTTGAAAGTTTTGGGTGATTGTCCGTCATTGCGTCATCCTTCTTTTTTATCGGATTTATTTTTTATTCCGGAGGAGTTTTATTTGCCGGATATGAGTATGCGGACTTATATCGGCTTAATGGCTCCGTTTTATCCTCGTTTTAATAAGGAGCAGTTGGAGGAATATATGAATGAATTGGAAGTTCCTATGGAAGAACGTTTTAGCCGAATGTCCTATGGACAAAAGAAAAAATCTTTAATAGCTTTGGGGGTGGCCTGTAATACGGCCTTGTTAGTAATGGACGAACCGACGAACGGTTTGGATATCCCTGCCAAAAGTTGTTTCCGGAAATTGATTTCTTCTGTATCCGGAGACAATCGTTGTATGATTATTTCAACTCATCAGGTAAGGGATTTGGAGAGTTTGATCGATGCAATTGTGATTATTGATGAAAGTCGTATTTTGATTAATGCGACGACGGATCAAATAACGGAGAAACTACTTTTTAAACAAGTTACAGAAGGAGATGACGTATTGTTTGAAGAAGTTTCCATAAGAGGACGTTGGGGGTGTGTGCCGAATGCGGGGAATCAGGATAGCCGTTTGGATATGGAATTGTTTTTCAATGCCGTGTTGCAAAATCCGGATCGGATCTGTCAAATGTTAAAATAAAGAAGAGATGAAAGAGATATTCAATATAAATAGATTCGGTGCTTTATGGATAAAGACGAATCGTGAGAATTTGAGAGCAAATCTGGTATTACTGGCTGTCATTGCTGTTGTGACTTTTTTGTGTCTTTGTCGTTTTAATCCTTTTACTCCGGAGTATACTGTCGTCAATTCAGATGGAACAAAAATTTCGTTTGTCAGGGAACAGGCTGAGAGGCAGTTTATCGTTTTTTGGAGTGTCCTGTTTTTCTTTTCTATTGTTGTTGCTGCCCGTTCGTTTAAGAATGTCATTTCACCTTATAAATCGGTAAGTACCTTGTTGTTGCCGGCCTCTTCTTTTGAGAAGTATTTATTGGCTTTTTTAAACTCGACTGTCGTTTTCTTTTTGGTTTATTTACTGTTGTTTTATGGACTGGACTGGCTTGTGAATACTTATAAATACAGTGGGATAAGTCAGGCAAGTTATACCACGGGATGGTTCGGCATGAAAATTCCGCTGATCGAGGAAGGACAACAAATGCTGCGTCCGTCGCTTACTAATGTCCTGAATATATCTTCCGGGGACAGTGGATTTTTAACCGTTGTAAATCGGGATGATTTCAGTTGTTCTTATCATACTGCTTTCTCATTTTACCCGATATTGGGTTGCTGGTTGTATGTGATTGCCATATTTATGTGGGGATCGATAACTTTCCGGAAACGGGTGATTTTGTTGACGACGTTATTACATTTATTACTCTTCCTGGTAGTGGGGTATTTTATGTATCTTATTGTACGTCATGTTATGGAAGCTTATTACCTATCTTCAATGGTGAATGTGGAACCGGATTTGCCTTCACCTTATTGGGGATTGGCTTTTTATCTTTTCCCGTTTATCTATTTGTGGGTGGTATGGATTAAATTAAAAAGAAAACAATTAAAGTAAGAAGCTATGAAAAAATACGATTTGATATTGATTGCCTTATATGTTGCTTTTTTACTCATTTTATGGGGCGTATTGAAGAGTTATGTTTATACAAATATGGAAGACCGGCGGGAGGTGAATGAACTGGTTGATGCTATCCGCCGTACAGATCTGAAAGCCGTTGTTATTCGAAATACGGAAATGTATGTAAAAATCCGGCGTACAGATGAAGACCGGGTTCAGATTAGGGGAGGAAATCTCTGCCGGACAAATAAAGAAGCCATGCGTTTGGCGGGAGATACGCTGTATATCGGTTCCCCGATGGGAGCAGACCGCGATTATATCCGTATGACGATTCCGGATTCTATGCAGGTAATCCTGTCCGCAGCACCTAATGTTGATTTTCAAGAATAATAGTTATGGATTTTAAGGATACTCAGGCAATATATATGCAGATAGCCGATTTTGTCTGTGACAATATTGTTTCGGGCAAATGGAGCGGGGATGGAAGAATACCTTCTGTCCGGGAACTGGGCATGCAATTGGAGGTGAATCCCAATACTGTCATGCGGGCTTATGAATGGTTGGAAAACCGGCAAATCATATATAATAAAAGAGGAATCGGCTTTTTTGTATATGAAGATGCACGACAACATATTTTGGAGGATCAGCGGACAGCTTTTTTGGAGCAAGAGTTGCCGGAGCTTTTCAGGCGTATGAAATTACTTGGAATTACCGGAGAGGAAATTGCAAAAGGTTTTGAAGACTATCTTCATAAGTCTGCCTAGGAGGTAAAACCGTTTATGTACGAATGTCCTGCATGAAGTCCCGGTATGTTTAAATGTTTTTATAAAATAATAAAAACGGGCTTACTGCGTAAAGTTTAAGGAACCGATGAATTATTTTTCGGAAAATGAATTAATTTTACAGTTGGAAATCAAGTTGTGAATAACTTATGAAGAGACGTGAAATGTATAATGCTTATGCGGATTTGGAGGGGTACAACTGTTTCGGTTGTTCTCCGGTCAATCCCTACGGGTTGAAGTGTAAATTTTTTGATGAAGGTGAATATATTACTTGTGATTGGGAGCCTTCGGAAAATTATCAGGGGTTTTTTCACGTGTTGCACGGAGGTATTCAGGCGACCCTTATCGATGAGATTGCCAGTTGGGCTATCTTCTCTTATGCGAAGACTGCCGGAGTGACGACCGAGATGGCTGTAAAATACCGGAAACCGGTTTATACCAACCGGGGAGGAATTCATTTGCGTGCCAAGGTGACGAAGGCAGAAAAAAGGTTGGTTACTGCCCGTGTCGAACTTTTTAATGCGGCAGGAGAACTGGCAACGGAAGCCGATGTCGTTTATATGGTTTATCCGGAAGAGATTGCACGTAAAAAGCTGGATTGGCCAGGTGTAGAAGCATTTTATAAGGAGTGAGCTGCAGGATGTTGAATTTGGATAAATAGAATAATGAAGCAGTATAAGAACATTGTTTGGGATTGGAACGGAACGTTGTTAGACGATAAGAATACAGGTGTAAATACGCTGAACCGGATGTTGGAAAAAAGGAAGCTGAAGACGTTGTCTTTGGAAAATTACCGGGATGTTTTCGGGTTTCCGGTGGAGGATTTTTACAGGCGGGTAGGGTTTGATTTACAAAAGGAGACGCTACATGATATTTCGGTGGATTTTGTGGATACATACGATATTTTTGCGGAAGGAATCGGATTGAACCCGGGGGTACGGGAAACGCTGGATGCTTTGCAGAAAGCAGGAATACGACAATATATACTTTCTGCTTTGCGTGAGGATTTACTTTCTCAAATGGTGAAGGATTTCAATATCGGCCCTTATTTTTTTCAGGTTTGCGGTTCTGATAATATATATGCGGCCGGAAAAATCGAACGGGGAAAACGGATGGTTGAGAAGTATGGTATTTGTCCGGAGGAAACCCTTATGATCGGAGATACGACTCATGATGCCGAGGTAGCGGAAGCTTTAGGATTCGGGAAGTTGTTGTATACCGGAGGGCACAATAGTGAATGGCGTTTGCTGGAAAAAGGAGATGTTATACAAGGGATGGAATGTATCCCGGATTTGCTTTTGAATTAATAACGGTATTTTGCAAATAAACCGGATTTTGTATTTTTTACAAAATCCGGTTTTATTTTCGGGGGATATGGTTATAGCTTATACCGGTATAGTTGAGCGAGTGTGTTGTAGTACTCTTTTTCTACATTCAGGTAGTTTTGCCGGCTGTCGTAAAATGTGGTGAGTTCTACAAAATAATCGATCATTGAAATTTGTCCTGCCATCAGGGCTTTATTCAATAATTCTACACTGTGTTGTTCTGTCAGTATCTCGGAATATTCTTTGCAAGAGGTTTGCAGGGCGGTGGCCTGCTCGTATAATTGTTGCAAATTGGATTTCAGGTTGCGCGTGTTATCCTCGATAACTGCATTTGAATATTCGAATTGGGCTTTGGCTTTTCGTACGGTGTTTTTATTTTCAAATAACGGTATTGACAAGCCTACGACAAATCCGTTGAGGGTTTCATCGCTGCCTCCATTTCTCCGGTAACCGATATCAAATTTGGGTAAGCTTTGTGCGCGGCTCAAACGAATTTCACGTCCTGCAATTTCTGCCTGTGTCGACAGATTCTTTAGGTTGGGATCCAGAGCCATATACTCGCTTTCCAGTTGTTGGAAATCCGGCAGGTTTTCACTTACAGGGTATTGAGTACCGGTGAATTCAATGGGTATACCCCCGTTCAGGGTTTGTAACTGCTCTTGTTTTGCCTTTAGGGCTGCCGAGTTGAGCCGGGCTCCGTTTTGGGCATTGAGTAGTTCTAGTTGGATTTTATTCAACTCCAGTTGATTGGCATCTCCTTGTTCCAGGCGTTTGGCATACAGTTCGGAGAGATGACGGGCATTTTCCAGTCTTTCGTCCAGCAATGCCTGTTGTTTGCGTAGGTAAATAATTTCCAGACAGGTTTGTTGGGCCAGCAATAAAATTTGTTGACGGATACCGGCGAATTGGTAGTCGTATCCGGTTGATTTTAAACCCGCTAATTTGTTTTTATTGGTATAGACTGTCGGAAAGTCGAAAGATTGAACGACTGCCAGTTCATTGATATTTCCGCCGGTGGTTTTATCGCCCCACAATTGATTGAATTCGATTGTAGGGTTGGAAAGGTAGTTACCGGTGTGTGCTTCCAGCTTTTGAGTTTCTGTCAAATGACTGCTTGCCTGTAAAGTTTTGTTATTGACGGCAATGCTTGTCAATATGCTGCCGATGTCTGATTGGGCTTGCAATAAGAATGACAGGCCGGTAAAGAAGGTCGTGTATATAATTTTTTTCATGTGCTTATTGTATTATGCCGTTATTAATGGAGCGGTATTTCGTTTTGTACTGCAGAATTGCGTTGTTTGTGTTTCAATAAGAAATATACGATCGGAATGATAAATCCGTTCAGTAAAGTCGAGCTGAGTAATCCTCCTAATATGACCTGGGCCATCGGACTTTGAATTTCGTTTCCCGGCAGATCTCCGCCGACAGCCAATGGTATCAAAGCGAGGGCAGAGGTCAGGGCTGTCATCAATATCGGGTTCAGACGGTCTAATGAACCTTGTATGATACTGTCTTTCAGATTGTAACCTTCTGAGTATAATTGGTTATAATGTGATACCAATAGAATTCCGTTTCGGGTAGCGATACCGAAAAGGGATATGAAGCCGATGATAGCAGGAATGCTGATCACTCCGGAAGTTGTCCAAATACTGATGATTCCCCCGATGATAGCCAGCGGGAGGTTGAGCATAATAATTCCGGCCAGCGACAGATTTCTGAATTCGTGATACAAGATCAGGAAAATGATCAACAGGGAAATCAGAGAGGTAAGAAAGAGGATCCTGGAGGCTGCCTGTTCGCTTTCAAATTGTCCGCCGTATTCGATGTGGTATCCTTCCGGTAAAGAGATATTTGCTCCGATTTCTTTTTGGATATCGTTAACCACACCTTTTAAGTCACGTCCGGCTACATTGGCCGAAATCACGATTTTGCGCTGTACATTTTCCCGGCTGATCGTGTTCGGACCGCTTAACGGCAGAATTTCCGCTATATAGTGAAGCGGTATTTTCCGCCCGTTGGCATCGATGCTGAGCTCTTCGATGGCTTCTGTATTATCTCTGGCAAAATCGTCGATTTTTACAGTCAGATCGAATACTTTACCGCTTTCGTTGATTTGAGAGACAATTTTACCCGACAAAGCGACATTGACAAATTCAGAAAATTCGGGTAAGGTGATACCGTATTTAGCCAACATGTCCCGTTTCGGTTTGATTTGTAGTTGCGGCCGTTCGATTTGCTGTTCTACATTCAAGTCGGCAATGCCTTCTATGTTACTGATGGCCGATTTGATTTGCGTACCTATATTGTATAGTTTATTCAAGTCGTTTCCGAAGAGTTTGATGGCGATATTGGCTTTTGTTCCGGAAAGCATTGCATCGATACGATGGGATATCGGTTGTCCGATTTCGATGTTTACTCCTTTGAGAATACCTAATTGCTGGCGTACATCTGCCAGAAATTCGTCCCTGTTGCGTTTATCCAGGATAAAGGGAGCTTCGATTTCAGAGACATTGACCCCCAAGGCATGTTCATCCAGTTCTGCACGACCTGTTTTGCGGGCAACGGTTTGTATTTCGGGAATATCCATCAGTATTTCTTCGGTCATTCGTCCGATTTTATCCGACTCATCCAGAGAAATGCCGGGCATTGTACTTACGTTGATGGTAAGTGAGCCTTCGTTAAACGGAGGCAGAAAACTACGTCCCAGTCCGAACATGATAACCAGGGCAAAAATCAGCAAACCTCCGGTTATTCCGATAATCAGCTTTTTGTGTGACAATGCAGTGATCAACGCTTTTTTATATCCTTTTTTCAGAATGCGGGAGACGAAAGGTTCCTGTTCGCTTTTTTTCAATGCTTTCCGTGTCGTCAACATATAACTGCTCATGACCGGCGTGAGTGTCAGGGCGACGATTGTAGAAGCAAACAAGGCTACAATGAATGCAATTCCTAAAGGGATCAACATACGGCCTTCCATGCCGGAAAGGAAAAATAAAGGCAGGAAACAGGCGACGATGATCAATGTAGAGTTGAGGATCGGCATCCGGACTTCTTTGGAGGCATCGAAAACAACTTGTAAGGAGGACAATCGTTCTTCTGCCGCTTTCAGGTGGTTCTCCCGTAATCTTTTGTACACATTCTCTACATCGACTATCGCGTCGTCAACCAAAGAACCGATGGCAATGGCCAGACCTCCGAGACTCATGGTGTTAATCGTCAGTCCTAAAGCATGTAATACCAGAATTGCAACCAATAGAGACAAAGGCAGGGCAACGAGTGAAATGATTGTCGTACGTACATTCATTAAGAAGAAGAAAAGGACGATAATCACGAAAACAGATCCTTCGAATAAGGCTTTTTGGATATTGTTGATCGAACTTTCAATAAATCGGGATTGGCGGAATATGTCGGTTGAGACGTGTACGTCTGCCGGAAGGGTTTTTTGTAGCTCTTGTAAAGAAACATCCAATTTCTCCGTTAATTCAAGCGTATTTGTCGACGGTTGCTTGGTTACAGTAATCAAGACGGCCGGTTTGCCTTTCTCTGAAGCAAGTCCGAGTTTGGGCGCTTTAGCTCCGATACGGACATCTGCGACGTCTGAAATCAAGAGCGGAACATCATTAATGGTTTTGATAACGGCCTTACCGATTTCTTCCGGCTGGGTGGTAGCCATAACACCTTGGACAATGTATTCGTTGCCGTATTCGTAGAGGATACCTCCGGTTGAATTTTGGGTCATGTTGTCGAGTACCGGGAGTATTTCGTCCAGGGTCACATTATAGTGTTTCATTCGTGACGGGTCCAGCAAGATTTGATATTCCTTGATATCGCCTCCGATGACAGCGACCTGTGCAACGCCTCCCGTAGAGAGAAGCCGGGGACGTATGGTCCAGTCGGCGATGGTTCGTAAATCTTGTAAAGAGGTCGTGTCTGCTGTCAGACCGATGATCATCATTTCTCCCAGGATGGAAGATTGAGGTCCCAAAGTAGGCTGACCGACAGTAGAGGGCAGGGCATCTCCTAGTGTAGCTAGTTTTTCGGATACAATTTGCCGGGCTGTATAGATGTTCGTTCCCCAATCGAATTCAACCCATACGACGGAAAATCCCGTCGTAGAAGAGGAACGGACACGTCTGACGTCGGTGGCTCCGTTTACGGCAGTTTCCACAGGGAAAGTAACCAAACGTTCCACTTCTTCAGGAGCCATCCCTTGTGCTTCGGTCATGACCACTACAGTAGGGGCATTTAGATCCGGGAAGACATCGACTTCCATTCTGGAGGCGGTGTAACTACCCCAGATCAATAGCATTGCGGCTGCCATTAGAATGAGTAGCCGGTTGCGCAAAGAATATTGTATAATTTTATTTAGCATATTACATGTTTTATTGAAGTTGGTAAAGTGTCCGGGAAATGATATTGATGTGTATCTCCCGTATCCGGCTTATTAATGTTCGTGGCTGTGACCGTGAGGTATAGCCCCTGAAAAAGAAGCCATTTTTACCTGGTAAGCACCTTGGGTTACGACCCGGTCTCCGGCTTTGAGCCCTTTTAATATTTGTACCTGACGGCCGTCATTCATGCCTGGTGTAACTTCCTGCTTCCGGTATCCTTCTTCATCCAATTGGACATATACATAAAATGTACCCATTTCATTCGTCAACGCCGTGACAGGGATGCTTAACGTATTGTCAATCGGGGCAGAAATCAGAAATACTTCTACAAAAGAGCCGGGGATGACATCACCTTTATTGTCGAATTCGAAAGAAACCGGCACATAGAAGGAGTTGGTGTTGGAGGCTTTTCCGAAAGAGAGTAGTTTACCGTCCAATTCTGACAAGACATATACTTTGTTGTCGTATGGAGTCTTGAAATTGGCACTTCGTATCAGGTTCAGGGATTTATAATGTTTTTCGGAAACCTCGGCACGCAATACCAGTTTTTTATTTTGTGATACAGTGGCCAGAGGTTGTCCTACAGTGATGTATTCACCTTCTTTTATCAGCAGGTTTTTCAAATATCCGGTCAAGGGAGAAGTTACACCGACGCCTTTTGCTGTCCGGTTACCGGATATGGCTTCAAATGCGATTTTAGCATTTTCATAATCCAGACGTATGGTTTCGAATTCCCGTTGGGAGATAATTTTGTCTTTTATAAGAATAACCGCCCGTTCATATTCCGCCCGGGCTTTTTCATAACCGGCTTTTACTTTGGAATAATGATCTCCTTCTGCGATATTCCGGGAAGCAATATTGAATAATACTTGTCCTTTTTGTACAGCACTCCCTTCCGTAAGTGTTTTGTTGTAAGATACGATACCGTTGCTTGTGGCCACGATAACCGATTCATCTCCCGGGGCCGGTAATATTTGTCCTGTTGTTTTGATAACACCGTGAAATGTCTCCGGCAGTATTTCTTCTACTTTAAAGTTTGTTTTAGCCGCTTGTGCTTTTGTAAAGATAATTTCGTCGCTGTGTTCGGAGGCTGAAACTGCTTTTTGTTCTGTTTTACCCCCGTGATCATGTCCTTCGTGATCATGTCCTTCGTGGTTGTGCTCATCGTGTTTTTCTCCGGGTTTGTGCTCATGGTTATGTCCTTCATGATCGTGTTCTGCATGTCCCTCGGGAGTTTCGTGTGTGTGTGCGAGAGTCGGATTTTGATTTTTACAGCTGTAAAAAGCCAATGATATACTGATAAGTGTAATGATAATATTTCTCATGTTTTCAAATGTTAAGTATTTATTTTGAATTTACGGTTTGAGATGGCACCTATAGGGATTAAACCGTATGATTCAATTTTAGATTTCAGGTTGTAAATAGACTCTGCCAACGTAACCGTTATCAGGTTCATTTAATACCTAAGTTCTGCAATTAAAATCTGAATTGAAATAAATGCTGCAGATCCTTCTGAATCATTTGGAAGGATAAGTGCTGCTTAACAGATAGGAGGTGCACGGCTGGCTTTATCCGCTGTCAGAAGAAGTATTCGGAAATTTTCGTCAGGAGCCTTTGGGAAACAGGCGGATTCAACTTCGAAAATATAAAACCCGACGGTTTCTGTTAGTATGTAACAGGAAAATAAGAAATGGTGAAAAGGGATATGTTCGTGATTTTCACTGAATATATTTCTGGATGAATTTCCGGGTATTTGTGTTTGAAACAAATGAGAAATACATCCCGATTCTTCCCTGCCGGAATCGTGTTGATGATTGTGTTTCCCATCTGCTTTTTCACAATGGGAAACGTTAAAACAGATGTAGTTGTTGTGATGGTGATGAGGAAAAACGGTAAACGCCAACAGGATCATGCCGGCTAAATAAAGAGGTAATATGGCTGTCCGTTTTTTTCTCATATTTTTACAAAGATATGTAAAATATTGAATATTTAAAATTTAGATTAAATGCACAAGCTTGTCTTTATATTTTGACCTCAAACCTTACATGCAAAGGTTTGCGTTGTCTGGCAGAGTTACAGAGCCTGAAGGCTTTGTAACTTCAAATTTACTTGTCGTTTTCAGAATGACAGCACAGAAAACCGCGGATCATCATTTCGGCCGTAGCCGGATTGGTAGCGATAGGAACATTGTGTACGTCGCATACACGCATTAACATTTGTACATCCGGTTCGTGGGGATGTTTACCCAGTGGATCCCGAAAAAAGATAACCATTTGTACTTTGTGTTCAGCTACCAGTGCTGCGATTTGAGCATCTCCCCCGAGTGGACCGGATAGTAATCTTTCCACTTCAAGGCCGGAGTCCTGAGCGTGTTTGCCCGTCGTGCCTGTTGCTACGATTTCTGTCCCTACCGATTTCAGAAAATCCATGTGTCTGTTCAAAAAAGCAACCATTTCTGCCTTTTTACCGTCATGTGCAATTACTGCAATTTTCATAATCGAATTATATTTAGTTATAAAATTATAAATTACAAACTCTGTTTATGCAGGTCATGAGGGACTTGCAGATTAAGAATCTGTGATTTTAATCGTGTACGAAAATACGGAAAAAAATAGAATAATAAAAATTTTGTCTTTATCTTGAATTTGTCTGTCATTTGAGTGTATTCCCCAATTTTCCGGCGGCTGCTTCATCGGTGAAAAATTCGATGTGATCTGCATGCCGGGCGATATATCCGGCTGGGTACTTTTCGGCTTCCGTATTCGGATTTAGTACTTGCGCAAGTATTTCGGCCTTTTCGCTTCCGATGACATAAAACGAAGTCAAACCGGCCCGGAGCATAGGCTGTCCGGTGAGGGCAATACGGCGTTGACCGTTGTAGGGATTGATGGAAGCGGCATAAGGTTGCGGAGACGTGAGCAGGTCATTTTGACCGGGAAATACGGAAGATGTATGCCCGTCTGTCCCCATACCCAGGATCAGCATATCGAATTGGGGATATCCGTCATTGTCCGGTAAGTTTTTTTTTACCAATTCCGAGTAGCGTTGTGCTTCATGCTGCGGATTCGCTTCTCCCATAATGCGATGGATTTGCATGTGTGGGATCTTTACTTTATCGAGAAACAGTTTTTTAGCCAGGCCGTAGTTACTGTCGCCGTCTGTCGGGGAGACACATCGTTCGTCGACCCAGTAAAGGTGTATACGGTACCAGGGAAGACTTTTATAATACATTTCCGCCCATAAGCGGAAAAGCAATTCTGCTGAATATCCGCCTGAAATGGCTAGACTGAAGGAATCTTTACGGACGGTGTCCATCTGTTTCAGAAGCTGATGTGTAACTACACGTGCGGCCTCTTGCGGGGTGTCGGAAATGTGTATTTTCATAGCTCACAGTATAAGTTTGTTTTTGTCAGATTTTTACAAGGGTTTGTCCATGTGCCTTCTTCCCGGATTATCCGGTCAGCCGCCCCCGGTCCCCAGCTTCCTGCCGGGTAACCGTATAACGGTATCTTAGGGTCTTGTGCCCACAATTGGAGAATCGGATCCAGGAAGCGCCAACTGGCTTCAACGGCGTCACTTCGGGTGAACAGTGTCGTTTCTCCTTGAATACAATCTTCCAGTAGGCGTGCATAAGCATCTCCGGTAGGGACACCCCCTAAACTGTCGTATGTGAATTCAACCGGAACTTCTCCCATATTGAAGCCCGATCCCGGAATTTTCATACTCAATGTGAATACGACTCCTTCATTGGGATTCAGGCGGATGATCATACGGTTAGGGTGCGGGCAGTGTGTCAAACTGCTGAACATGATGTGGGGGGTCTGTTTGAAATGAATGACGATTTCCGATACCTGTGTCGGCATTTGTTTACCTGTGCGGATATAGAACGGTACTCCGTCCCAACGCCAGTTAGAGATGTTTACTTGCATTGCGACATAAGTTTCGGTCCGGGAATGAGGATCGACTTTTTCTTCCTGCCGGTAGGCAGAAAAATGTTTTTTCCCGGCATCAGAAGCCGTGTATTGCCCACGGACAACCTGTGAGCGAATCTCTTTCGGGGTCATGGGTTTTAGGGATTGATAGACTTTTACGATTTCGTTGCGGAAGCTGTCTGCATCGAAGGAAACAGGTGGTTCCATGGCACATACGGCCAACACCTGTAACAGATGACTTTGTACCATGTCTTTCAAGGCTCCGGTTTGGTCGTAAAAACCCCCTCTCTGTTCAACGCCCATATTTTCTACTGCCGTAATTTCTATATGATGGATGTAATTCCGGTTCCATAACGGTTCCAGTACGACATTGGCAAATCGAAGTGCCAGTATGTTTTGTACTGTTTCCTTGCCCAAAAAATGGTCTATCCGGAATATCTGATTTTCATCGAAGATTGAAGTATATATGTGATCTAGGTGTCGTGCTGACTCCAGGTCATGTCCGAAAGGTTTCTCGACGATGATACGTTTGAAACCGGGTTTCTTTTCGGTCGGACGGTTCAGTCCTGCTTTTTGTAATAAGAGGGGTATGGTTTCGTACAGAACGGGAGGTGTGGCTAAATAGTAGAGGTAATTTCCCGGGTTGTCGATCGTATTGTCCAATTCGTCCAGTCGTTTTTTTAAAGCGGGGTAGGCATCTTCGGATGATGGATCCAATGTTTCGTGATAAACGGATTTCAGAAAATTGTCAGCATATTCCGTATTAAACTCTTCTGTTTTGGTATATTTCCTGAGATGTTCCCGGATATGTTTGCGATATTCTTCATTCGTAAATGAGGTACGGGCAATACTGAGTATGGCAAAGTGTTCGGGCAACTCTTCACGTTTGAAAAGCATGTAGAGGGAAGGCATTAGTTTACGCTTTGTCAGATCGCCTGAACCGCCGAAAATAATCACTACCAAAGGTTGCATAGTTTGATGTTGTTAAAGTTGTGTGTATGGCATTGTTTTTTCAGGCATTGTAAATGCCGGCATGGGTGTCGTTCCCTTCACCCGTCCAGTCTTCGTGGAAGAATTCATTCCGGGGACGGTCTGTACGTTCGAAGGTATGTGCTCCGAAGTAGTCACGTTGGGCTTGGATCAGATTGGCAGGAAGGGTCTGCGTTGTCAGTGAGTAGAAATAGTTCAAAGCGGCTGCAAAAGCAGGAACTGCTGTATTCTCCCGGGTTGTCTTTATCAATAAAGCTTTCCAGTTGGGAAGTACTTCTCTGATTTGTTCCCGGAACCAGGAGGAAAGAAGTAAATTTTCCAAATGAGGTGTTGAGTCGAAGATTTCTGCAATGGGGGTTAACAGGGCAGCCCGAATGATACAGCCTGCCCGCCATATACGTGCGATAGCCGCCAGATTGAGTTCCCAATGGAAATGTTCGGAAGCTTGTTGCATCAAAGCGAATCCCTGTGTGTAGGAAATGATTTTCGAAGCATAGAGAGAGTCATGTATTTCCTGATACATGATCTCCGGTTTGTGGGTAAAAACGGGAGCGTCCGTTTTATATTTCCGGGCGGCTGTGATGCGTAAGTCTTTATGAGAAGAAAGGTCTCTTTGAAATACAGCCGTTGCAATAAGGTTTAGGGGAATACCCAGTTCCATTGCCTGGATAACCGACCAGCGGCCGGTGCCTTTTTGACCTGCTACATCCAATATTTTGTCGATGAGAAAGTTATCTTCTGTGTCTTTGTGACGTAGAATATCTGCAGTGATTTCAATCAGATAACTTTTCAGTTTTCCTTTGTTCCATTCTTCAAACCAGGTGGCAATTCCCGGATTCCCCGTATTAAGAGTTTGTTTCATAACAAAGTATGCTTCGGCAATGAGTTCCATGTCGGCATATTCGATTCCGTTGTGTACCATTTTTACGAAATGCCCGGCACCACCTCCGCCGATCCATTCGCAGCAAGGGCTTCCGTCTTCTGCTTTGGCTGCGATACGTTGAAGTATTTCCCGCACTTGGGGCCAGGCTTTCCCGGAACCTCCCGGCATGATCGAGGCTCCGTGTAATGCTCCTTCCTGCCCGCCCGATACGCCTGCTCCGATATAATAGCAGCCTTTGGATTCGACGTATTGTACTCGTCTTTCAGTGTCTTCGAAATTGGAATTTCCTCCGTCAATGAGAATATCTCCGGATTCCAAAAGAGGCAATAGCTGCTCGATAACCTGATCGACAGCGGTACCTGCCTTAACCATCATCAGTATTTTACGCGGTCGTTCAAGTGACTGGACAAAAGCTTTGAGGTCCTCGAATCCTTCAAATCGGCGACCTTTTCCGTATTCTTGCATGAAATGCTGAACAACACTGTGGGAGGGGTGTGGACGGTTGTATACAGATACGTGATATCCTTTATCTTCCAGATTGAGGGCCAGCCCTTCTCCCATAACGGCCAGTCCTATAACTCCAATATCCGATTTTTTCATAATAGAATAGATTTGATTTCGGATATACGGAGAGAAAAGAAGTAAGGTTTAAAAATTGCAGTTTACTTCTGTTCCCGCTTTCAGGGTTTGGAAAGGAAGAAAAATGTTTTTTCCGAATAGACGACTTCGATCAGATCAAAGGCGATGAATTTGGCCAATGTATTTATGGCTCTGGGACGGGGGAGTCCTGATAGTTTACAATATTGAGATAAAGTGATTTTACCGTTGGTATTCAAATAATCCAATAATTGTTGTTCGTGGATGGAATAACGGACGAAAGCCCCTTTACGGGCGTGTTTATATTGCCAAAGGCGTAAATGGACCGGACTGGCTAAAATATTTTCGTCTTTTATGCGTATGTAAGCCCGGTAGTGATTGTCTTCATCTTTGGCGTAATAAGGTCCTTGTTCTCCCTTGGGGATGATGACTTCCAATACGGTCCGGCCTTCAATTTCGTGTGTATGCATTTCACAGTCGATGACTGGTTTGCTGTATAGTCTGGCGGCAGCTTCGATCATGTATATTTCTTCTTCAGAACGGACTCCGGCAATTTTCCCGTTGTCTTTTACCCCGACCAGTAACCGGCCTCCTTCCGTATTTGAGAAAGCAGACAGGCTTTTGGCAATTTTGCGTGCGTCTGAAATTTCAAATTTGAAGTCCTGTTGCTGGTGTTCTCCCTGGCAGATCAGATCGTATATGTAATGGTGTCCTTTGTGTAGCCTGTTCATGGTGCAAAGATAGTAATAAACCCGGAAACTTCCGGGACATGCTGTAACCAACCTTAGGAGGATACGTAATAACTACAACTGTTCAGTTCCTGTGATTTTTGATTTACGACCAATTGTCATTGGGAATTTCAGATTTTAAATTGAAAATGAGAACGGTGATAAAATTACACGCAGGGACGGACTCATTGTGTAATTTTTAATTTGTGTTTTAGGCAGTATTTATCTGATATATATCTATTTGTATGGTGATTTACAGCCTGTAAATTATAATTTATATCCGTGATTAAAATAAACCGTGCTTTGGAATGCACGCGTGAGTTAGTAATAATTTTACCCAATTTGTTATGAAAATGAAAATACAATTAATCGTAATTCTTGGCTTGTTTTTTACAGTCGGAATTCAGCAGAGCCGGGCTCAATCGGGGATGAAAAAAATCGATATGCCACATTTGCCTTATGCTATGAATGCATTGGAACCGATAATCAGCGAAGAAACTATGAATTATCATTATGGAAAGCATTTACAGGCTTATGTGGATAATGTGAACCGATTGATTATCGGTACTCCTTTTGAAAACAGTGATTTGGAAACTATCGTGAAGTATGCTACCGGGCCGATATACAATAACGGTTCTCAAGCTTATAATCATACGATTTATTTTTTAACATTTTCTCCGGATGCCGTTCATCAACCTTCCGGTGATTTGTTGAAGGCGATCGAGAAAAAGTGGGGATCGTTTGAAAATTTCAAGAACGTTTTTTCACAGTCGGCAGCTTCGCTTTTCGGTTCCGGTTGGGTATGGCTGGCTAAAGATAACCAGGGAGAGCTTTTTATCTTTCAGGAGCCGAACGGCGGCAATCCTCTTTCCAGAGGATATATTCCTTTGATGGGGATGGATGTGTGGGAACATGCTTATTATCTGGATTACCAGAACCGGAGACCCGAACATATAGAAAGACTCTGGACAATTATCGATTGGAATACTGTCGGACAAAGATACGGAAGTTGATTTTCGATTGAAAAAGAGTAAATAAAAAATACAAGGCTACCTCGATAGCCTTGTATTTTTATGATGTTCAGAAATTTATTTCTGAATGATTGTTTTACCTCCCGGCAGTACGGCTTGTATATTGTTATCATACATGGCACTGCATTGAATGGCCGGCCGGGTATATTCTCCGGCGAATGCGGCATTGAACCGGAATTTGAAGATTTTCGTCAGGTCCTGACCGAGACTGAAATACACATAATAACGGTCATCCCGAATGTCGACATAGTCTGCATCCTTGAATGCCCGGGTATTTCCGGTAAGCCGGTCGTTGATGATTTCGAAGCCGGACGGAAGCAAATAACTTAAAGCCAGATTGTCGTATGTGCCGCTGACACCGGTATTGCGTATCGTGATTTCTGCCGTGATATCACTGCCTTGTTTGACGTCTGCGATGTTTATGACATTCCCTTTATCGTTGTAATAGGTAATACTCATGGAGAGGCCCGACATAATCCGTTCCTTGACGACTTCATAGGGTGCGGAAGCTGTAATAAGACGTGTATAAAGCGTACTTTCTCCGTTGTTCTTAACTTGTACGTTGATTTGGGGTTGGTTTGTCGGCAGTTCTTGCTGCCAGATCGTTTTGCTGATTTTTACCGTTTCTGTGTGTCCTCCTGTCGTTACTTCACAGTTGAGTCCGTCGAGCTTACCGACAAATTTATCGATGTAAGCGGTAGCAGCAACCAGAGCGAATGCTGTCGTTTGAGTGCTCAACCATTCCTGGGAAGACAGGACGGCAGAGATTTGCTCCAACATTTGCCAGGCGTCCTGCTGCATATTTAAATACACCATCGCCTGGAGCATAATTGCTTTATCTCTTACATCGGAGCCGAATGTATAGCCTGTTTGACGATAGGGCGATACTGTTCGCGCCGCATTTTTGATCAAATTACCGGCAACATCGGGATGATTGGTAAGGGCATAGGCAGAAGCCAGCAACCATTCGGCCGTCGGATTATGCAGCTTACGCTCTTTCATGCGGTTCATTGCCGGCATGTTCGGTTTACCTGCCAGAGCAAGTACGTATAGCCGGTAGCCTTGTTGCAGTTCTCCATAATAATCCAAAATTTTATAGCTGTTGGCCATGGATTGCAAAAATTTGAGGTCTTTTTGCAGTAGTTGTTTCGGTATGGTATATCCTTTTTGGGAAGCTACCCATAAGAAATTAGCCACGTAAGTACTTACCCATTCGGAGGTATAGGGCGACCCCGGCCAGTAGGCAAAACCGCCCTCTGAGGTTTGATAGCTGCTTAGACGGTTGATGACCGATTTGACATTAGCTTCGATTGTATTTTTTTGAGCGACGCTGAGTTCGGTCAGTTCTCCCAGTGACAATTGCGGAAAAGCCGTTGAAGTAATTTGTTCCGCGCATCCGTGCGGATAGCTGATCAGGTCTTCGAGACGTTCGCCCAGGTTAAGGGGAGGAATAGAAGATATTTCCAATATAGCCGTCGGATCAGCGCCGTTGATATCCGCCTGGAAATCAGCTTTCTCTCCTTTTTTCAACGTACGGGCTTCGACTTTGGTGATCCGGGGATTCGGAACCCGTATATCGACATCTTCTTTTACATAGGCTTTTTCATTTCCGGCCCGTGCTGTAAATGTGAGTGTGGAAATACCGGTGGTTTCCTTGATCCGTAGTTTGAACCAGACGATCTTTTCGCCTTTCTGATTGAAGGTAAGGGTGGAGGATGCATCTCCCAGAATTTCTATTTTATCGTCTGTGCTTACGGATACTTGGGTTTCACGTATGTTGTTGTTCATTGCAAATATCGTTACCGGAATTTCGATAATATCCCCCGGTGTAAACAGGCGCGGCATAGCTACCGATAACATCAGGGGTTTGTTTACCAAAGCCGAAGTATGTGCAGAACCGTATTTACCGTTCGAAGTTGCGGCAACCACCATTGCCCGTACTTCTCCGATGTATTCAGGCATACGGAATGTATGTCTGTGGGATTCTCCTTTTTTCAAGGAAACCGGGCCTTCAAACAGTACGACCGGTTTGAACCGGTTTGTTTTTTCATCCTGTACCGGTTTCAATGCTTCGTCGCCTCCCACTGCAAAGGCTTTTTCCAGGCGGGCACCGTAGGCACCGAAAATGAAATCATAGAAGTCCCAGGTTTTTACACCCAGTGCTTCCCGGGCATAAAATGCCGGGAACGGTTCCGGGGTACGGAACGAGGTTAGTGATAACAGGCCTTCGTCTACAATAGCCAGGGTATAATCCATAGCTTGTTGGTTTTTCTCGCTCACCGTCACTGTAAATTCCTCTCCGGGCCGTAATTCCTGAGGCATTTTGATTTCCGGATGAAGGTGGAGGGCTGCATCTTCTACATTGATATTTACAACTCCATAGAGGCGTACCGGGCGGTCGTTGTCTCTGTTTTTCTGGGGCTGAATCAGAGTTACAAATGCATATATGTTCGGACACATATCGGAAGTTGCTTCAAATTCGAACGTTGTTTGTCCTTCCGTTGTCTCGACGCGGTGAATGTCTTTGAAGCTTGTGCCGTTTTCAAGGCTGACAATAGCGACACTACCTTTTGAGGAAGGTATGTTGATACGGATTTTTTCTCCTGTTTTATACTCTTTTTTATCTGTATTGACTGTCAATAAGGTTGCCATTTCAGCCGAAGCATTTTCTGCCCAGGATCCGAAATAGGTGATCATGCCTGCCGTATGTCCGGATTGGACGTCTGTGGCTTGTATGTAATAACGTCCGTAATAATCGATATTCAGATCACAGGTAAAATTCCCGTCGGATGATGTTGTGTAGCGGTCAAAGACCGGATCGTTGTATGTGCGGTTGATGTATGAGCCCGAATTGTCCTGATCGGCTTCCCACCACCAGCTCCAATTGATTTTATATACTTTGATGTGGATTTTGGATGAAGCTGTACTTTTCTTGCCTTCCGGCGTTAGAAGAATACCTTGCAGGCGTACATTTTCTTTTGTAGGATACCAGCCGTCGGAAGTTTTGGGAAGGCGGATACCGGCATAGCGGATGTAAGGGGAGTAGCGGGTGGTGTAGGTTGAAATACTGAAATCCCCGCCATTTTCGAAGACCCGGGTCGTAAAAGAAGCCGTGAGTATCCCGGGTGCATTTTCTGTATGTATTTTATCCAGGTTAAAAGAGAAGTTGCCTTCGCCGTCGGTGGTCTCGTCGAAAAGTGTTTCCGCGTAAGATTGAAAATCTTCGGCGATATCATTGAAAGCGTAGTCGGGATATTCCCGGAAAGCCGTACGATTACGATTCAGACGAACTTCTGTAATTGCTTTCAGGTTTGCCGTGGGAGCTCCGTTCAGCCAACGTGTTTTTACACGAACGGTTTTATTGGGAATACCTTCTCCGATTATATCGTCGTTCGGAAATTCCATGTTGATACTGAGACGATTGGGTTTTATCGTTTCTATGCGCAGTGTTTTATTGAAGTTGCTGCCGCCTATTTTGACAATTGCTTTCCAGTAGCCTGTCGGTGCATCTTCTGCTGTTGAGAAACGGAATGTGTGAATCGGGCATTCACTTGTTGTGCTTTTCCGGGTTTCGGTGATATTTCCTTTCGGATCTGCCAATTGGGCGATAACCGGATGGCCTTGGGGGAGTACATTCAATTTATCTTCGAGTATGAAAGAGAGGTAGATGTCATCTCCGGGACGCCATACACCCCGTTCACCGTAGATGAATCCTTTCAGTCCGGATTGAACATTCGCTCCGCTGATGTCGAAGTTGCTTAATGATAGGGCATTGGCATCGGCAATACGTAGCCAAGCCTGATCGTTTCCTTTACGGGCATGGACAATAAACGTTTTTTCTTCCGTATGCAGGTATGCAAATCCGTTTTTGTCCGTTTCGACGGAATCCAGTTTTTGATTCTGGTAGTTGTAGAGGGTGATCATACAATCGGATACCGGCGTAGCTGTGGCAATGTCGTTGACTGCGACGAAATACCGGTTATCGGCCCCTCTTTTAGCGACGAGTCCCAATGAAGTGTTGATGATATTTTTTCCGATAAAACGTTGACTGTTGTAATAGGATACGGTATAAGGATTATCCCGGTCTTCCCAGCGGTAATCCGGGTTGTAATAATACATATCGTAGTAATATCCATCATCGTCGTCGTCCCAGTTTTTCTTATAATAGTTGATATCATCCTCGTTGTCCGAATTATTGGCAAATGTGGTATAGGAACGTTGGAAACGGATTTCCAGCCGGTAAATGACTCCTTTTTCCAGTTTTATCAGGTCGGAAAGATTGAGTGTAAAATCGTTCCAACGGTTGAGATCTATGTTTGTACCTTCTTGCTGTAAATCGATTTTTTGCCGGAAGACGGGACGTGCTGTACGCATCAGACTGCTTGTACCGTTGTATGAATTTTGTTGAAGAAAGAAATTCATGTTTTGCTGGAACACTTTGATGATTTGTACGTCAACGGCTTTCAGGGCTACTGCGGAGAAAGGAACCAATACCTTCCCGTTTGCAGGTGTGATGACGCCTTCTCCGATAAATTTTACGGCGGGGTTGGTAGAAGGTAAGGAGATTGTGTACGTTTGGGTTTCCGTGAGTATTTTCCCGTCGTTACCTCGGATGCCTTCGTGAATTGTTATATCGAGGTATTCCAGGTTTTTATTGAGGGTGTAATACAGGTAGATTGTATTACCTTCAGTTTTGTACCGTATATCGGATATACCCTCAATTGTAATAAGTCCTTCCAGGTTCTGGTCCGGATCGACGTTGTCCGACAAGTCTATGCGTAGAGATTGACGGTCGTTCTTATTGAGACGGACATCGAGTACGGAGAATTCACTTTTTCCCGGAATTTTAATTGTCGTTTCAGTACCGTTGACAATTTTTTTGCCGAAAGAGAGTTGTAACTCCTGCGGGGATTCAGTTTTGCCGATATCCGGAATTTTGAAATAATGGGTATTTCCGTTGTGTTCCCATATAATCGGTATTTCACGGTCACTTAGACGGGCTGATACCTGTTTTTCGATTTCTTCATTTTCCATAAAATCGGAAGTGATTAATGAAGCTTCGTAAGTCAATGTATCGTTGGCTTCTCCTGTGGTAAGGGTACCGGAGGAATAAGATGCTTTTAAATCTACGACTTTGACTTTGAATGTGTAATATTGGAATTTTTGAGGGACATCCATCAGACTGCCTAGATGTAATTTGAAGGTGTATTCTTCACCGTTTTTAAATCGTTCTTCCGGTGTAAATTCTAATGTACGTTCGTCTTTTAGGATCAGTTGTCCCTTTATGTCCGGAGATATTTTCAGTAGTTTAGCAGGCAATGTTTCTCCTGTTTTAACATCCGGATTTACACTTTTTTCCAGATAGATTTCAACGGGACTATCGGATACGATCGTTCCTGAAGTATGACCGTAAATGTATTTACTGAATGCTTCTTTGTCCGTTGTTTCCTGGGAACCGCAGGCGTTTAATAGTCCTATCAGCAGGAATAAGCTGTAATAAAGTAGATGCTGTTGCCTCATAATTAAGGATATTTAGTAGTTTACCATGTTACAAAGTTAGAACAATAATAAACTGTGCATATATTTTCTCCTGTTTTTATTTTTTATATTTTTGTTCGTTTTATATCTTGCTGTGGACGGTGAGATATCATAAAGAAGGGGATAGAGTATCCCCGGGAGGTAAATTAAAATAAATTGAAGGTATGAGAATCGCTGTTGTCGGTACGGGGTATGTCGGTTTGGTATCAGGCACTTGTCTGGCGGAGACCGGGGTTACGGTTACCTGTGTGGATGTGGATGCAACGAAAATAGAGTTGTTGAATAAGGGAGGGATTCCTATTTATGAGCCCGGACTTGCTGAGTTGGTGGTAAAGAACCGTATGGATGAACGTTTATTTTTTACTGTTTCCCTACAGGAAGCTTTGATAGATGCCGATGCCGTATTCATTGCGGTCGGTACGCCTCCGGATGAAGACGGTAGTGCCGACCTGCGTTATGTTTTAGGGGTTGCCCGTGAAATCGGACAGTTGTTGGATCATTATGCCGTTATTGTTACAAAATCTACCGTTCCGGTCGGGACCAACCGGAAAGTTAAAGATACCATTACGGAAGAGTTGAGAAAACGGGGATCGGATGTGGAATTTGACGTTGCTTCCAATCCGGAATTTTTGAAAGAAGGAGATGCTGTAAATGACTTTATGTCTCCCGACCGTATCGTTATCGGCGTTGAATCGGATCGGGCCCAAAAGACGATGGAACGTTTGTATCATGCTTTTCTTTTGAACAATACCTCGATTTTTTTTATGGATATACCATCGGCAGAAATGACTAAATATGCTGCGAATTCCATGTTGGCGACCCGTATTTCTTTTATGAATGACATTGCTAATCTTTGTGAGATTGTCGGAGCGGATGTAAGTGCCGTAAAACGGGGGATAGGCAGCGATACCCGGATCGGCAAGAAATTTCTGAATGCCGGTTGCGGATACGGGGGGTCCTGTTTTCCGAAAGATGTGAAGGCTTTGATAAAAACGGGGAAGGAATATGGGTATAGTATGGAGGTGCTGGAAGCTGTAGAGCGGGTAAACGAAAGACAGAAAGAAGTGTTGTTTACTAAGATCATGAAGCACTATGGCGGTCATATACGGGGAAAACATTTCGGAATGTGGGGATTGTCTTTTAAACCCGCCACGGACGATATGCGCGAGGCTCCTTCTTTGGTCTTGATTGATAAATTGCTTGAAGCCGGAGCTACGGTTTGTGCGTTCGATCCGGTGGCAATGGATGAGGCGCGCCGTCGCATCGGTGACCGTATCGGATATGCCCGGAATATGTACGAGGCTTTGCAAGGAGCCGATGCTATGATTGTGGTGACGGAATGGCAGGAGTTTAAAGTTCCTAAGTTTACATATATAGAGAAGGCTTTGAGGGAAAAGATTATCTTTGACGGACGGAATATATACAGTCCCGATCAAATGAAAGAATTCGGGTATGTTTATTACGGAATCGGAAAGTAAAATTTGTGGGGACGGTCGAAAGCTTTGATTGGAAATTTTAATTTCGTCTGTTGACGAAATAGTATCGATATTTGGAGGATATAGACCGAATGCCGGTTATATAAAGAATTTTATTCAGGTTATTATTATGCGTCTGTTATTTGTGGTGAATCCTGTTTCCGGTTACGGGGCGGGTAAAAAATTACCGAAAAAGATTAAAGAATTGGCTGAATACCGGGATATCGATTACGATATAAAATTTACCGAATATGCCGGTCATGCCCGTGAAATTGTTGCCGATGTCCGGAAAAGCGGGCAATATACCCATGTCGTGGCTGTCGGGGGAGATGGAACTGTCAATGAGGTAGGAACTTCGTTAATGGGGAGTGATCTCATATTCGGTATCGTATCTATTGGTAGCGGCAATGGGTTTGCACGGCATCTGGGATATTCAACTTCATTAAAAAAAGCTTTGAGACAGGTGCTTTGCGGAACTTGTTCGCAGGTGGATGTTATGGAGATAAACGGAGAATATTCCTTGAATGTGAGTGGTGTCGGTTTTGATGCGGAAGTTGCACATGAATTCAATCGTCAGAAACTGCGGGGTGTTTTTTCATACATTTATGCCGGGTTGAAGATGTGGTTTAATTATTCTTCGAAAAAATACCGGATTACCTGTAATGGGCAAACGGTGGAAGAAACCTGTTTTATTCTCAGTTTTGCCAACAGTTCTCAGTTTGGAAATAATGCCTGTATTGCACCGCATGCTTCTTTGAGGGATGGGTTGATGAATGTATGCCTGTTGAAACGTCCCCAATGGTGGAATGTACTTTTGTTTTTGTTTTTCTTTATGAATGCCCGGGTGGATAAATTGAGTCTTTACAAAGAATTCCGTTGTGAAGAGGCTTTGATTGAAGGAGATATTCACAAAGTGCATATTGACGGGGAGGCGGCTTTTATGAATGCTCCGGTACAGTTGAAAATTCACAAAGGAGTACTGAAGTTGGTCGTTCCTAAATTTGCGAAGGGATAACCGTTCCGTTATTGTTCGGGTTTCTTTTCCAGGAATTGGGGTGCAATCCGGAACATATATTCGCGTGCTTCCTCGTAATTATTCGATATAACGCCATCGAGAATTGCTTCTTTGATGGCATTTTTTATATCGCCGATAGTCCGGCAGGGAGGAAGATTGAAGGTTGCTATAATTTCTTCTCCGCTGATCGGCGGTTGGAAATTCCGGACGGAATCTTTTTCTTCTACTTCTTTTAGTTTTTGCCGGACAATCCGGAAGTTTTGCAGAAAGCGTTTTACTTTTTCTTCATTTTTAGAAGTGATGTCGGCTTCTGCCAGAGTCATCAGATCGTCGATATCATCACCCGCATCGAAAAGAAGCCGCCGAACTGCCGAGTCGGTAACGATATCTTCCGAAAGAACAATCGGGCGCATATGCAAATTAACCAGCTTTTGTACATATTTCATCTTTTCGTTCTGCGGCAATTTCAGGCGATTGAATATTTTGCCCACCATCCGTTCGCCGATGTAATTGTGGCCGTAAAATGTCCAGCCTTGTCCCTGAACAAACTTTTTGGTAACCGGTTTGGCAATGTCGTGTAAAAGGGCTGCCCAGCGCAGCCACAGATTATCGGTATGGAGCGACAGGGTATCGAGTACTGTAAGTGTATGGTGGAAATTGTCTTTATGACCTATACCATTGACGGTATCTATGCCTTTCAAGGCCGACAATTCCGGGAAAAACTGCTCCAATAGGCCTGCTTCATCCAGTAAGTAGATACCTTTTGACGGGATCGGAGAGAGCATGATCTTATTGAATTCGTCAATAATCCTTTCCTTAGAGACGATGCGGAGACGTTCTTTATTTTGAGCGATTGCTTGAAATGTGCGGTCTTCGATCTTGAAGTGAAGTTGGGAGGCAAAGCGGATGGCTCGCATCATGCGTAGCGGATCGTCGGAAAATGTGATTCCCGGCTCTAGCGGTGTTTTGATCAGGCCTTCTTCCAGGTGTTGTAAACCACCGAACGGGTCTATAAGGCTGCCGTAATTTTCCCGGTTCAATGAAATGGCTAATGCATTGATCGTAAAATCCCGCCGTCGTTGATCATCTTCTATGGAACCTTCTTCGACAATCGGTTTCCGGGAATCGGCCCGGTAGGATTCTCTGCGGGCTCCGACAAATTCAATTTCCATTCCTTTATAACGGAACATGGCCGTACCGAAATTTTTGAATACCGATACCGTTAGGTTTCCCAGTCGTTTGGCGGCAGCTTCGGCTAAGGCAATGCCGTTGCCGTGTACTACGATATCGATGTCCTTGGAAGGACGATGCAACAGAATATCTCTGACAAAACCTCCGATAACGTATGTTTCAATTCCTTTTTCTTCAGCAATTTCAGACAATAATTTAAAAACCGGGTGTTTCAGATATTCCTGCATCATTGTTTCTTTTCTTGATACCGGCTGCAAAAATACCACAATTTTACCATATCAAAGGCAAAAGAACGAAAAAATAGGGGTGGCAAAATGACATAAAGGAAAGGCTGATTTTAGATTATAGATTTTTGACTTACGGTTTTAAATTGAATGTACAATCTTTTCCGTAAAGAAAAAGAGCCGGAAATCAAAATAGCTGTCTGTTTTTGACCGGTTATGCCGCCTGCTCTTCCGGAACGGTTTTCCCGTTTTCGGACGCTATAAAACGTTCGCGTAGATTTTTAAGCCTTTAAAGCCCGAAAAGGCGGTGAGAAAAAGGATTTTTTGTAATTTCGAGGGACGAATGAAACAAGGGCATAAAAATGATGTCCGATAAATACAAGACTTGGTAATTAAAAATGAAGCTATGAAGAAGAAAGCCGGATTATTTGATTTGGATGGGGTGATTTTCGATACAGAAGGACAATATACTCAATTTTGGAGTGAAGAGGGAAAGTTATTGCAGGAAAGTTCTGATTTTAGTGCCTGTATAAAAGGACGCACTCTGAAAGAGATTTTGGATCGGTATTTTCCCGATCAAAAACAAGCAGATGAGGTAATAAAGAGGCTCAGCCGCTTTGAGCAAGAAATGGTGATCGAATATATACCCGGAGCCCGGGAGTTTATTCTCGGATTAAAAGAACAGGGTGTAAAGCTGGCCATTGTTACCAGTTCCAATGATTTGAAGATGCAGAATGTATATCGTTTGCATCCCGAGGTGAAAAAGGTTTTCGATGTTATTATCACTGCCGATAAAATCACCCGTTCCAAGCCGGATCCGGAATGTTATTTGCTGGCAGCCCGGGAATTGGGAATGAAGAAAGAGGAGTGTGTTGTGTTTGAGGATTCGTTTTCAGGTTTGGAAGCCGGACGAAGGGCTGAAATGAAAGTTGTCGGTTTGGCGACCTCGAATCCGGCAGAGAAAATTGCAGATAAGGCGGATGTTGTTGTACCTGATTTTCGGGGTCTTTCTTTTACCGACATCCTGAATTGATCGGGAACGGAAGGATTTCCCGGTCGGTTATGGTATACTGTTGATAAAAAGAAAACCGGCTGATTTTGAACTGAACCCCGAAA